>CAYSFN010000133.1:3815-6457 GCA_964430045.1 uncultured Gemmatimonadaceae bacterium
CCGGTCATCGAGCACTGCTATCGGGAGTTCCTGCTCCAGAACCACGACCCCGAGAAGCGCGAGTATCCCGAGGCGGCCGACCAGATCCGCGAGGTGCTCATCCACGGCAACTACATGTCCCGGCGCGACCTCGACATCTGCCGCGAGTTCGATCTGGCGAGCCTTGGAGACGGCCTCAGTGGACACCCAAAACCGGCCACCAGTGGACACCTGAAAACCGGCCACCACGACCGATGTGCTGAGACGTTGACGGCGTAGGCCCCGCGCGCGGGGTTTACGGCCATGAGCAACGTCTTGAACGAAACCACGCAGCAACAAGTGATCGCGTTGGGGCGACTGGGCTGGTCGCTCCGGCGCATCGAAGCTACGACCGGGGTGCGCCGGGAGACGATCAGCGGCTATCTCAAGGCGGCCGGCGTCGCGGTCCGCGCGCGCGGGGGGCGCCCCGCGCAGTGGCCCCCGCCAAATCCGGCCACCACGCGGGTGGTGTCCACCGACCCCGCCGGGCCCGACCGGTCGGACGACGCGGCGCCGGCGCCGTCGGCGAGCGGGTGTGAGCCGTATCGCGCGCTGATTCTGGAGGGCCTGCGTCGCGGTCGCAATGCGATGGCGATCTGGCAGGATCTGGTCGACCAGCATGGCTTCGCAGGCCGCTATGCGAGCGTGCGGCGCTTTGTGCGGCGCGTGCGCGGGAGCCCGCCGCCCGAGCCCGCGGGGATCATCGTGACGGCGCCTGGGGAGGAGGCCCAAGTCGACTACGGCGAGGGGCCGATGGTCCGCGATCCGGCGACGGGCAAATACCGCCGCACCCGTCTGTTTGTGCTGACGCTGGGCTACTCCCGCAAATCGGTGCGACTCCTCACGTGGCGGTCGAGTAGTCAGATCTGGGCGGCGCTCCACGAGCAGGCCTTTCGCCGCCTGGGCGGGACAGTGCGCGTGATCGTGCTCGACAATTTGCGCGAAGGCGTGCTCACGCCGGACGTGTACGATCCGGCGATCAATCCCCTCTATCGCGAGGTGCTCGCGCACTACGGCGTCGTCGCGCTGCCGTGTCGCGTCCGCGATCCGGATCGGAAGGGCAAGGTGGAATCGGGCGTCGGGCACGCGCAGCAGACGCCGCTCAAGGGGCAGCGCTTCGACACGATCGAGGCGGCGCAGGCGTATCTCGATGCGTGGGAGACGCGCTGGGCGGACACGCGGATCCATGGCACGACGAAGCGCCAAGTGAGTGCCATGTTTGCGGAGGAGCGCCCCCACCTGGGCGCGCTGCCGCTCGAGCCCTTTCGCTACTACCGCTACGGCACGCGGAGCGTGCACCTCGACGGCTGCGTCGAAGTGGCGGCCGCGTACTACAGCGTGCCGCCGGGCTGGATCAGTCAGCGCGTCACCGTGCAGTGGAACGACCAGCACGTGCGGGTGCTCGACCCGGCGTCGGGCCGGCTGCTGCGCGAGCATCTGCGCACGCGGCGCGGCCAGCATCGCGTCGCCGCGCCCGATCGCCCCACGCGGACGTCCACGAAAACGCACGAACTCCTCACCGTCGCGCGGACGGCGGGCCCGTCCATCGGCGCGGTGTGCGCGCATATCCACGGCACCGACGGCGTGCTGGCGCCGCGGCGCATCCTCGGGGTCTTGGCGCTCGCGCGCAAACATGGCCCCGCGCTGACGGAAGACGCCGCGCACTTTGCGCTCGAGGCCGGCGCGCCGTCGTATCGCTTTCTCCGCCGCTATCTCGAACGCGTGACCGCCCCAGCGGCCGCGCTCAAGCAGATCGATCCGCTCATTCGCCAACTCACCCTCTACCGCGATCTGATTGATCGCCGAGCCGCCCTCTCATGAATCTCCTCGAACTCGATCGCGCCCTCCGCAGTCTCCGTCTCTCGGGCATGGCCGATGTGCTCGACGCACGGCTCCGCCACGCGCAAGCCGATCGGCTCGCGCCGCTCGACCTGATCGCGATGCTCGTCACCGATGAGCTGCAGCGCCGTCAGGATCGCCTCCTCGAACGGCGACGCGCGCAGGCGCGCTTCCGCGATCCGGGGCGCTCGCTCGACGCCTTTGATTTCACCTTTAACAAGAAGATGAATCGCGCCCTGCTCTTCGAGCTCGCCACGGGCCGCTTCATCACGCAGCGCGAAGATGTGCTGCTGATCGGCCCGCCGGGCACGGGGAAAAGTCACCTGGCGCAAGCCCTCGGTCACGCGGCGATCCAGCACGGCCACCGAGTGCTGTATCGTGAAGCGCACCTGCTGCTCGAAGAACTCACCGACGCGACGCTCGATGGCACGCGGAAGGCCGTCTTCGCGACCCTCAGCACGGTCCCGCTCCTGATCATCGATGATCTCGGGATGCGGAAACTGCCGCCCACCGCCGCCGAAGATCTGCTCGAGCTCATTATGCGCCGCTACGAACGGGCCTCGACGATCTTGACCTCGAATCGCCCCGTCGACGACTGGGGCAAACTCCTCGGCGACACCGCGGCCGTGACGGCGCTGCTCGACCGCCTGCTCCACCACGCGCACGTCCTCACTTGCGGCCCGCGCAGCTGGCGGACCAAACTTCAGCCGGCGACCGACACCCCGGTCACCATGTCCCGCTAACCAGTCTCAGCGCATCGGCGTGGTGGCCGGATTTGCGGTGTC
>CAYSFN010000134.1:0-6423 GCA_964430045.1 uncultured Gemmatimonadaceae bacterium
AGCGCGACGGAGGCGCTGGAGGATCCCCTCCGGGTGCGCGCCCTCCGCAAGGACATCGCGCGGCTGCACACGGTGCTCCGCGAGAAGCAACTGGCGGCGTCGGCCGCGCAGCGATGAGCGAGGCCCCGAGGATGCCAGAGATGGAGAAGAAGGTTTCGGATCGTCCGATGCGGAAGGTGCGCACCGGGCTGGTCGTGAGTGACAAGATGGACAAGACGGTGGTGGTCGCGATCGAGCGTCGCGTGCCGCACCCGGTGTACGGCAAGATGATGACGCGGACGACCCGGCTGAAGGCGCATGACGAGGCCAACAGCGCAAAGACGGGCGACACCGTGCGCATCATGGAGATCCGGCCCTTGTCAAAGGACAAGCGGTGGCGGGTCGTCGAGATCGTCGAGCGCGCGCGCTGAGGAACTGAGCCATGATCCAGCAGGAATCGGTGGTGAAGGTGGCGGACAATTCCGGCGCCAAGCAGGCGCTGGTGATCCGCGTCCTCGGAGGCACACGGCGTCGGTACGCCGGGCTCGGGGACAAGGTCGTGGTGGCCGTCAAGGACGCGCTGCCCAACGGCACGGTCAAGAAGTCGGACGTGGCGAAGGCGGTCGTCGTGCGCACGGTCAAGGAGACCCGGCGCAAGGACGGCAGCTACATCAAGTTCGACGAGAACGCCGTGGTGATCATCAATGACAACGGCGAGCCGAAGGCGACGCGCATCTTCGGGCCGGTGGCCCGCGAGCTGCGTGAGAAGAAGTACATGAAGATCGTGTCGCTCGCCCCGGAGGTGCTGTAAGATGCGAGTGCTCAAGCACAAGAAGACGGCCGGGACGCGGCTGACGCGCCGCCACGCGATCAACGCGGCGCGCGTGACGATGCCGCTGGTGAAGGGCGATCGGGTGCGTGTCCTGCGGGGCGACGACAAGGGGAAGGAGGGCGAGGTGATCCGCGTCTACCCCAAGACGGGCCGCGTGACCGTGAAGGGGATCAACATGATCAAGAAGCATCAGCGTGCGCGCCGTCCCGAGGAGGAGAGCGGGATCATCGAGCGCGAGGCGCCGCTGCATCACAGCAATGTGATGCTGATCGATCCCAAGAGCGGCGCGCCGACGCGCGTGCGGTACCGGCAGGACGCGGATGGGACGAAGGAGCGCATCGCCGCCAAGAGCGGTGACTCGCTGCCCACCACGCGCTGACAGCGAGGACGACGGTCATGGCAACCAAGACGAAGGGCGGCAACGCCCCTGGAAACAAGAAGGCCCCCGCGAAGGGTGGCGCCGCCAAGGGCGGTGCCGCGGCGAAGGGCGGCGGCAAGGCGAAGGGCGGCGAGGGTGGGGGCAAGCGTGCCTCCATGCTCCCCACCGAGCACGCCGGCATCGGCCAGGCCGCCTCGGCGCCGCGGCTGCGCGAGGCGTACCAGTCCCGGGTGCGCCCGGCGCTGGCCGCGCGCTTCGGGCTCACCAACCCGCACCAGATCCCGACGCTCACGAAGATCGTCCTGAACGTCGGCTTCGGGGAGGCGATCAAGCAGCCGCGGCTGCTCGACGCCATCGTCGAGGAGCTGGCGATCATCACGGGCCAGCAGCCGGTGCGCAAGAAGGCGAAGAAGTCCATCGCCAACTACGCGCTGCGCGAGGGCCAGGAGATCGGCGTGGCGGTGACGCTGCGCGGGGCGCGGATGTGGGAGTTCCTGGACCGGTTCATCACGACCGCGATTCCGCGGATCCGGGATTTCCGTGGCTTGAACACGCGCTCGTTCGACGGGCGGGGGAACTACTCCCTCGGCGTCAAGGAGCAGATGATCTTCCCGGAGATCAACTACGACGCCGTGGAGCAGATCCACGGGATGGACATCACGTTCGTGACGACCACGTCGCGCGACGATCAGGCGCTGGCGCTGCTGCGGGAACTGGGGATGCCGTTCCGCGGCGACGACAAGTCTGGCGCACGCCTCACCGCGTAATCCGATATGGCGAAGAAGAGCTCTCTCGAGAAGAATGCCCGCCGCAAGGCGACGGTCCAGCGGTTCGCGGCCAAGCGCGCGGCGTTGAAGGAGACCGTGCGCAGTCCGAAGTCCACCGACGAAGCGAAGGCCGCCGCCGTGGTCGCGTTGCAGAAGCTGCCGCGCGACGCGTCGCCGACCCGGGTGCGGAACCGGTGCCAGCTGACCGGCCGCAGTCGTGCGTATCTGCGCACCTTCGGTCTGTCGCGCATCGCCCTGCGCGAGCTCGCGCTCGAGGGCAAGATCCCGGGTGTTCGCAAGGCGTCCTGGTAGGGACGTCGGCCCACCCTTTTCCTAGAAGTCCGGCCGCGCCGGAAACCATAGGAGTACCTGCAGTATGTCGATGACCGATCCGATCGCCGATATGCTCACGCGGATCCGCAATGCCTGCGGATCGAAGCACCGTCGCGTGGACATGCCGGCGTCCAAGATGAAGCTGGAGATTGCGCGCCTCCTCAAGGAGAGCGCGTTCATTCAGGATTACCGCACCGTGACGGACGAGCATGGCCGTCCGATCCTGCGCGTGATCCTCAAGTATGCCGCCGGTGGCCATCCGGTGATCCGCGAACTGCGCCGGGTGTCGAGCCCGGGGCTGCGCCAGTATGTGGGCGTGAGCGAGATCCCGCGTGTGCGCAACGGGTTGGGTGTGGCGATCCTCAGCACCTCGCAGGGGCTGATGACCGACCGGGAAGCGCGACGGGCGCGCACGGGCGGCGAACTCCTTGCGCTCGTCTGGTAAGGAGACCTCCCCAATGTCACGTATCGGAAAGCTCCCGATCCCGGTCCCGGCTGGTGTCACGGTGACCGTGGCGGACCGCCGGATCACGGTGAAGGGCCCCAGGGGCGAACTGTCCCGGGCGATCCCGGGCCGGATCGAGATCGCGCAGGACGGCGCGATCCTCAACGTCACGCGTCCCTCGGATGAATCGGCGGACAAGTCGATGCACGGCCTGACGCGCACGCTCGTGGCCAACATGGTCGAGGGCGTGACGAACGGCTACAGGAAGCAGCTCGAGATCGTCGGCGTCGGCTACAAGGCGGAGCCGAAGCCGTATGGTCTGTTGCTCGCGCTGGGGCTCTCGCACCAGATCGAGTTCAAGGCCCCGAAGGGCATCACGTTGACGGCGCCACAGCCGACGAACGTGATCATCGAGGGGACGGACAAGGAGATCGTGGGGCAGGTGGCGGCGGAGATCCGCTCGCTGCGCCCCCCCGAGCCCTACAAGGGCAAGGGCGTCAAGTACGCAGGTGAGCAGATCCGTCGCAAGGCGGGTAAGGCGGGAGGCAAGTAATGCGCATGCCGAAGACGCGTGCCGAGCAGCGGGATCGCCGGCATCGCCGAGTCCGGGCGAAGGTGGCTGGGACGCCGGAGCGTCCCCGCCTGGTGGTGTTTCGCTCGCTGAAGCACATCTACGCACAGATCGTGGACGACCAGGCGCAGCACACGCTGCTGACGGTCACCGATCAGGCGTTCAGCGGCACGAAGACGGAGAAGTCCGTCGCGGTCGGCAAGCTGGTGGCCGAGAAGGCCAGGGCTTCGGGCATCACGAAGGTGGTGTTCGACCGCGGGGGTTACCAGTACCATGGCCGGGTGAAGGCCGTGGCCGACGGCGCCCGGGAAGCCGGGCTGGAGTTCTAAGATGGCGGACGAGACGCGAGTATCGAGTGGTCCTGCCGGCGGAGCCGGTGCGGGCGGCGGTCGTGGCCGGGGCGGTCCCGGCGGCGGGCGTGGCGGTCCCGGTGGCGGCGGTGGCCGCGGCCGCGGGGGTCCGGGCGCCGGTCGTGGTGGGCCGGGCGGCGGTCAGGGGCGCGGCGGACCCGGGGGTGGCCCGGGTCGTGGCGGTCCTGGTGGCGGACGCGATGGTGGTCCGCGCCGCGACGGTGGTCGTGGCGGCGATGGGAATCGCGGTGACGGCGGGTCCGACCTGATCGAGAACGTGGTCGCCATCAATCGTGTGGCCAAGGTCGTCAAGGGCGGCCGTCGCTTCTCCTTCAACGCGCTGGTCGCCGTGGGCGACGGGCAGGGGAAGGTCGGCTTCGCGACGGGCAAGGCGAACGAGGTGTCCGAGGCGGTCCGCAAGGCGGTCGACGCGGCGCGGCGTGCGCTGGTTGCCGTGCCGCTGACCGGTGGAACGGTTCCGCACGAAGTCGTGGGTGAGCACGGCGCGGGTCGCGTGCTGCTCAAGCCGGCGGCGCCGGGTGCCGGCGTGATCGCGGGTGGTGCGGTGCGCGCGGTGCTGGAGTGCGCGGGCATCACGGACATCCTCACGAAGTCCCTGGGGTCGTCGAACGCGCACAACATGGTGCGGGCGACGATGGATGGCCTCCGTCAGCTGGTGACGGTGGAGCAGGTCGCGCGGGAGCGGGGCGTCGACGTGTCGTCGATCCCGTACAAGTCGCGCGCGAAGATCAAGGAGACAGTCTGATGCCGCGGACGTTCGTGTGGCACCCGGGGAAGGGGCCGGCGGTGACGCCGCCGAACACCCTGACCGACGGGAAGGTGCGCATCAAGCAGGTGCGCAGTGGAATCGGTCAGACGTGGCGGATGCGCCAGACGCTGGAAGCGCTGGGGCTGCGTCACCATCAGTCGGAGGTCGTCCATCAGGACTCGCCGTCGCTGCGAGGGATGATCAAGCGTGTGCGTCACCTCGTTGAGGTGACCCCTGTGAAGGAGTGAAGATGACGGACAAGATCAGTCTCGAGTCGCTGGCCTCGACGCCCGGCGCGCATCGCAACCGCAAGCGGTTGGGACGCGGCCCGGGCTCGGGCACCGGCAAGACCTCGGGTAAGGGACATAAGGGCAGCAAGGCGCGTGCGGGACATCACGGCCCGGGTGGCGGCAAGCCGCACTTCGAGGGCGGTCAGATGCCGATGACACGCCGCATCCCGAAGCGTGGGATGGGGGGGCCGAAGGAGCCGGCGGCGTCGGTGGTCCGCCTCGATCAGCTCGTGGTGCTGGCGGCGGGTGGCGAGGTCACGCCGGAGACGTTGGTGGCGGCCGGGCTGGCCCGTCGCGGGCGCCCGGTGAAGATCCTGTCGAACGGCGCGCTCGAGAGCGCGGTGACCGTGCGCGGAGTGGCCGTCTCGGCCGGTGCGCGTTTGAAGATCGTCGCGGCCGGTGGCCGCGTCGAAGACTAAACCGAGCCCACTGACGATGTCGCAGGCGAACCCGGCCGCTGCACTGGCCAACATTTATCGGACGCCGGAACTGTGGCAGAAGATCATGTTCACCTTGATGGTGCTCCTGATCTACCGCATCGGTGCGACCATCACGGTCCCCGGCGTCGATGTCGTGGCACTCACGCAGTTCTTCGACGCGCAGGCCGGTGGGCTCCTGGGGCTCTACGACCTGTTCGTCGGCGGCTCGCTCTCGCGCGCGACGGTGTTCGCGCTCGGGATCATGCCGTACATCTCGGCGAGCATCTTCATGCAGATCGCGGGCGCCGTGATCCCGCAGGTCGAGAAGCTCAACAAGGATGAGGAAGGGAAGAAGAAGGTCACGCAGTGGACCCGCTACCTCACCGTGGGGCTGGCGCTCATCCAGGCGTGGGGCTTCGCGCTGTTCCTCGAGTCGGACGTGCTGCAGGGCGCGGTGCTCGCACCCGGCTTCGCGTTCAAGATCCAGACGGCGCTGTTCCTGACCACCGGTGCGCTGTTCGTGATGTGGCTCGGCGAGCAGATCACGGAGCGCGGCCTGGGCAACGGGGCGTCGCTGCTGATCTTCTTCTCGATCGTGCAGGGCTTCTGGCCCGCGATCATCCAGACCTTCCGCTTCCTCAGCACGGGGGCGCTGTCGCCCTTCGGGCTGCTGGTGCTGGCCGGCCTGATGGTCGCCGTGGTCGCGGCGGTGGTGGCGATCACGCTCGCGGCCCGGCGCATCGCGATCCAGATCCCGCAGCGGACGATGGCGCGGGGCCGGATGCGCGAGTCCGCGAAGAACTTCATCCCGCTCCGGATCAACTCGTCGGGCGTGATGCCGATCATCTTCGCCCAGTCGTTCATCGTGGTGCCGGGCGCGATCGCCCAGTTCTCCGGGAACGAGTCCCTGGCGCGGTTCGCGGAGTACTTCAACCCCGGGTCGGTGTTCTACTACATCCTCTCGGCGATCCTGATCATCTTCTTCACGTACTTCTACACGTCGATCATCTTCAATCCGATCGACCTGTCGGAGAACCTCAAGAAGCAGGGCGGTTTCATCCCGGGCGTCAAGCCGGGCTCGAAGACCGCCGAGTACATCGATCAGGTGCTGACGCGCATCACCCTGCCGGGCGCGGTCTTCCTCACCGTCATCGCGCTGATGCCGATCTGGATCGCGAACCTCGTGAACGTGCCGTTCCAGTTCGGCGGCACGTCGCTGCTGATCGTCGTCGGTGTCGCGCTCGACACGATGGCGCAGATGCAGCAGCACCTGCTGCTCCGCAAGTACG
>CAYSFN010000135.1:0-6382 GCA_964430045.1 uncultured Gemmatimonadaceae bacterium
GTGTGACCGTCGCACCCACCCGCACGCCGCTGGCGGGCAGTCCGGTCGCGCCCAGCTGCAGCAGCACGACCACCAGCGCCGTCAGGACACTCATCGACGTCGACGACGGCGTTCGCGCGCGCGGAAGAAGGCGGCGAGCGGCCGGCGCACGTCGCGGTCCGTGCGCACGATCATCTCATCGACCGCCAGTCGTCGGCACAGGGCGCGACGGTCGTCCCGCTCACGGGCGAAGGCCGCCGCGTAGCGCGCGCGCAGCCCGGGGTCCGAGGTATCGACTTCGACGCGGGCCCCGGTCTCGGGGTCGCTCAGCCACGCCGGACCGATCGCGGGAAGCACCCGCTCGCCCGGATCCTCCAGCGGGACCAGGATCACGTCATGCCGGGACGCCAGCAGACGAAGCGGCCGCTCGGGCACGGCACCGGCAAAGTCGGAGACGATGAACACGATCCCACGATGCCGGAGGGCGCGGCGGCAGCGATCCATGGCGATGGTGAGATCGGTCACGCGTCCCCGCGGCACACAGGCCGCGACGTCCCGCAGGACGCGGAGTGCGTGCCGCCGACCCTTGCGCGGCGGAATGCTCTGCTCGATGCGGTCCGAGGCGAGGATGGCGCCCACCCGGTCGTTCGACTGGACGGCGAGGAGCGCGAGGGCCGCCGTGATCTCGAGTGCGGCGTCGTGCTTCACCCGCCAGCCGGTCCCGGTGCCCGCCGAGCCCGAGACGTCCAGGAGCAGCATCACCGTGCGCTCCCGTTCCTCGACGTAGCGCTTGACGAAGGGGCGGCGCATCCGCGCCGTCACGTTCCAATCGATGCTGCGCACCTCGTCCCCGCTCTCGTACTCGCGGACCTCCGCGAACTCCATGCCCTGCCCCTTGAAGACCGAGGCGTACTCACCGGCGAAGCGCGTGGTGACACGGCCGCGCGTGCGGAACGCGAGGCGACGGACGAATCGCAGCAGGTCCGCCGAGACGGCGCCGGGCGTGCGATCGGCCGAGCCGGCGTGTGTCACGGCGCGGCGACGCGCGCCAGGATGCGGCGCACGAGATCGTCGCTGGACACCTCCTCCGCCTCCGCTTCGAAGGTGAGGACCACGCGGTGCCGCAGCACGTCCGGGGCGATCGCCTTCACGTCGTCCGGCGTCACGAAGGTCCGCCCCCGCAGGAACGCGTGTGCCCGGGAGGCCTGCGCGAGCGCGATGGTCGCGCGGGGCGATGCGCCGTACTCGATGAGCGGGCGCAGATCGGCCAGGCCCGCCGCCGCCGGGTCGCGCGTCGTGAGCACCAGGTCGACCATGTAGTCCATGACGCGCTCCTCGACGTGGACGCGCGCGATCTCCGCACGCGCCGCCAGGATCTCCTCCGGCGTCGTCACCGGGACGATGTCGATCGCCCCGCCCCCGGCCATGCGGCGCACGATCTCCTTCTCCTCGGCGCGCGACGGGTACGTGACGCGCAGCTTCATCATGAACCGGTCGACCTGCGCCTCGGGCAGCGGGTAGGTGCCCTCCTGCTCGATCGGGTTCTGCGTGGCGAGCACCAGGAACGGTTCCGTGAGCGGAAAGGTCTGCCCGCCCAGGGTGACCTGCTTCTCCTGCATCGCCTCGAGGAGCGCGGCCTGCACCTTCGCCGGCGCCCGGTTGATCTCGTCCGCGAGGATGATGTTGGCGAAGATCGGTCCCCGTTTCACACTGAACCGGCCGGTGGCCTGATCGAACACCTGCGTCCCCACCACGTCGGCCGGCAGCAGGTCCGGCGTGAACTGGATCCGATGAAAGGTGGTCCGCACCGTCTCGGCGAGCGTGCGCACCGCCAGCGTCTTCGCCAACCCCGGGACGCCTTCCAGCAGCACGTGACCGCCGGTCAGGAGTGCAATCAGCAACCGTTCGACCATCGCGTCCTGGCCGACCACACGCTTGGCGACTTCGTGGACGACGGCCGAGGCAAGAGGACCAGCGACAGGTGCAGTGACAGGTGCAGTGACAGGTGCGTTCATGGACTCACGGGCGGCGCCGACGGGGCGCACGGGCAGCAGGGACCAACCGCCGGAGTTCGACGGGTGAGAGGGCGCGCCATTCACCCGGTCGCAGCGCCCCGAGCGTCACCGCGCCGTACGCGGTGCGTACCAATCGGTCCACGCGAAGTTCCAGGGCCTCGCACACGCGACGCACCTCGCGATTGCGCCCCTCGTGCAGGGTGATCTCGAACCCCCAGCGACCGTCGGCCATGGGGAGCGCACGTGCGGCGTCGACCTTCACCGGGCCGTCCTCCAGCTCGATGCCGCGCAGGATGTCGCGCACGGCCCGCGGCGCATCGCCGCGGACGGTGGCCACGTAGGTGCGACGCACCTCGCCGGACGGATGCGCCAGGCGGTGAGCGGCCGCGCCGTCCGTGGTGAGCAGGAGCACCCCTTCGGTCAGGTAGTCGAGTCGGCCGACGTAGGTGAGGCCCGGCGTCGGTGGCACCAGGTCGAACACGGTCTCCCGCCCGTGCGGGTCGGATCGCGTCGTCACGACGCCCGTGGGCTTGTGCAGCACATACCACTGAGTCGCCACGGGACGTCCCACGGGTTTCCCATCGACCCGGATGTTGTCGCGCCCGGGGGTCACCTGCTGCCCGATCTGCGCCACGGCGCCGTTGACGGTCACGCGTCCCGCCTCGACCAACTCCTCGGCCGCACGGCGTGAGGCGACCCCGGCCCGGGCCAGCGCGCGCTGGATGCGCATCGACTCGGCGGTCACATCGGGCGCGGTTCGGCGCGCAGCGCGACAGCAAACTCATCCGCACGCGGCAGCTCGTCGAGATGCCGCAGCGCAAAATGCTCGAGAAAGAGCGGGGTGGTGCCGTAGAGCAATGGCCGGCCGATCCCTTCACCACGGGACGTGACCTCGATCAAGCCGCGCTCCGTGAGACCGCGCACCACCGCCCCCACGTTCACGCCGCGAATCTCCTCGATCTCGGCCCGACCGATCGGCTGCCGGTACGCGATGATCGCCAGGGTCTCGAGCGCCGCTGCCGACAGCCGCGCCGGCCGGACGGCAAGCTGCGCCCGCTCGATGGTCTCGGTGAACTCGGCACGGGTCAGGATCTGCCACCCGCCCCCGACGTCCGCCAGCTCGACGCCGTGCCCGTCGGTGTCATAGTGCTCCCGGAGTTCATCCAGCGCCGACGCGACGGCGGCGGGGGACGCCTCGGGATCGAGGGCGGCCAGTTCGTCGGTCGGGATGGGGCGTGCGCTCGCGAAGAGCGCGGCCTCAAGCAGCTTCGCCAGTGGATTCACGGGCAATCTCCACGGCCGCGAACGGACGAGGTTGGAGGATACGCAGTTCACCGCGCCGAGCCAGCTCGAGCAGTGCGATCAAGGTGGAGAGGACCTCCCATGGCTCCGCATCCGCACGCAGCACGTCGGACCACCACGCGTGCTGGCGCAAGGCCAGCACCGCGCGCACCGTCGCCATGGCGCCGTCGACGTCGAGCGCGCGGGGAATCACGTCGTGGATCGCCGGCGTCCGCGCGACCCGCAACACCCGGTCGACGGCCGCGAACAACTCGACCAACGACATCGCCAGCGGGGCGACCGGCGGCGCACCGGCCACCGGGAGGTAGGCGCGGGCGAACCGATTGCGCCGATCCTCCCCCAGCCGGTCGAGCACATCCACCGCTTCGCGGATCTGCTGGTACTCCAGCAGGCGACGCACCAGCTCGGCCCGCGGATCGTCCCAGCCCTCCTCGCTCTCGGAGCGCGGCAGCAGCAACTGCACCTTGATGCGCAGGAGCCGCGCCGCCATCTCGAGATAGTCCGCCGCTTCGTTCAGGCCGAGCACGTGGATGCGCTGCACGAACTGCGCGCAGATCCGCGCGATCGGGATGTCGTAGATGTCCAGGCGCTCGTCGCGAATGAGCGCAAGCAGCAGGTCCAGGGGGCCCGCGTACTCGGGCAGCTCGATGACGAAGCCCGCCGGACGGTCCTCGTGGTGCCACGCCGACTCGGCCGTCTCGCGCCCCATCATCGCAGGAATCCCGCCCCGCGAATGATCTCCACGGCCTCGGGCAGAAACGCGCTCGACGTCCCGCGGATGGAGAGTCCCAGGAAGAACTGCACGGGGCCGAGATAGAACGGCCGCAGAACCGGGAGCAGGAGGAGGAGCAGGAAGATCCCCAGGAATCCGATCTGCTGGTACCGGATCGCCCACGCCGGGGGGAGGAGGTACTTGAAGACGTGCGAGCCGTCGAGCGGCGGAATCGGCAGCAGGTTGAAGAAGGCGAGCACCAGGTTGAACAGCACCCCGACGAACATCATCGCCTGCAGGACGGAGACACTCATCAGCAACGCGTCGACCGAGCGACCGAGCCAGCCCAGGAGGACGATCAGTGCCGTGCACACGAGCGCGAGGCCCAGGTTCACGACGATCCCCGCCATCGAGACGATGATGTCGCCCCGCTTGTAGCTCCGGTAGTTCCGCGGATTCACCGGCACCGGCTTGGCCCCGCCGAAGATGAACCCGGTCATCAGGAACGTCAGCACCGGGAGCACGAGCGTCATGAACGGATCGATGTGCTTCGCGGGGTTCCAGGTCAGTCGGCCGAGGGAGAGGGCCGTGGTGTCCCCCTGCCGGAGGGCGGCATACCCGTGCGCGTACTCGTGGGCGACCATCGAGAACAGCAGGACGGGGGCGACAAGGACGATGACTTGGAGCTTGTCCACGGGGGAGGGCTCGGGGGGAACGGACGGCGGTCCCCCGGCAGCAGTCGGGGCTCACGCGACGACCCCCCAAGGATACCCTCGGGCGCAGCGATGTGAAAGCGGGGCAATGACTTGACCGTGGCACGCAGGCGTCGTACATTTCGTATTCACCCCGGATCACCGGGGCGTCCTCGTGCTCTCCGAACTTCATCAACGCTGATCAGTCGTGCCGAATCTCAAGTCGTCCAAGAAGGATATGCGCAAGTCCGCGGCCGCCGCGATCCGGAACCGCGCGCAGCGCTCCACGCTTCGCACCGCGCTCAAGAAGGGCCTCGCCGCTGGCGCGTCCCCGGAGCAGCGCACCCAGGCGGTGAGCCTGCTGGACCGCGCAGCGCGGAAGGGCCTGATTCACGCGAACAAGGCCGCGCGCCACAAGAGTGTGATGGCCAAGCTCGGCAACGGCTGATCGCACACGTCCGCCAACGCATCAACGGGCCGCGATCCTCCTGGGATCGCGGCCCGTTTGCCGTTCGTGGCGGAACGCGTGCTCAGAACGCCGAGAGCTCGCCCCCGCACTTCTCGCAGTACCATTCGGTCGGCACGTTCATCCATCCGCACTCCTGGCATTTGAGGGTGCGTTGCCCCTCCGCCTCCGACTCGGCCGGTGCGGCGAGCTGCGCTGCCGCGCCCTCGGCCACCTCGGCTGACCCGTCCGCCCCACGGTCGGGACCACCACCCACGACGGTGTCGAGGAAGGCCATTTCGTCGAACGCCGTCTGTTGAGAACTGCGCTTCGGCGGTGAGTCGAAGGTGGGTGACGGGAGCAGGTCGGGAATGGACGTGCCGCTGTCGACCGCCGGCGTGGACGCCGCGGCCGCCGGGACGTCGATCGGAAGCTGCTCGGCACGGGGGACCGGCGCGGACACGCGCGGAGCTGCCGCCGGAGGGAGCACTGGTGCGGGGGGGATGGCCGGCGGCGCCACGGGCGGGGTCGGCGGCGGGGCAACGCGCGGCGGCGAATCCTGTGCCGGTGCGGCCGGCACAGGTGGCGCATCGCTCCGGACGGCACTCGACACCAGTTCCTGCGCGCGGTCGCGTTCCGCGATGCGCGTCTGCAGCTCGCCATCGAGCGCCGCGATCGCGGCGTCGTGCTGGGCGGCGCGCGCCGCCCAGGCCGCGTCGTCGAACTCCCCGACAATGGCGCGCAGCTCGTCCTCCGCACGCGCATCGCGCTTTGCAGACAGCGCGACCTCCAGCGCGGCCACGCGCTCCGCCAGCTCCGCCGCCTCGGCCCGCAGGTCGTCCGCCCGCTCCGCCAGGGCGTCGAGCACGCGCTGGAGACGGTCGGTGTAGTCGGCACGGACCCGCGTCACGATATGGGACGGGAGCCCCCCCGCCTTGTGGTCCAGCTGCGTCAGCCACGACTCGAATCGCGCGCGGTCCGCGAGCAGGGCGTCGATCGTCGGGCCCGATGAGGCGTGCATCATCCGGTCAGGTCAGAGGGACAAAGGGGAAGCGCAGCGTCAGGACGACGCACGACGCGCCGCCCGCATCTGCTGCAGGATAGCGACCTCGTCGGCCGGGAGCGACCGGAGGGGGCCCAGCGACCGCGCCGCCGTGACGATCCGGGCGGCGTGCTCCAGGCTTTCCATACGCTGATGAGCCTCTGCGAGGTCCACGCCGAGCGCGAGCGCGCCGTG
>CAYSFN010000136.1:0-6363 GCA_964430045.1 uncultured Gemmatimonadaceae bacterium
TCCAGCGGGCTGCTCGTCCAGATCGCCGCGTACGGATTTCCCGTCGCGCAGCTGGCGGCGCTGGGCTGCGTGGCCGCCGTCTGGCTGCGCCGACCGGCGGCGATCATCGTCTGGCCACTGGCCTGCATCACCGTCGCCCTCGGGGCGACCCTGGCCGGGGACCTGGTCCTCCCCTCCCGCCTGGAGGCGATCAGCCTGGCCACACCGCTCGCGGCAGAGCTGGCGTGGCTGCTCGGGGCCGTCGCGGGCCTCCTGGCGCCGGTGGCCCAACTGCGCGCGTTGCAGGCGGCACCCGTGGACCGTGCGGCGGTGCTGGATGGCGTCCCGTCCCTCGCCCCCTATGTCCTTGCCGCCTTCGTGGTCGCCGGTCTTGCGACGACGGAAGCGCACTGGCACAACCGCTCCGAGCTGCTGGCGCAGTTGGGGACCGTCAGCGTGCTCGGCCTGGTGGTGCTCCGGCAATGGATCGCCCATCGTGCGCACGCGGCGGCACTCGAATCGCAGGCGCGGATGGATGCCCGGTACACGGCCCTCGTCGAGGGCTCGTCCGACATCGTCGTGATCGCGGACGCCGCGGGCGCCCTGTGTTTCGTGAGCCCGAGCGTCGAACACGTCCTGGGCTACGCCCCCGACCAGGTGCTGGGCGCGTCCATGCGCGCCTTCCTGCACCCCGACGAACAGAGCGCGTTCGACGAGATCTTCACCGGCCTCATCGCGCGGGGGGAGACCGAGACCACCGTCCCGTCGACGTGGCGCGTGCGGACGCACGACGGCCGCTGGCTGCATCTCCACTCCACCGCCGCCAATCGGACCGACGATCCTGCGGTGCGGGGCGTGGTCCTCCACGGCCGCGACGTGTCGACGCAGCTCGACCTCGAAGAGCGCCTCCGGCAGGCCCGGCAGATGGAGGCGATCGGACGCTTCGCCAGCGTGATCGCGCACGACTTCAATCACGTCCTCAGCGCGATCAAGTTGAACGTGCAACTGCAGCAGGACGCGCCAGAAGATGGCGCCGCCGCCGAGGAGATCCTCACGGCCGTCGAACTTGGCGCGGCACTCACGCGGCAGTTGATGGCCGTGAGTCAGCACCGGTCTGCAGCCCCGGTGGTGCTCGACGTCGTCGCCGTGATCCGCGGGCTCGAGCGGTCGGTCCGGCTCCTCGTGGGGCCCACCAGCACCCTGCACATCGCGCTCCCGGGCGCGCCGGTCCATGTGCGCGCGGACGCGGCGCAACTGCGGCAGGTGCTGATGAACCTCCTCATCAACGCGCGCGACGCGGCACCCGGCGGGCAGATCCACCTGCGTGTCGAGACACGACTCCTGACGATGGACGATGCCCGCCGCCTGGTCGGCCTCAAGCCCGGACCGCACATGGTGCTGGCGGTCGAGGATGACGGCACCGGGATGCCTGCCCAGGTGTTGCAGCATCTGTTCGAACCCTTCTTCACGACCAAGTCCGGGGGGCGCGGCACGGGGCTGGGCCTGACGATCGTCTACGGGATCGTGACGTCGTTCGGCGGGGTGATCCGCGCGTCCAGCACCGAGGGGGCCGGCAGCCGGTTCGAGATCCTGCTGCCGCGGATCGACGATCCCGGCGCCGAAGTCACCACGGGCAGGCCGGTCGTCACGTCCGGGCGCAGTCGCGTGCTCATCGTGGACGACGACCCCGCGATCCGCTTTGCGCTCCAGCGGGCATTCACGCTGCGCGGCTACACGGTGCTGGTCGCAGCGGACGGCCTCGACGCCATGGAGCACCTGCGGGAGCACGGCACCGCGATCCATCTCGTCCTCACCGACATGCGGATGCCACGACTGGATGGCCCCGGGCTGGTCGAGGCGATGGCGGGCGAGTGGCCGACGATCCCCGTCCTGGGCATGTCGGGCTTCCTGCACGCCGACGATCACGCACGCCTGGCGCCGCGCATGCACACGATCATCGAGAAGCCCTTCACGTTCGACGAGGTGCTGCGCGCCGTCGACGCGGCCCTCGGCTGACGCCTCAGCCGAGGCGCACGAGGATCGTCCCCTTCTCCACCGCCGTGCCCGGCTGCGCGAGGATCTCCCCCACGGTGCCGTCCCCGCTGGCGCGCAGCTCGTTCTCCATCTTCATCGCCTCCATGACCACGAGCGGCGTCCCGGCGGTGACGACGTCGCCCGTCGCGCAGAGCACGCGCACGATCAGCCCGGGCATGGGGGCGACCACGGGCGCCGGGCCACTCTGCGACGCGGACGCCGCGGCCCGGTCGCGGATGGCGCGGGTCCGTTCGTCGAGCGCCTCGACGTCGAAGCGCCAGCCGTCGATCCAGAGCACGTGCGCGCCGCGGGCCCCGTTGCGGCGGGCCACCACGCGGTGGATGCGGTCGCCGACGCGCAGGATGCGCGCGGGCGTCCCGTCGATGCTCGTCAGCTCCGCCACGACCGGGCGGCCCGCCACGGTGATGCCGTCGTCACTGATCGACACGGGGACACGCTGCCCCCCGAGGTCCACGATGTACTTCACAGGCACTCCGGCGTGAGGACACAGACCGTCTCGACGTGGGCGGTCTGGGGGAACATATCGAAGGCACGCAGGTCGCGAACGACCCAGCCGGACAGGCGCGCAACGTCTCGCGCCAGCGTGGCGGGGTCGCAACTGGTGTAGATGAGCGCGCGCGGGCGCGCCGCCGACGCGCCGAGCAGCGCCGGAATCGCGGCGTGGAGTCCCGTGCGCGGCGGGTTCACCAGCAGCACGTCGGCGGGCAAGGCGGCGGTGAGCCGCCCCTCCACGGTCCCCGTCAGCACGACCGACGGTGGCGCGAGGCGTCGTGCGGCCACGGCCGCCGCGTCCGGGTCGGCCTCGATCGCGGTCACGCGCATCCCCTGCGCCGCAAGCCGCGCGGCCCCGTCGCCGCTGCCCGCGTACGCGTCGATCACATGCCGGGGCGCATGGCCGCGCACGAGCTGCTCGACGTGGGCACGGAGCGCCTCCGCAACGGCCGTATTGACCTGGACGAAGGACGCATCGTCGTCTCCCGCTGTGCGTCGCAGCGCGAGCCGTCGCCGATGGCCGCGCGTGGGATGCCACCACACCGATCGCAGGGCGGGCACAGCCTCGAAGAAGCGCGTCGCTGCGGGCCAGCGCTCGCCCCCCTCGAACACGAACGACGCGGACCCGTCGTCGTGCAGGCGGACGGAGGCCCGCCCCTCGTCACCGGGTGGCAACCAGTGCTGCACGGCGAGGATCGCACGCCAGACCGCCACCACGGACTCGTCCGTGATCGGGCAGTCGTCGATGGGGATGATCGCGCCGGGCGCATCGGCCCGGTGCAGTCCGGCGATCCACCGCCCTCCCCGGCGTCGCAGCGCCAGGGTGAGCTTGCGGCGGTAGCGCCACGGCGTCGGCGACGCCTCGACGACCGGCGCCGCGACGGTGCGCTTCGCGATCCGCGCGAAGGCCTCGACGATCAACGCGCTCTTCGCCTCGCGTTGTGCGTCGTACGCCAGGTGCTGCCACTGGCAACCGCCGCACCGGTCGTGGACGAAGTGTCCGCACCGGGGCGGCACGCGTGACGGCGACGCCGTGCGGATCTCCTGCGGCCAGGCACGGGTCACCCGGCCACGCTGCGTCGGCGGCTCGGCGAGGACCGACTCGCCCGGGATGCTGCGTGGCACGAAGATCACGAAGCCGTCGTCACGGGCCAGGCCGTCCCCGCCGGCGACGAGCCGCTCGATCTGCAACGTCCGGGTGGCAGAGTCCGTCGTCACCGGCGCATGGCGTCGTGGCGCGCCGCGCGTTGCCACGCCGTCTCCGCGGCGGCCTCCGGGGCCGAGGCCGCCGACGCGGGGTGTGGCTGCGTCCGCTCCTGATGGGCGAGCAGCGCCGCCGCCAGCGCGGCGACCTCGAGGGTCCCGGGCGGCGGCGACGCGGTGAGGATCCCCGGCAACTCCCGCTCGAGCCACTGGATGTCGAAGCTCCCGCGGCGGAAGTCCGCGTTCTCCATCATGCGGAGATGGAACTCCCGGGACGTGTCGACGCCGACGATCGTGAGGTCGGCGAGCGCCCGTTGCATGCGCGCAATGGCGAGCGGCCGCGTCTCCGCGTGGACGATGAGCTTGGCGAGCATGGGATCGTAGTGCAGGCCCACCTCGGTGCCGATGCCGATGCCGGCGTCCCAGCGGACCCCGGGGCCCGCTGGCACGCGCAGGTACTCCACGCGGCCCGTCGAGGGGAGAAACCCGTTCGCGGGATCCTCGGACGTGATCCGGCACTCGATCGCCCAGCCGCGCGGCTCGACGATCTCGGGCAGCGTGAGGGCTTCGCCCCGGGCGATGCGCAACTGCCACTGCACCAGGTCGACTCCGGTGACGAACTCCGTCACCGGATGCTCCACCTGGATGCGCGTGTTCATCTCGAGGAAGTAGTAGTTGCCCTCGGCGTCGCCTCCTCGATCATCTTCTGATGGCGTCGCTGGATCGAGCACTCCCGCTCCCCCAGCGCGGACACGTGCCCGTACTCGTCGGCGAGCACCTGGATCTCGATGTGCCGCGGACCAACGATGAACTTCTCGATGAACACCGCGTCGTCGCCGAAGGCATTGAGGGCCTCGCGCCGCGCCGACTCCAGCGCCAGGGGCAGCGCGTCCGCATCGTGGACCACGCGCATCCCCTTGCCGCCTCCGCCCGCCACCGCTTTCAGCAGCACGGGGAACCCGAAGGACTCGGCCCATCGCACCGCGTCGGCGGCGTCATGCACCGCCTCCGTGGTCCCGGGCACGACCGGCACGTCGTGCGCGACGGCCAGTTGCCGCGCGGCCGTCTTGGACCCCATGGCCTCGATCGCCTCGGCCGGTGGACCGACCCAGATCAGTCCCGCGTCGCGCACGGCGCGTGCAAACCACGCCCGCTCCGACAAGAAGCCGTAGCCCGGGTGGATGGCCTGCGCCCCGACGCGCTGGGCCACCTCGATCAGCAGCTCGCCCCGCAGGTACGACTCCGACGAGGGCGGCGGGCCGACCCGGATCGCCTCGTCGGCGGCGAGCACGAACGGCGCCCGCGCGTCGGCGTCCGAATGGACGGCGACGGTCGCGATGCCCAGGTCGCGACAGGCCCGGATGATGCGCAGGGCGATCTCGCCGCGGTTGGCGATCAACAGCTTGTGGATCGGACGCTCGGGGCCCTGCGGCGTCGCCGACGCGCCGCGCGTGCGGGTCGCGCTCACAGCGGGATGTTCCCGTGCTTCCTGGACGGATTGCGGTCGCGCTTGCCCCGCAGTGCCTCGAGCGCCGCGATCAGCCGGGGCCGCGTCTCGCGCGGATCGATGATGTCATCCACGAAGCCGCGTGACGCCGCGACGTAGGGATTCGCGAACTTCTCCGAATACTCCGCCACGCGTCGCTCCATCGCGGCGGCCGGGTCCGCGGATTCGGCGATCTCCTTCTTGAAGAGGATCTCGACCGCGCCCTTCGGGCCCATCACGGCGATCTCCGCGGTCGGCCACGCGACGTTGTAGTCACCCCGGATGTGCTTGGAACTCATCACGTCGTACGCGCCCCCATAGGCCTTGCGGGTGATCACCGTGAGCTTCGGGACGGTCGCCTCGCAGTAGGCATACAGCAGCTTGGCGCCGTGCTTGATGATGCCGGCGTGCTCCTGCCCCAATCCGGGCAGGAACCCGGGCACGTCCTCGAACGTGAGGAGGGGAATGTTGAACGCGTCGCAGAACCGGATGAACCGCGCGGCCTTGACCGAGGCATTGATGTCGAGGACGCCGGCCAGCACCGCCGGCTGGTTGGCGACGATGCCGACGCTGTCCCCGCCGAGATGCGCGAAGCCGACGAGGATGTTCGCCGCGAAATCCGGCTGCACCTCGTAGAACTCCCCGTCATCGACGATGCGCCGCAGCACGTCGCGCATGTCGTAGGGCTTGTTGGGCGAATCCGGAATGATGTCGCGCAGGGCCTCGTCCTGCCGGTCCCGCGGGTCCCGCCCCACCCCGCGCGGGGGTTGGTCGAGATTGTTCTGCGGGATGTAGCGGAACAGTTCGCGGATCGCGCCCAGGCACGCCAGTTCGTTGTCGTGCGCGAAGTGGGCGACGCCCGAGGTGCCCGCGTGGACGTCCGCGCCCCCGAGCTGGTCCATCGTGACGTCCTCGTGCGTGACGGTCTTCACGACGTTGGGGCCCGTGACGAACATGTAGGACGTCCCCCGCACCATGTACACGAAATCCGTGATGGCCGGCGAGTACACGGCCCCCCCCGCACAGGGCCCGAGGATCGCCGAGATCTGCGGAACGACCCCGGAGGCCAGGGTGTTCCGCAGGAACACCTCGGCGTATCCGCCGAGCGAGTCGACGCCTTCCTGGATGCGGGCGCCGCCGGAGTCGTT
>CAYSFN010000137.1:0-6237 GCA_964430045.1 uncultured Gemmatimonadaceae bacterium
CGGAGCTCAGCGTGGGGGAGATCGCCGAGCACGTGGGGTACGCGAACGCCGTGGGGTTTGCGAAGGCGTTCGCGAAGTATCAGGGGGTGGGGCCGGGGGGGTATCGGCGGGGGAGTCGGCTACCCTAGGCTGCCATCGGTACGCCAGCTTGCACGTTCCGACCAGCTTCCATAGATTCCACAACAAGTCCGTTACCCCCGGTGAACGTCGGCTTCATGCCGTGTGTTCGCTTCGGCGAGCCTAGCCGGGGGTGACGGGCTTCATCGTTTCCAGGCGCAGTGGTCGGCTCTTCTTGAACCACATCCCGTATGGTTTCTCGCGAGTGTCGTCGAGATCCATGATCAGGCTGAAGTGCGCCGCCACCGACTGGAAGAAGCGGTCCTCGCCGCGCTCATACAATCGTTGCAATGCCCAGAGGAGGTAGTCGGCCACTTGAATGCCGGCGTGTTCGGAGGGCACCCGGGATTCGATGACGACCCGTTGATTGTGGGAGCGGTTCCAGCGCCCGTTGAATCGCGCTTTTGCCTTCTCGATCGCCCTCAGGAGTGCGCGGTTTCTGTCCGATTTCCCACGCTTCGCGAAGACCACACGATGCTCGGTCGCCTTGTGAAGAAGGTTCGTGAACCCTCTGGCGACCAGATCATCGTAGACGTCGTCGGGAGAGTGGCGAACACCCGAGAGCTCGAAACGCGTTCGTGCCTCGTGCGCGAGCGCGTGTTTCCGGCGAATCGCCACGATCATCTTTGGTGTCAGGGATGGGAGCATCCGGAACACCTCGCGGCGAACCTCTGGTAGATCATCCTTTGCGTGAAACGCGACAGCCGTCTTTCTTGCCTCGGGTGACATGGATGGGATTCTGGCGAAGTACGGGTCCCGCAGCAGGTCAGCACGAAGCTCGTTGAGCAGGGCGGTTGCTGCGACGGGATCAGGGAGCTCGCAGATCCCCACCATCAGTGTATGGGACACACCGGGCGTGCCGACAATGGTCGTCCCGCGTTTGTCGAAGAGCGTGAAGTCGCCCGCTTCATCAACGAAGAAGTGACGTAGCGGGCGTAGCGGTTCGGACATCTCGACCCCTCCCCGGGCATCGGTCTCACGAGCAACGCCAGCCGTCCATGTACGCCTGTGCTGCGGATGGAAATATACGGCATTTGTTCGGGGCACGCAATGAATGTAAGTTGTTGCTAGGTAATGAGTTGTGCATCTTCGCTCCGGAGAGGCCGAGCGAAACTGCAAGCCGCGGGTCAGCGCCTTCCGCATCCGGGGATGGAATCCCAGTGGCTGACCACAACCACCGGAAGTGGCTGCCGGTGGTTCCGATCCCAGCGATTCGGCACGAGGCGCAGTTCGTACCACGAGCCACTCCCGGGCCATCCGTCAGGACATCGCCATGAGCCGCCGCTGGCGAATCCGAGCACGATGGTGTCTCCGCGCATCTTCGGGCTCTCGATTGTGAGCGAAGAGCGGGACGAATCGGCATCGGTGACTGGATGCCCGTTCGTGGCGCGAAAAACGAATGTGGCGAACTTCTCCCAGACGGCCTGGTTCTCAGTCGGCAGCGTGATGAGCCACGCCGGCCGACGGGTCGAGTCCATCGATCCCGGTCATGTATACGGCCCCAGGAACCGCTCCCCGTTGAAGTGAATCAGGTGCTCCGGTTCCTCGGCGATCCACACCTCGGTCTCCCAGGCGATCTCGCCCAGATACTTGTTCATCGCCCGGCGCGTCAGGAATGTCGTGACGAACACCAGCCCCGGCTTGGCACTGGCGAACAGTGACTTCAGTTCGTTGTGCCGCTTCTGGCCAATCGGTCCGTGACTCGTGACGGCCTCGATCAGGACGAGCCAGTTCTTCCCGGGCAGATGGACCACCAGATCCGGCATCTTGCCGTGCTCGTCCACGACAATGCCAAGCCGAGCGGCTTCATCGCCGTTGAAATGCAGATGCTTGCGTCCGGCGTCGCCCAGATACACGATCACGCCACCGGGCGTGAAGCGCGGGCAGAAATCGTCGATGATCCGCTTCACGAGCTCGTTCTGCCCGCCAGCGGTGAGTTTCAGTCGTGTCCCGTCCGGAAGCTGAACGGGGATCATGGTTTGTGTACGCGCCTTTGCGGTCAGCTTCCGGAGCGCCGGTGAGGCCGCCTTGAACTCGGCGAGACTCGTCTTCCACGCACCGGTGCCGACGCTCCGCGCCAGAGCGAGGAACTCTTCTGAGACGCGATACCGGTTGGCCGGGCTGTTCACCGGCCGTCGCGGATCGTCGGGGTTGGCGACGACCAGGCCGAGCTGCACGAACTGGTGGATCGTGAACCGGCGGACCGTCTCTCGCGTGTTCGGAGCGTAGCGCTTGCCGAAGTCATCGCGAATGAGGTCCATCATCTCGGTGATGCCGAGGAGCGGATCGGACGCTCTTGCCCACGACCGGCGGGGGGACAGGCCGAGCAGGACCAGGATGACGAGCGCCGAGCGTTCGTTCTGCTGTTCGCGGGGGACTTCGAGGGCGGCGAGCAGCTTGAGC
The DNA here is from genome assembly GCA_964430045.1 of uncultured Gemmatimonadaceae bacterium. GTDB lineage: Bacteria > Gemmatimonadota > Gemmatimonadetes > Gemmatimonadales > Gemmatimonadaceae > DASRAP01. The sequence goes on from CAYSFN010000137.1 coordinate 2,521, forward strand.
GCCTGGCGAACACGCAGCGACGATGACGCAGCGGCCGGTGACTTGCGCTCAGGCATCGAACACCAGCGTGTCCACAAGTCGGTCCAGTTCATCCTGAACCGGAAAGGTCGTGCCGATCGAAGCCCCCAGCGTCCGCAACACGTTCTCCGAAGGATAGGGGAGCGAACGGAGGTCGGACGCATTGACCTGTGTATGTCCGCTGAACTGTCGGAAGAATGCATCGACGATCGTCGAGTTCAGATATGCAGCCAGGCCCAGCGCGAGTGGCGCGGGGAGTCCGGTGCCGTCACGATGGAAGTAGTTCACGTGATTCTCGAACGCGACGTTGGCGCCTGATATGCGCGTCGGATCAAAGAGCGCCGCAACGATTCGCCGGCGCTCCTCCTTGGAGGAGAACCGCTTGGTGAGGACGTAATATCCGGTCGGCACGAGCAGCTCGGTGCTTCCGGGGCCGAGTGCGAGTGCGTTGGGCTTGCGCGTCTGCGTACCGGGCCAGTCGACGAACCCATCACTGAAGTGCGCGGGGTAGACCAGCGGTGCGGTGTCCGCGGCCGGCTGCGCCCGCAGCAGCTCCCTGGCGCGGAAATCGACGACGCGGCCGATGGAGACGTTGACGCGGAGATCGGACAGCGTTCCCCGCAGGCGGCCAAGTCGTTGACGCAGCGACTCGCCTTCCGGCTCGGGGACGATGTGAATGACCGCTCTGGGGTCGTCGGGGTGCACGAGTTCGTGGTGCGCGATGCTTCGTTCGCGCACCACGCTCGCGCCGGGTGCGGCGCTGGCCGACACGATGACTGGCGCGTTGCCTGAAACGTCCTTGACGGCGTGGAACACGACATTCTCCTGAAGGACCTTGTCCTCGGAGAAGGCGCTGTCGCGGGAATCGAACACATGGAGCCGCCGGAAGCGCATCTCGCGGAGGAAGTCGTGCCGGAACGGCTCGAAATACGGACCGTTGCAGAAACTGCGGGGCGTGATCGCGATCATCTCGCCGCCCGGTTCGAGGAGCCGGGCGGCGATGGCGACGAAGCCGGCGTAGAGGTTGGTCGTTTCGACTCCGACTTGACGGAGGAGGCTGCGCTCGCGGGAGCTGGACTGGATCTTCCTGTATGGCGGGTTGAGGATGACACAGTCGAACCGGCCAAGGTCTTCCCTGCGGAAGAGATCGCTCCCAAGGCTGCCGGCGCCGGCCTCGAGGAAGTCGCCCTCCACGAGCCTGACATCGAGCCGGACTCCGTGTTCCCCGCACATACGCTGACAGTGGGCGAGGGTCTCCAGGAGCGGGTCAATCATGACGGGGTCGAGCTCGACAGCCGTCAGTTTGATCGCGACAGGCGGAGAGGGCCGCTGGCACAGACGTTCCACCAAAGCGGCCGAGAGAGCTCCGGCCCCGGCTCCCGGGTCAAGAATCCTGATCTCGCTGCGATCGCATCGAGCCATGCTGGCCAGAAAGCCGGCCAGTGGTCCCGGGGTCAGGAACTGGCCAAGCTGCCCGCGTTGATGCGGGTCGAGCAGCGGGGAGACCCTCCGGCGCGACGCATCCACTGCCGGCATGAGGGACGCCATGCCGGTTGGAACTGGTTCGCGGACTGCGGGGGAGGGTTTGGGCATGCGGCCGACGGGGGATGGTGTCGGGTGGGCGATCCGGTGCGAGATGCGGAACAGGTCGCGGAACAGGTCAAAGATAGCGCGCTGCCGTGATGATCGTCGCGGTAAGCGCCACCTACCGCCGAACCGGCATGGCCTGCAACTCGACGCCCAGCGCGCGCATCACCCTGATCACGGTGTCGTACCGCGGTTGTGCGCCTGGCGCGAGCGCCTTGTACAGGCTCTCGCGGCCAAGTCCGGTCTCGCGCGCGATCTGCGTCATGCCGCGCGCCTTGGCGACGTCGGCGACGGCCTGGAGGAAAACGGCGGGATCTTCATCTTCGAGCGCTGCGTTGAGGTACGCCGCGATGACCTCGTCGTTGTCGAGGTAGTCAGCGGCGTCGAACGGAGAAGTGCGGGTCATGCGTTGTCCTCAGCGTTTCGCAGGATCTCCTGCGCGCGGCGGATGTCGCTCGGTTGCGACGACTTGTCGCCGCCGCAAAGCAGCAGGTACGTCACCTCGTCGCGCCGGCAGAAGTACACCCGATATCCGGGCCCAACGTGGATACGCATCTCCAGAATGCCATCTCCCACCGAGGCGACATCCCCGTAGTGTCCTGCCTCCGCGGATCTGATACGGGCAATGATCCGCGCTTTCCCAATGGGATCCATGAGGGCGCGAAGCCACGTGTCGAACTCTGCAGTACGGAGAAAGGAGCGCATTTGCAATGTATCCGATCGGATACGAGCTGGGAAGGGGCTTGTTGCTCGCATCGGCGACCCCAAGGTCTGGGTGCCGTCGACGCAGAGTAATCCTCGACTCGCCCAGTCGCGTCATCCGGTTGATGCATCAGGAAGCATTCGTTGGCGGAGGAGGAGGTGGTGTTGCGGTGAGGACGGATCGCAAGTGCAGAACGCCCCCCGAGCGCAATGCGCGTCGGGGGGCGTCTGTCCCTCTGGATTCCCAAAGACTTTCTCCGCTTGGGAAGCCGGTCAGCCGTCGACCAAGCGCTCAGGAGACTGACCGCGGACGGCAAGATCCGACGGCTTGAGCGGGGCCTGTACGACTATCCCGTTCGGAGCGCCGTGGTCGGCGTGCGAGCGCCGACGGTGTCCAGTCTGGCACGCGCCGCTGCCCGGGCGAGTGGAGGGCGTGTGCAACCGACCGGTGCGGTGGCCGCCAACGCCCTGGGGCGCGCAGGTTCCGGCGCGGGCGGAGTACCTGACCGACGGGCCTTCGCGGAACATCACCATCAGTGGTCGTTCTGTACGCCTGCGGCACGTCGCTCCCAAGCGGCTGAAGCTGGCCCCAGGTGCGACCTCTGTGGTGGAGGCGCTGCGCCACGTCGGACGTCCCGCCGCTGCGCAGCTCGGCGTGGCCGATATCGCGCGCATCGCCTCGGCGGTTTCCGATGCGGACGTCAGAAGCCTCAAGGCAGGGGTGCACCTGTACCCTGACTGGATGCGTCCGACGATAGACGCAATCGTGCGGGCACGCGGGCGGACCTGAGCGATGCTTGCGTTTGCCAACCGTCCCTTTCGAGAACGCGCCGAGGTCTTCGAGGAGACCGCCGCGCGTCTTGGGATGGGGCGCGCGGCAATCGGCCGCATATATCCAGCCGGTCGTCCGCCTCGAGTTCGGAGCGCGCGGGGAGATGACGCCGGCTCAATCCGGGCAGTGTCCCCCTTTGCCACACAGGTGTTTCCGGATCTGTTCGTGGCCCCACGCACCGTAGTCTGGGCACTGGGTGCCGAGCGAACATTCTGGGAGAAGGTGACGATCCTGCATGCTGCCGCGCACAAGATGAAGAATTGCTCCGCGAGATGGCAAAGGACAATGTGGCCTTGGAAGCGACTACGGCAAACGCTTGCCGGAACTTCAGGCGTCGTCTGGCTTGGAGTGTTCCCTATGTGCCCGACTATTCATCACGCCACGACGGCCTTGAACTGAACCGGTTCGAGATCGAACGTCTCGCGCAGCGGGCCCGGCACGATGAAGAGCTTCGGCGCCTCCCGAAAGCTGAAGACGCGATACAGAGCGTATGCTTCCGCGTTGTGTGTCGATACAGCAACCTCATTGCTCGACACAAAGAACGGAGTGTGCGCACCGAAGCGTGTCGTCTTGACCTC
>CAYSFN010000138.1:0-6139 GCA_964430045.1 uncultured Gemmatimonadaceae bacterium
CACGCCACGATATCCTCGGACATCCGCACCAACCCTTGGTCGAGCCGCGACACCAGGCCCGCGTAATCATCGAGCACCCAATCGCGCGTGCGCAGCTCGGTCGAGCCGCGAGCGACCAGGAGATCGTCGGGCGGCCGCAGGATCTCCCACCGCGCCTGCACGTGGGCCTCGCCCACACGGGCCGTGCTCTCCCCCGTCGCGACGCCCTCGAACCGGGTCACGTGCAGTTGCACGACGTAGTCCAGCGTGGACCGCGAAGGCCACGGTGCCACGTCCACCGACCGCACACGGGGTGTCACCGCCAGGTACCCGGAGAGGGCGCGGCTCACGCCCGCGGTCGGGCTTTCCGCCCAGCGGTGAAACCCTGAGGCGATGATCTCGTTGTTGTCGTACCGCACGACGATCGCGAGCGTCGACAGGTACGGCGCGAGGTCGAGTCGACGCAGCCCGATGCGCAGCGCGGCACCCTCATGCACCACGGCGCGGTCGACCGCCGGTTGTGCGTCCGGTGCGCCGCCAAGCACGTAGGTCTCCACACGCGGTGACGTGCGCGCCAACCGGAAGCACCCCGCGACGAGCACCACGATCGCGCCAAGTGCGAGGTATTTCCCGATGATCGTCCGTGGCATGTTCACTTTCCCGGCGGCTTCTTGCCGCGTAAGAGGATATCCGGACTCTGCTCGATGGTGGTCGTGAGCAGTTGCAGTGCATCAGCGGCGGTTTTGAGGCTCGACAGCACGGCCTGGATCTCGAAGCCGATCCCCGAATCCGTCGAGATCAGGCCCTGCGCGTCCTGCAAGGTGCGGCGCATCACCTGCAGCGCGTTCGCCATCTCGGTCGTCGCGGTCTCGATCTGCACGCCAATGGGCCCCACCGCGCCGTTCGCGGTGACCGCGAGAGTCTCGAGCGCGGCCATGGAGCGAGTCGCCTGCGCCGTGACCGCCGGGAGCTGCTTGAGCGCGGCGTGCAGCTCCGGCGCATCTGCGAGGCGCTGCACGGACTGCGACGTCGCGACCACCGCCGAGTTGATCGCGGGCATGTCGATCTCCTCCAGGAGCGCGTTCACGCGGAACAGCACCTTCATGACGTCGGCGACCACGCTGCCGGCGCCCGTGCCCAGGGCCGCCATCAGCGAGGGCCTCGTCGGGATCTCGGGGAACCGGGTCGCATGCGCCACCAGCACCGGCGGCGCCGCTGCCGTATCGTAGCTCAGCTCGATGTACAGCTGCCCGGTGACGATGCTCTCCATCTGCAACTGGGCGCGCAGTCCGTCGGCGATCTGGCGCTCCAGCTCGTCCGGCAGCGACAGATCGACGAAGGTCCCGCTCAGGGTGACCAGCTTCGAGAGGTCCACTTCGAAGGTCACGGGGACCTGGAAGGTCCTGTCCTTGCGGTCGATCTGGATCAGCAGTTCCTGGACCGTGCCGACGGGCACGCCCTGGAACTTCACGGGCGCGCCAGCCTCGAGTCCGTTCACGGACTCCGAGAAGAAGCTCACGAACGTGGATCGTTGCTGGAACCAGGTCGCTGAAGCCAGCACCGAGGTCCCCGCGACGAGGATCGCGACTCCGCCGATGATGAAAGCGCCGATCGCCGTGGGATTGGCACGGATGCTCATGGGGTGCTCCCGCTGTCACGCGTGAGGAATCGACGGACTTCGTCGTTGGGAGGTGTGTCGCGCAGCGCGACCGGACCGCCGAGTGCGGTCATGGTCCGCTGCGTGATGTCGAGGAACAAGGCCCGGTCCGCGATGCGGAAGATGCTGGCCAGGTCGTGACTGACGACGATGATCGTCGTCCCGAAGCTCGCGGCGATCGCGAGGATCAGATCATCCAGCCGGCTGGCGCTGATCGGGTCGAGGCCCGACGACGGTTCATCGAAGAACAGCACGTCGGGGTCGAGGGCGATCGCCCGGGCCAGCGAGGCGCGCTTGCGCATCCCGCCGCTGATCTCGGCGGGGTACAACCCGCCGCTGCCCGCCAGACCGACCAGCGCGAGCTTCAGCTCCACCACGTCGGCGATCGCCCCGGCGTCGAGCTCGGACAGCTCCTCGAGCGGCAGCGCCACGTTCTCCGCAAGCGTGAGTCCGCTCCACAGGGCGCCGCCCTGATACAGCACCCCGATGCGCCGGAGCGTCGCCCGGCGCGTGGCCGCGTCCGCCGTGGTGAGGTCCACGCCATTGATGCGCACCGTACCGGCCGCCGCGACGCGCAACCCCACGAGATGCCTGAGCAGCGTGCTCTTGCCACTGCCGCTGCCCCCCATGATTACGAACACCTCGCCCCGCTGCACCTCGAAGCTGAGGCCCCGCATCACGACGAGGGCCCCATACTGCATCGTCAGGTCTGTGACGGCGACCGGCGGCGCGGTCGTGGCGGGTGTCGGCGTCAGATCTGCCATAGCGCCGCCAGCCAGTCCATGATCGCGTTGCCGAGGACGATCAACGTGATGCCAAGCACGACGGCCGACGTCGCGGACCGACCGACCGCACTGGCGTCACTGCCGGTGCGCAGGCCGTGCAGGCAGCCGGACAGCCCGATGATCAGGCCGAAGACCAGACCCTTGCACACGCCGAACAGCGCATCCGGGAGACTCACCGCCGTCAGGAGCCCCCCGACGAACTGGGTGGGCGTGAGATCGAGCAGCACGACCGCCACGCCCAACCCACCGGCGAGGCCGACCAGATCCGCATAAACCACCAGCAGCGGCATCATCACGAACAACCCCAGCACGCGCGGCAGCACCAGGTGCTCCACGGGTGAGATGCCCAGTGTCACGTAGGCGTCCAGCTCCCCGGTGACCTTCATGCTCCCCAGCTCGGCGGCGAAGCCCGCGCCGGTCCGGCCGGCGATGATGATGCCGGTCATCAGGGCGCCCATCTCGCGCAGCATCCCGAAGCCCACGAGGTAGGACACGTAGTAGCCGGCGCCGAAGCGCTGCAGGACCACCACGCCGAGGAAGGCGATGATCACGCCGACCAGCAGTGCGATCAGCGTCACGATCGGCAGCGCGCCCGAGCCGTTGGACTGCACGACGACCCAGAAGCTGCGCCACTGCATGCGGCCGCGACCGGTGAGCAATCGCAGCAGTGCCAGTGACACCTCGCCCACGAACGTGAGTGCCGAGACCGCCGAGTCCCAGTGCGCGAGCCCGCCGCGCCCGAGCCGCGTCACGAAGGAGGCTGTCGCAGGTCCCGGCTCGCTGATCCGTTCCGGCACGGCGCTGGCCAGGGACAGCAGGCGCGTGATGCGCTCCGGGAGTCCCGCCGCGTCGAACGCCACGTCCTGCGCCGTGCAGTACGCCTGGACCTGACGCAGGAAGATGAGCAGGCCGCTGTCCCAGGGACCGAGCGTTGCGGCGTCGAACCCGATCGAGCGGCGGCCGCGCAGGCGCGTGCTGTCCGCGGCGGGTGCGGCGTCGATCAGCGGCCCGAACTGTGGGAGCACACTGCCCAGCCGCCACGCACCAGACAGCCGCACGACGAGCTGGTCGTCGTGCGGCTGCAGCGTCGCCGAGGCCTGTTGCCGCTGGCCCGTCGCCGTTCGCACATCCATAACCAACCGCCTGTCGACGAACGGGGGCGCTTCTCCCTCTTAATAGAGCTGCTAGTCCTTGCGCGACAGAATGTTCCCTGGCACCGGACCGTCCCGCACGAACACCGAGGATCCCCACGCCAACACGGCCTCCTCCATCCAATAGCGCGCCCGCCACGGCACGGCGCCGGCGACGAATCCGACGTGGCCGCCGAACGCGGGGAACTGACAGTGCAGGTGCGGGTTCCGCGCCGCGACCGCACGCACCTCGTCGAGGACCGCCGCCGGCAGGAACGGATCGTCCACCGCATTGAACAACAGCGTCGGCACACGCACGTCGCCGAGGAACCCCAGCGCGCTCGAACGCGCGTAGTAGTCCGCCGCGTCAGCGAAGCCGTGGATCGGTGCCGTCACGACATCGTCGAACGCCCGGATGGTCCGGACGCGTCGCACGGCCTCGGCCTCGACCAGCCCCGGAAAGTGCTCGAGCTTGGCCAGCGTCTTCGCCCGCAGCGAACGCACGAAGAACCGCCCGTACACCCGCGCAAACCCCTGCTCGATCTGCCGCGCACACCGGGCGAGGTCGAACGGCACGGACACGGCCACCGCCGCCCGCACCGCCGCCGGCACGTCGCTGCCCTGTTCCCCCAGCCACTTGAGCAGCACGTTCCCGCCCAGCGACACGCCGACCAGCAGCAGCGGCCGCTCCGGCGCCTCGGCGGCAATGCGCCGGATCGCGAAGTCCGCGTCGTCCGAGGCCCCGGAGTGGTAGGCGCGCGGGACCCGGTTCACCGGCTCGCCGTCGCAGGTCCGCCACAGCACGAGGTCCGCGCCCCAGCCGCGGGCCTGCGCACCCCAGAGCAGGGCGCGCGCATAGCTCGACCGCGTGCTGCCCTCCAAGCCGTGGAACAGCACCAGCCGGGGCGCCCCGGGGGCGGCGTCCACGCGCTCCACGCTCAGCAGGTCGCCGTCGGGCAGCGCCCAGCGCTCCCGTCGCGTCGCGGGCATCGGGACGCGGCGCACCATCTTGCCCCACACGGTTTGCAAATGGGGGTTGGCCAGCCACCACGGCCGCGCGGGCACCGGGGGGAGCGCCGCCGCACCGGCCGCCACCACCTGCCCGGCCGCACGGGCTGGCGTGACACCACCCCCTGCTTGCGCGCACGACTTGGTAGATTGCAGGTCGGTCATAATGTTCCCCCAAGCTAACGCGACGAGCTCTCCGTGGAGGTCCAGATCTTCGGCGTGGCCAACCACGCCGACGTCCGCAAGGCGCAACGCTTCTTCGCCGAGCGGCGCATCAAGGTGCACTTCGTGGACTTCAAGATTCGCGGGCCCGCGCTCGGGGAACTCCGCCGCTTCGCCGACAAGTTCGGCGTGTCGGCGCTCATCGACCGCAACGCCAAACGCTTTGTCGCGCTCGGGCTCGGGCCGGCGCGCTACTCCGACGCCCGCTGGCTGGACCTGCTCATCGACGAACCCCTGCTGCTGACGATGCCGTTGGTCCGCTGCGGCTCGAAGCTTTCGGTCGGCCTCGATGAAGCCGCGTGGTCGGCCTGGGTGGCCACCACGTGATGCCGCTGCGTGACCGCGCCGCCGCCCGGGTGACGCTGTGATCGTCGCCTGGGTCGGCTTCATCCTCTTCGTTGGCGTGATCCTCGCCATTGACCTCGGCGTGCTCAACCGCGAGGCGCACGTGGTCGGCATGAAGGAGGCCCTGACCTTTGCGGCCTTCACCGTCGCCCTGGCCTGCGGGTTCGCGGTCGTGGTGTACTTCGCGTACGAGGCCCACTGGTTCGGGCTCGGGCTCGCGGTGGACTCGGTGGACAAGGTCGTCAACGACGGCCGGCTCGCGGCGGTCAAGTTCCTCACCGGGTACGTGATCGAGCTGTCGTTGTCGATGGACAACGTGTTCGTGATCGCGCTGATCTTCTCGCATCTCCGGGTCCCGCCGCAGTACCAGCACCGCGTGCTCTTCTGGGGCATCCTCGGCGCGCTGGGCATGCGCGGGGCGATGATCGCCGTCGGCGCCGGCCTCGTGGAGCGCTACCACTGGGTGATCTACCTGTTCGGGGTGTTCCTCATCTTCACGGCGCTCCGAATGCTCTTCGCCAAGGAGGCGCACGGCTCCCCCAACGACACGTGGATCATTCGGCAGGTCCGCCGCTATTTCCCGGTCACCGAGGCCTACCACGAGCAGCACTTCGTCGTGCACCTCGACGGGCGGCGCTACCTCACGCCGCTTGCCATCGCGCTGATCCTGGTCGAAACGACCGACCTCATCTTCGCCGTGGACTCGATCCCGGCGATCTTCGCGATCACCGCCGACCCGTTCCTCGTCTTCACGTCGAACGTCTTCGCGATCATCTGTCTGCGCTCGCTGTACTTCGGCCTGGCCGGCCTGATCGAGAAGTTCCGCTACCTCAAGGTGTCGCTGGCGCTCATCCTGCTGCTGGTCGGCGTCAAGATGCTCACCGCGGGGTACCTCAAGGCGTGGCTCGGTCCCAACGTCAACTTCTGGCTCCTCGGCGTCATCTTCACTGTCCTGATCGGTGGAGCGGTCGCGTCCATGCTGCGCCCGCTGCCGCCGGCCGAGTGAGGCGCGC
>CAYSFN010000139.1:0-6133 GCA_964430045.1 uncultured Gemmatimonadaceae bacterium
CGGGTCGATCGCGATCAGCGCCGGGGGGTGGAAGGCGCCGCTGAGGTTCTTCCCGGCGGGCACGTCGAGCCCGGTCTTGCCCCCGATGGCGGCGACGAGCATGGCGACCAGCGTGGTCGGCACCTGGACCACCGGGATGCCGCGGAGGAACGTCGCTGCCACGAAGCCCGCGACGTCGCCGACCACGCCGCCGCCCAAGGCGACGATCAGGCCATCGCGGCCGAGTCCGAGGGTGAGCAGGGCGTCGGTGAGCGTCCCCCAGGTGTCGCGCGTCTTGTACGCCTCGCCGGCGGGCATCGTGAGGATGGCCGGGTCCAGGGACCGCAGTCCTGCCGCGACGGCCTCGGCGTGGAGCGGCGCGACGTTCGTGTCGGTGATGATCACCGCCCGGTGGGCGGGCAGGTCCAGCAGCGTCCCGAGCTCCCGGGCCAGCGCTGCGCCGATCCGGATGCGGGAACCGGCGGCCTCCAAGTGGTCCACCGTGCTCACCAGGTGACTTCGCCGGCTCCGGCGCGCGCGTTGGCGACGCGGGCGAGGACGAAGAGCAGGTCCGACAGCCGATTCAGGTAGATGACCACGAGCTGCGGGATCTCGGTGTCGCGCATCAGGGCGATGACCCGTCGTTCGGCGCGCCGGCACACGGTCCGTGCGACGTGCAGTGCGCCCGCCTTGGGCGTGCCACCGGGCATGATGAACGCCCGCAGGGGCTCCAGCTCGGCCTCGCCCTCGTCGATGGCGCGTTCGAGCTGCGCGATGCGTTCGTCGTCGATGCGGGCCTTGGCGAGCTGCTCGGCCATCTTGTCGCGGTCCGGCGTGGCCAGCAGGGCGCCGATCGCGAAGAGGTCGCGCTGCAACGGAGCGAGCACTTCGTCGATGCGCGGCATGGAGTCGATGGCCCGTGCCATCCCGAGCGACGCGTTCAACTCGTCGATGTCCCCGTAGGCCTCGACCCGCGGGTGGTCCTTGGTCACGCGGCCGCCGCCGAAGAGGCCGGTGTCGCCGCCGTCCCCGGTGCGCGTGTAGATCTTGAGGGTCATGGGGGAAAGCTAACGTCGCGGCGTCGCGCGCCCGGCCCCCGCCGCGGGCGGCGGGCGTTGCCGGAAGCTCGTCCGCCGGGCGATTTTTCGAGATGGCAACACACGAGATGAAGGACGTGACGATCATCGGCGGCGGCCCGACCGGGTTGTTCGCCTTGTTCTATGCGGGCATGCGCGGTGCGACGGCGCAGATCGTGGACGCACTCCCGGAGCCCGGGGGGCAGCTGGCGGCACTGTACCCGGAGAAGTTCATCTTCGACGTCGCGGGGTTCCCCCGGGTGCTGGCCAAGGACCTGGTGCACAGCCTCCGCGAGCAGGCGGGGCAGTTCGGACAGCCCATCCACCTCAATCAGCAGGTGCTCGCGCTGCACGAACGCGACGGACACCTCGAGCTCGTGACCGGGACGGACCGCTTTCCCACGCGCTCGGTGATCATCGCAGCGGGGATCGGGGCGTTCGCGCCGCGGCGCCTGCCGCAGGCCTGCGCCGCGCCCTGGTACGAGAAGGGGATCTACGATCGCGTCCTCGACCCCGGGGCGTTTCACGGGCAGCACGTCGTGATCATCGGCGGCGGCGACTCGGCCTTCGACTGGACGGCGCAGTTGGTGGGCAGGGCCGCGTCGGTGACGCTGGTGCACCGGACGGACCGGTACCGGGCGCACGCGTCCACGGTCGCGGAGGTGCTGGCGGCGGCGTCGGGCCAGCGCTGTGCGGTGCATCCCTTCCACGAACTCCACGACATCGTCGCCGCGGACGGGCGCATCCACGAGGTGGTGCTGCGCAACGTCAAGGACAAGAGCACGCGGACCGTGCGGAGCGACGTGGTCCTGCCGATGCTGGGCTTCGTGAGTGATCTCGGGGCGCTGACGGAGTGGGGCTTGCAGCTCGAGAAGGACGAGATCGTCGTCAACTCGCAGATGGAGACGGGGCTCCCGGGGGTGTACGCGGCGGGAGACATCACGACGTACCCCGGGAAGCTGAAGCTCATTGCCTGCGGGTTCGCCGAGGCGGCGACCGCCGTGAACCAAGCGGTGCACTGGGTGTACCCCGAGAAGAAGGTCAACCCCGGACACAGCTCGAACCTGGCGATCTTCGGCCAGAGCGAGTGAGCGCGGCGGCGCCCGTTCGTCGGGGGTTGCTCAGGGAGGTTCTGTCTCGTCTTCCAACGATGACCCTGCACAGTCCGGATCCGCGTTGATGACCGCGCTCGGTCGCCGGCTCGCAGTCCTGTGCGCACTCCCGCTGCTGGCGACCCACGCCGCCGCCCAGGCGGGGGCATTCTGCGGGGGCGACACCGACCTGGAAGTGCGCGCGCTGTCGTTCGTCGGGAATCGCAGTTTCTCCGATGCGCTGCTGGCGGACGGCTTGCAGACGTCGGCGTCGTCGTTCACCCGCCGCTACCTGCGCGTCTTCGGGACGCGGCGTTGCCTGGACCGGACCGTGTTCCGCGACGACGCCTGGCGGTTGCAGATCTTCTACCGCAATCACGGGTTCGCGTCGGTGCGCGTCGACACGGCGCTCACGTCCCGGGGCCGGGACGCGGTCGAGGTGCGATTCCTGATCGACGAAGGCCCGCTCACGCGGGTCGACACCCTCCGCATCTCGGGGATGGACGACGTCCCTGAGCGCGACCGGGTGCTGGCGGGGCTGCCGCTTCGCGAGGGCGGTGCCTTCGACAAGTACGCGCTGCAGCGGTCCCTGGACACCCTGACGCGACGCCTGCGCAATGGCGGGTACCCCGCGGCCGAGGTGTTCTACTTCTACGCGTCCGACACGGCCGCCCGGTCGGCCGTGGTGGAGCTCGACGTATCGCCCGGGACCCGCGCGCGCATCGGGGAGGTGACGGTGACGTCCACGCCGCTCCGGCCGGGCGAGCCGGCGGTGGGGGAGGCGACGGTGCGGGGCCTGCTCGGGGTGCGTCCGGGCGACCTGTACCGCGAGTCCGCGCTCGAGCGGGCCAAACGCACGCTCTACCAGACGGACATCTGGCGCGTGGTGGGGGTCGACGTCGACTCCGCGGACGTGGTGCCGCCGGGTGTCGCCGAGGTCGATGTGCGGATCACCCTGACGGAGGCGCTCACCAAGTCGGCGCGGACCAGCGGGGGTTACGGCACGCTCGACTGCTTTCGGGCCGACGCGGATTACCGCGACGTCAACTTCCTGGGTTCGGCGCGACGCTTCGAGGCGCGGGCGCGCCTCTCGAAGATCGGGATCGGCGAGCCGCTGGGCGGCGCGGCCTCGCTCTGTCCGACGCTGCGCGAGGACCCCTACAGCGAGGACCTCAACTACTACGCCGCGGTCAGCCTGATCGAGGCGACGGACCGCTTGTTCTCGTGGCGTCCGAGCGTCACGCTGTACTCGGAGCGCCGCTCCGAGTTCCGCGCCTTTCTGCGCGAGACGCCCGTCGGGACGGTGTTCTCCTCGACGCGGACGGGTGGTTCCCGGCGCACCTTCGTGAGCAGCTATCAGCTCGAGTACGGGCGGACGCAGGCGCAGCCCGCCTTGTTCTGCGCGCTGCAGAGCGTGTGCACCGCAGAGGACCGCGATCCGCTGCTGCGGCTCCGTCGCGTGGCGATCGCCGGCGTCTCGGCGTCGCAGGACTGGAGCGACGTGCCGATGAATCCGACGCGCGGCGGGGTGGCGCGGCTGGAGCTGCGCCACGCGAACCGGCTGATCGGCTCGGACGGAGGGTTGGAGTTCACGCGCGCCACGGCCGACGTCGCGCTGTACCTCACCTTGCGGCGTGGTGTGGTGCTGGCACTGCGTGGCCGTGCCGGCGTGGTGACAGGCCCCGACTTGCGCGGGACCTCGCGGTTCATCCCCCCGCAGGAGCGCCTGTTCGCGGGCGGTCCGACCTCGGTGCGCGGCTTCGAGCAGTCCGACCTCGGGCCCAAGGTGTACATCACCCGCGGCTACGACACGGTGCGGGTCGGCGGCGGGGCGGGGCCGATCCTGCCGACGGACACGGTGTACTTCCGTGCGGCCGATGCGGCGTCGATCGAGCGCCCGGTGCCGACGGGCGGCACCAGTCTGCTGGTCGGCAACGTCGAACTGCGTCTGCCGTTCCCCGTGCTGGAGGACCGGCTGCAGTGGACGATCTTCGCCGACGCGGGCGAGCTGTGGACGCCGGGCGCCTCGCAGGTGGAGGATCGGTTCAACGGGCTGAAGGTGACGCCCGGGCTGGGGTTGCGCGTGGCCACGCCCTTCGGGGTGCTGCGCGTCGACGCGGCGTACAACCGCTACGCCCCGCGCACCGGCGCGGCGTACTACGACGCACCGGTGCTTGCTGGTGGGCAGTTGTACTGCGTGAGTCCGGGCAACCGGCTGCCGGTGACGGGGGTCGGGGCCGGTGTGCCGACGCAGGCCGCCGGCGCCTGTGCGTCGGACTTCACGCCGGGCCAGTCGCGGCAGCGCCTGCGGTTCGCCTTCGCGATCGGGCAGGCGTTCTAGGATGGCGATGCGCAAGCGCTCGATCGTGCTGCTCAGCGCGGCGATCACGCTGACGATGCTGATCGTCGTCGTCGGCGGGGCCGTGCTGTACGTGGGCACGGACCACGGGCGCGGCTTCCTGCGCTCGCGCGTGGAGTCCCTCGTGGCGGGCCGTGTGAACGGCACGGTGCATATTGGCGCGATCGGTGGCTCGCTGTGGAGCGACATCCGCATCGACTCGCTGGAGATCCGCGACGCCCAGGATTCGCTGGTGGTCGCGGTCGGCCCCATCACGGCGCGCTACGACGTCGCCGATCTGGTCGACCTGCGCATCGTGCTGCGGTCGCTGCGCGTCGAGCGCCCGTTCGTGCATCTGCGCCAGGACAGTGCGGGCGAGTGGACCTACAAGCAACTGCTCCGCAAGCGGTCGGTCCCCTCGTCACCCAGCGCCGGGCGCGGCTTCGGCGACGTGGTCCTGCTCGACTCCGTCGTCGTGACGGGCGGCCAGTTCCGGTGGACGGAGCCATGGCGTCCGAGCGAGTCCTTCACGGGGGCGGCGCGTGACAGCGTGATCGCGGCGGAGCTGGCGCGCACCGACCACGACACGCGGCGCGTGGGGGACGGGTTCGTCCGCGCCCGCCAATGGACCGGCCTCGGGGCCGAGTTCCCGCACATCCGAGTCGCGCATCCCGACACGGCCGGGGTTCGACTCACCATCGCCCGGCTCGACGTCGACGAGTCCGACCCGCCGCTGATGATCCGTGCGCTGCGCGGCGACGTCGTGATCGTCAACGATTCGGTGCGGTTGCAGGTGGACGAGTTCCACCTGCCGGGCTCCGTCGGTCGCGCGGAGGGTGTCGTGACGACCAACGACGGGCTCGGCGTGGACGTGCGCATCACCGCGGACAGCGTGTCGATGGCGGACCTCAACTGGGTGTATCCGGATCTCCCGCTGGAGGGGGGTGGGCGGATGCAGCTCGAGATCACGAAGCGCAACGATTCGGACTACACGCGGTACGCCCTGCGGGCGATCGACGTGCGCAGCATGCGCTCGCACCTGCGCGGCGAGATGAGCTTCGGGGTCGCGGACGCCCTCGTGGACATCACGGCGGTCGATCTCGTGCTGGCGCCGCTCGACTTCGTGCTGATCGAACGCTTCAGCGGTGAGCCGCTGCCGCTGCCGTGGGCCGGTGCCCTGTCCGGGCGTGTGCGCGCGCGGGGCGGGCCGCTGGAGCACTTTGTGATCGACGAGGCCCGCATCGACTTCGCCGACGCGAACGTGCCGGGCGTCGTGAACCGATTCCATGGGGCGGGCGCCGTCGACATCACGCAGCCGGCGCTGACGGCGTTCCAGGACTTCGCCCTGCGGGTCGACCGGCTCGAACTGCGGACCCTGCAAGCGGTGAACCCGGCGTTCCCGCCACTGCGCGGATGGGTGGCGGGTACTGTCAGCCTGGACTCCGCCTGGACGGACGTGCGCTTCCGCGAGCTCGATCTCCGCTACACGGACGACACGCTGCCCGTCAGCCGCTTCCTCGGCGCCGGCCGTGTGACGACTCTCGCGGACGATCTCGTGTACGACGTGTCGTTGCAGGCCGACTCGCTGTCGCTGGACGCGGTGGCCGCCTCGTACACGGCGCTGCCGATCCGCGGGATGGTGGCCGGTG
>CAYSFN010000140.1:0-6066 GCA_964430045.1 uncultured Gemmatimonadaceae bacterium
GATGGGAGACCGGTGAGGCATGGCAGCCGGGATCCCATATCGACGGCGTCCTCCCCGCTCAGGGCGCGAGCGTGATGCTGACCGGGCAGTGGTCGCTGCCCATCACGTCGGCGTGGATGTCGGCGGCCTGCACGGCCCCGCGCAGCGCGGACGACACGAGCACATAGTCGATCCTCCAGCCCACGTTCCGGGCGCGGGAGTTCGCGAAGTGGCTCCACCACGTGTAGTGCCCGTTGCCCTCCCGGAAGAGCCGCAGCGTGTCGATGAAACCGGCGTCGACGAAGGCCTGGAAGCCACGGCGCTCCTCGACGGTGAACCCCTTCTTGCCGACGTTGGGCTTGGGGTTGGCCAGGTCGAGCGCGGTGTGCGCGACGTTGAGGTCGCCGCAGAAGATGACCGGTTTCTGCTGCTCCAGCGCCTTGCAGTGCGCGAGGAACGCGGGGTCCCACTGCTGCTCGCGCAGCGGCAGGCGGCTCAGGTCGTCCTTGGCGTTCGGCGTGTACACCGTCACCACGTAGAATGCCGGGAACTCCGCCGTGATCACGCGTCCCTCCTCGGCGGCATCGCGCCCCTCGGCATCGACAACCGGGAAGCGCCTGGCCACGGCCTCGGAAAACCCGTACGCGACGGACAGCGGCTCGGTCCGGGAGAAGATGGCGGTGCCCGAGTAGCCCTTCTTGGTGGCCGAGTGCCAGTACTCGTGGTAGCCGGGCAGGTCCGCCTCGACCTGGTCCCGGTCGGCCTTGGTCTCCTGCAGGCAGAGAATGTCCGGCTGATGGGCGTCGATGAACGCCGTGAAGTCGCCCTTGCGCAGCACGGCGCGGATGCCGTTCACATTCCAGGAGTAGATCTTCATCGCAGTCTGATGGTCATTGGCGCCCTCGGTGTCACTTACTACCAGTTTCGGAGAAACTAGTAGAAAACTGGTAGTTCAGGCTTGGTGCGCGTATAGCACCTTTACACATCGCCACAACTGGTATAGTTTTTCCGGTTATCTATGCATGTTATCGTGGGGTAGTTAGAAAACACGCCTTTCTATAAAAATCCATCATGAACCTTGCCTCCGTTCCGCTTGCGATGCTCGAGACCCCCAGGATCCTCCGGCGGGTCACCGAGGCGTCTCGCCAATTGGCGGAGTTCAAGGGCGTGGTGGCCAGCATTCCCAACCAGCGCATCCTGATCAACACCTTGGCACTGCAGGAGGCCAAGGACTCCTCGGCCATCGAGAACATCGTCACCACCCACGACGAGCTTTTCCGCCACCTCTCCGGGCCTGATGGACCTGGGAGCCCGGCCGCCAAGGAGGTGTTGCGGTACCGTGAGGCGTTGCAAGTGGGGTGGGAACTGGTGTCGAAACACGGGCTGATCACCAACAACTACATCCTGCAGATGCAGGCGTGGTTGGAGCCCGGCAAGCCGGGATTCCGCAAGACGCCGGGGACCACGCTGCGGGATCAGGAGAGCGGCCGCGTCGTGTACACACCGCCGCAGGATGCGCGCGAGGTCGTCTCGCTGATGCACGCGCTGGAAGCCGACTTGAACGCCCCCGTCGGCGACGGTCCGGATGCACTCGTGCGCATGGCCGTGATGCATCACTGCTTCGAGAGCATCCATCCCTTCTATGATGGCAACGGCCGCACTGGCCGGATCGTGAATGTCCTGTACCTGCTCAAGGAAGGACTGCTGGACGTGCCCGTGCTGTACCTGAGCGGCCCCATCGTGCAGAACAAGTCGCGCTACTACGAGTTGCTGCAGGCCGTGCGCGACGACGGCGCGTGGGAGGAGTGGGTCCTGTACATGCTCGAGGCCGTCACGGCGAGCGCCCGGTCGGGCATCCAGATGGTGCGCGCCATCCACGGCGCGCTCCTGGACGTGAAGCACCGCGTGCGCGCCGAGCTGCCGAAGATCTACTCGCGGGACCTGATCAACAACCTGTTCGGACATCCATACACGAAGGTGCAGTTCGTGATGGACGACCTCGGTGTGTCGCGCATCACGGCGACCAAGTACCTCGATCTGCTCGCGGCCGCCGGCATTCTCGAGAAGCGGAGGGTCGGCCGCACGAACTACTACATCAACGTCCGGCTGTACGAGATCCTCACCGCGCCGCACCGGGGCCAGGCAACATGATCCAACGCCTTCCTGCTCTGGCCGACACGCACCCGTTACACCGCCGTCACTGAATCAGCGAGCCTCATTTCGCACTCTTGGTGGGTTCGTGAGCCGCAGCGCACCGCTGCACGCTCTCGCGCTGTCCACCTTCCGGAGTGCCGATGCGCGTTCGCTTCCCTCGTCCGCCCCGTTTCCTGTTCGCGGCGGCCATTGCCCTGCTGCTTCCCACCAGTGTCCTGCATGCCCAGGACGCCGGTCGCATCACCGGGCGCGTCGACGCCGCCGACACGCGCCTGCCGCTTCCTGGCGCGCATGTCATCGTTGTCGGGACGGGGTTCTCGACGACCGCGGGAGAAGGCGGCACGTTCGCGTTTCCGCGGGTGCCGGTCGGCACGCACACGCTGCGGGTGCTGTACCTCGGTCGCGCGCCGATCACGCGCGAGGTGCAGGTTACTGCGGGATCGACTGCCGAAGTGCTGGTGGCGCTGGAGGCGATCTCGCTCACGCCCGTCATGGTGCGGGCCAGCGGGCAGGCCGAGGCGCTCTCGCGACAGCGCAACGCCCCGAACATCAAAAACGTGGTCGCGGCCGACCAGATGGGGCGCTTCCCCGACGCATCGGCCCCGGAAGCCGTGCAACGCCTGCCCGGCGTCGCCCTGCAGCGCGACCAGGGCGAGGGGCGATACATCCAGCTTCGCGGCTCCTCGGCGGCCACGACGCAGATCACGATCAACGGCGAGCAGATCGGCTCGCCCGAGGCCGATGCGCGGCAGATCGCGCTCGATGCGATCCCGGTCGGTGTGCTCGCCGCCGTCGAAGTGTCCAAGGCGATCACGCCCGACATGGACGCCGACGCGATCGGCGGCTCGGTGAACCTCGTGACCAAGCGCGCCGGGCAGGGGCGCACGTTCACCATGGAAGGGTCGGGCGGGTACGCGCCGCTCCGGGCAGCGGGCTCGGGGCTCGGCGCCGTCACGTATGGGGACCGCAGCGCCGGCGGACGGCTGGGCTGGCTCTTTTCCGGCTCGTTCGGCGAGCGCAACTTCGGGTCGGACGACATCGAGCCCGACTACGACGATGACGACCTCGCCGAGCTCGAGGTGCGTCACTATTCGCTCTGGCGGCGCCGGACCGGCGCCACTGCGGCGATCGAGTTCAAGGCCACCGAGCGGTCCAGCTTCTACATCAACGGGCTCTGGTCGGAGCTGCAGGATCAGGAACAGCGCCGGGCACTCGCCCACCTCATCGAGGATGAGGAGCTTGCGTACCTCCACAAGAACCGGCTCGAGAAGATCGGCACGTTCAACCTCCTCGCCGGGGGTGAGCACCAGCTCAACCGCGGCATGACGCTCGACTATCGGCTCGGGATCACCCGGTCGCAGGAGGACACGCCCTTTGACCGAGAGGTCGCCTTCCTCCAGGAAGACGTCAGCTTCGCCCCGTCGCGGCAGAACCCGGAGCAGCCGCAGCCCAACCCGCAGGGCAATGCATTGGGCGGCAGGTACCTGTTCGACGAACTCACCACGGGCAGCACGCTGACGCAGAACCGGGACCTGGTCGGTGCTCTCAACCTGAGCATCCCGTTCACGCTGAACGAGAACCGTCCCGGCATGCTGCGCTTCGGCGCCAAGGTGCGCGACAAGCGCAAGGATCAGCGCGTCGATGCCTTCGAGGTGGGGCTGGACGGTGACGACATCGTCCTGGGAACGGACGTCGGGCGTGGCTTCAGCAACTCGGGGTTCGCGGCGGGCCGCTACCCCATGCCATGGACCACGAGCCCGGCGGACATCTTCGGGTTCGAGTCGCGCTTTGCCAACCGGCTCGACGCCCGGGAGGCGGACCTCGAGGCCCAGACCGAGGCGTACGACCTGCGCGAGCGCGTGACGGCGGGGTACGTGATGGCGGAGCTGAACCTCACGCCGCGCCTGCTGCTGCTTCCCGGGGTGCGCTTCGAGGGCACGTCGCTCGAGAGCGACGGCAACGAATACGATGACGACACCGAACTGCTCACGCCAACGCACGCGAAGAACAGCTACAGCAACCTCTTCCCGATGCTGCACATGCGGTACCGCCTGAGCGAGGCGACCAATGTCCGCGCGGCGTTCACGTCCACGATCTTCCGGCCGAACTTCATCGACCTCGTGCCGTACCGCATCGTGGACGGCGACGACATCGAGACGGGCAACCCGGCGCTGACGCCGACGACGGCCCGCAACTTCGACCTGATGATCGAGCGCTATGACCAGAACATCGGCGTGCTGTCGGCGGGGCTGTTCGCCAAGCAGCTCACCAACCCGATCTTCATGAGCACGTTCGACAACACCCTGGGCGGCGAGACCTCGCAGCCCGTGAACGCCACGTCCGGGGAGATCCGCGGCATGGAGCTCGCGTGGCAGCAGCGCCTGACGTTCCTCCCGGGGCTCCTCAACGGCTTTGGCGTGTACGCGAACTACACGTGGACCGACTCCAAGGCGACCCAGCCCGACGGGCGCGAGACGCGTCTTGCCGGGCAGGCGGAGCATGCGTACAACCTGGCGCTCAGCTACGAGAAGCGTGGCTTCTCGGGACAGGTGAGCCTCAATCGCGTCGGGCGCTACATTGACGAACTCGGCGAGGATGCCGACGAAGACCTGTACGTCAATCACCGCGACCAGCTCGACCTGTCCGTGAGCTATTTCCTGCGCCCCTCCATGCAGGTTTACGTCGAGGCGCTCAACTTGACCAATGCGCCGTACCGCACGTATCAGGCGACCACCGACCGCTTCCGCCAGCGCGAACTCTACCGCCCGTCGGTCCAGATGGGCCTGAGGTTCCGCCCGTGAGGCGCCTGACATGCTCCCTGGTGCTCGCCGCAGCGGCATGCGGTGGGCAGGACGCCGGGCACGCCGGCGCGCTCGCCGCCAGGGCCGACACGGCCGTCGTGCACGAGGTGTACGTCACCCCGCTCGATTCCTTCGCCAATGTCGACGGGCCGGCGATCTATCACGGCCCGGACGGCGTGCACTGGATCATCGCGAGCGCCAAGAGCGCGCACGCCCTCATCGTCTACGATGCGTTCACCGGCAGCGAACTCATGCGGGTGGGCGGCCCCGGCAGCGGTCCGGGGCAGCTCGCCCGGCCGAACGGCGTGCTCGTCCTTGGCGACTCACTCCTCCTCGTCGTCGAGCGCGACAATGCACGCGTGCAGGGGTTCCGCCTGCCCGGCTTCGAGCCGCTCGGCAGCTTCGGCCAGGGGATCCTGCGCCTCCCGTACGGCGTGACCGCGTTTCCCGAGGAGGGTGGCACCTATCGTGTCTACGTCACGGACAACTACGAAACGCCCGACGAACAGGTCCCGCCGCTCGGTGAGCTTGGCGAACGGGTGAAGTGGTTCCGGGTGACGGTCGCCGACGGCAGGTTGCACGCCGATCACGGCGGCAGCTTCGGCGACACGACCGACGCCGGCGCCATCCGCGTCGCCGAATCGATCCTCGCCGACCCGGCGAACGACCGGCTCGTGATCGCCGAGGAACTCGAGACGGATTCGTACCTCAAGGTGTACACGCTCGACGGGCGTTTCACCGGCCAGGTGTTCGGCCGGGGATACTTCCCGCAGCAGGCGGAAGGCATCGCGCTCTACGCCTGCGGCGATTCCACCGGCGTCTGGGTGACGACGGACCAGGGCGATGAGGTGAACACGTTCCACCTCTTCGACCGCATGACCTTTGCCCACGTGGCGGCGTTCACCGGGCCGGTGACCCGGCGCACCGACGGTGTTGCCCTCACGCAGCGCGTGTTCGGGCCGTTCCCGGCCGGGGCGTTCTTCGCGGCACACCTCGACGCGGGCATCACGGCGTTCTCGTGGGAGGATGTCGCGGCCGCGACCGGAGCGCGGGGAGACTGTCAGTTGCCGTAAGCCGCCAGCAGTGCTTCGCGGTCGCCCCCCCCCCCCCGTGTGTCCAAGGTGGGGCCGAC
>CAYSFN010000141.1:0-6031 GCA_964430045.1 uncultured Gemmatimonadaceae bacterium
CCGCGCGCCGCCAGTGACCAGGGCGACCGGCCGCGCGGCCGTCACGAGGCGCGGGTCGCCGCGTGCTCCGCGAGTCGCACGCGCTGCGCCTCCAGCCATTCGACGGGCACCCGCATCACCCCGAGCGTCCGTCGGCCGGTCAGCTCGCCGTGCCAGTCGGAGCCGCCGCTGGGCACCAGGGCGAAGTGATCCGCGAGGGCCTGCAATCGGCGCTGATCGTCGACGTTCTGACTGGGGTGCCGGACCTCGATGCCGTCGAGCCCATCGTTCACCAGCGACTGGACCGCCTCGCGGCGCCCCAGGGCGCCGGGATGCGCCCAGATCGCGAGGCCGCCCGCCGCGTGGATCAGGGCGATCGCATCCACGGCGCGGAACGCGGGCTTGGCGACGTACGCCGGCCGGCCCGCGCCCAACCAGCGATCGAAGGCCTCGCGCCGATCGCGCACGTGCCCACGCGCGACCAGCGCGTTGGCCACATGCGGCCGGCCGATCGCCGCGCCGTCGGCCGCCTGCAGGACGTCCTCGTCGGTGATCGCCAATCCGACGCCCTGCAGCGCACGGACGATGGCCCGGGCACGCGCCTCGCGATCGCCCCGCAGCACGTGCAGGCGGTGCGCCATCGTCTCGACGGCGGCGAGGTGCAGCCCGAGGAGATGCACTTCGACGCCCTCCGAGACGGCGGAGAGTTCGACCCCCGGGATCACCTCGACCCCATGCGCGGCAGCGGCCTGCGTCGCGGCGGCCACCCCGTCGACCGTGTCGTGGTCCGTCAGGGCGAAGGCGGTCAGTCCGGCGGCGGCCGCGATGGCAGGGATCGCCCCGGGCGGAGCGCTGCCGTCCGAGGCCGTCGAGTGGACCTGCAGGTCGACGTGCGGCGCCGGGGCACTGGTCATCAGGGTCGGTACCCCGCTTCGGGAGAATGCTCGCTCGCCTGCGCGAGGCGGAACAGACGCTCCACGTCCGCATCGCTGAGCTGCGCCAGCGACGCCTCGCGCGCCATCGTTCCCATGGGCGCGTAGCGCGTCACCCGCACCTCCGTCGCGGGCCCGTCGCCGCGGACGAAGAGCAACCCGAACTCATCGCCGGTGTTGGGCGTGAGGAACCCGGACGGGAACACGTTCCACGTCTGCCCATCGATCTCGATTGGACGTGCTGGCATCGTCAGACGACCTCGACCTCGGAGTAGATGCGCGCGGCGTCGCGCGGCGGTTCCGGCGACGCGGCGTGCGCCGCCGCCAGGGTGGCGGCATCCTTCGCCTCGGTGAACTCGATGAAGATGCCCTGCAGGGCCGCCTCTTCGAAGACCCAGAACCGGCAGTCCCGCGCCGTGTAATGCGCCAGGCGGGCTCGGAGGCGGGCCAGGTAGCGCTCACGCTCCGGCGCCGTCACCACCGCACGCTGGATCGTGAGTGCACGCGTCACGATCAGAGCGCCGGGTCGGTCAAGGATTCGAGCTGCTCCTTGATGAATGCCAGGAATTTGTCGGCGTCGGAACCGTCGACCACCCGGTGATCGAAGGACAGCGAGAAGTACGCACAGGTCCGGATGGCGATGGTATCCTCGCCGTCGGCACCCGTCAGGACCCTGGGGCGCTTCTCGATCGCGCCGAGCCCGAGGATCGCCGTGGTCGGGACCGGAATGATCGGCGTCCCCATCAGCGACCCGAACACGCCCGGGTTCGTGATGGTGAACGAGGCATCCTGGACCTCCTCCGGGCGCAGCTTCTTGCTCCGCGCGCGCGTGGCGAGGTCGTTCAGCGAGCGCGTGAGACCGGTCATCGACAGGTCGTCCGCCCGCTTGATCACGGGGACGATCAGCCCCCAGTCCAGCGCGACGGCGATCCCGATGTTGTACGACTTGCGATAGATGATGTCCGTCCCGGCGACCGATGCGTTCAGGATCGGAAAGCGCTTCAGCCCGGCCACGACGGCGCTGATGATGAACGGCAGATAGGTGAGCTTCTCGCCCGTGCTGCGTTCGAACGCCGCCCGCTTGGCCGCCCGGATGCGCGCGACGCGTGTCAGGTCGACCTCGAAGAACGACGTGACGTGCATCGACGTCTGCCGCGCGAGCACCATGTGATCCGCCGTGAGCTGGCGGATGCGCGACATCGGCTCGACGACGTCACCGGGCCACGGCGTCGGCATCGGGGCGGCGTGCCCGCTCGCCCGGCCGCCGGCACCCGGCGCCGGCACGGCCGGCGCGCTGCGCGGGGCACCCGACGCCAGGTAGGTCTCGAGATCACGCCGCGTGACGCGGCCCGCGATGCCGGACCCCGACAGCTCGTGCAAGGACACCCCGGCCTCCCGGGCCATCTTGCGCACGAGCGGCGAGGACTTGGTCCGCAGCCGGTCCTCCAGCGAACTGGGGCTGCCCGCCGGTGCGGCGGGGGCGGCGGGCGGCACCGGCGTGGGCGGTGCCGGGACGGATGCTGCCGTCGGCGGCGCGCTGGGCGGCGCGCTGGGCGGCGCGGCAGGTGCCGGCGCGGCCGCCGGGGCCGGGGCCGCCGCCGTCGCTCCGCCGACCTGGAGCCGCGCGACCAGGGCACCGACCGGTACGGTCTGCCCTTCGGTCACGAGAATCTCGGCGATGACCCCGGCGCTGGGCGCCGGGATCTCCGCATCCACCTTGTCGGTCGAGATCTCGAACATCGGCTCGTCGCGCTTGACCGTGTCCCCCAGCTTCTTCAGCCAGCGGGACAGCGTTCCTTCTGCGATCGACTCCCCCATCTGGGGCATGAGCACGTCCTCGAAAGCCACGGACGGAACCTCTCTGCTTATGAGTTGGGGCGCGCCGCGTCGCGATCCTTTGCCGACTGCCGCACCCGGTTGAGGACAAACATGGGCAGGGTCACGGCTCCGAGCACCGCACCCACTGCTGCATAAATGTACCAGTCGCACGCCGGGATGTCCTGGCAGACCGGTCCCCGCGTGATCCGCTGGACCGCCAGCGACAGGAGCGCGCCGACCATGGCCATCGAGACGCCGCCGAC
Source organism: uncultured Gemmatimonadaceae bacterium (assembly GCA_964430045.1). Classification (GTDB taxonomy): domain Bacteria; phylum Gemmatimonadota; class Gemmatimonadetes; order Gemmatimonadales; family Gemmatimonadaceae; genus DASRAP01. Next base: position 2,993 of record CAYSFN010000141.1, read on the forward strand.
CAGCACGGAGAAGCAGCCGAGGCCCGCGAGGCGGGCCTTGTGGTCGACCGCGGCGAGTTCATCGTTCGTGGCCATGGTCAGTACCGGGCGAGCCGCCGCACCGCGGTCACGATGTCAGCGACTTGTGGAAGGACGTAATCCTCGAGCGTGGGCGCAAAGGGCAGCGGGACGTCGTGCGCCGTGACGCGCAGCACCGGGGCATCCAGCCACTCGAAGCACTGCTCGTTGATCCGCGCGGTGATCTCCCCCGCGATGCCCCCGGTCCGCGTATCCTCATGGACGACGAGCACGCGATTGGTCCTGCGCACCGTCTCGACGATGGCCGCATCGTCCATCGGCAGCAGCGTTCGGAGGTCGATGACCTCGACGTCGATGCCCTCGGCCGCGAGGAGTTCCGCCGCCTCCAGCGACTTCCAGACGGTCGCGGCGTAGGTGATGATCGACACGTCGCGCCCAGGGCGCGCCACGCGGGCCTTGCCGATCGGCACGACGTGGTCACCGGCGGGCATCGTCTCCTTGACGCGACGATACAGGTACTTGTGCTCGAAGAACAGCACGCAGTCCTCGTCGCGGATCGCCGCCTTGAGCAGGCCCTTCGCGTCCGACGCCGTCGCGGGGTAGACGATCTTGAGCCCCGGGGTGTGCAGGAACGCCGCCTCGGGATTCTGCGAGTGGAACGGTCCCCCGCGGACGTACCCGCCCGCCGGTCCGCGCACGACCATGGGACACGGGAGGAACGCGCGGTAGCGTGCCGTGGCCACGTAGTTCGTCAGCATGTCGTACCCGCAGGAGATGAAGTCGATGAACTGCATCTCGCAGACCGGTCGCATCCCGTAATGTGCCGCGCCGGCGGCGGCCCCGATGATCGCCGCTTCCGCGATCGGGGCGTCGATCACGCGCGCGGCGCCGTACTTGGCGTGCAGGCCCTCGGTCACCTTGAAGGCCCCGCCGTAGGCCCCGATGTCCTCGCCGAGCAGAAACACGTTCGGGTCGCGCGCCAGCTCCTCGTCGAGGGCCTCGCGGATCGCTTCGAGGTAGGTGATTTCGGCGCTCATGCGTGCGCCTTGTACCAATGGGGCGCCACGAGCGGCGGATCGGCGTAGACCCCGCGCAACGCGTCGACCGCCTCCGGGAACGTCTCGTGCTCGACCGCGTCGCTGGCGGCATCGACCTCCTGCTGGCACGCCGCGTCGATGGCCGCGAACTCGGCGTCGGTCACCGCGTCCTCGGTGCGCAGCACGTGCATGAACCGGTCGATCGGATCGTTGGTGGCGGCCCAGCGCTCCGCTTCGCCTTCGGGCACGTAGGACATGTTGTCGTGCTGGGCGTGCCCGGTGCGCCGGTACGTCAGCAGCTCGATCAGCGTCACGCCCCCGCCGCGCCGGGCGTGGTCCACCGCCGCGCGCGTCACCTCGTGCACCGCCAGCACGTCGTTCCCGTCCGCCTGGACCCCCGGGATCCCGTAGCCGACGGCCTTGTCGACGAAGGCCCGCGCCGCCGTCTGCGACGCCGTGGGCGTGGAATAGGCATAGCCGTTGTTCTCGATGATGCAGACCAGCGGCAGCCCCTGCACCGCGGCGAAATTCAGGCCCTCGTGGAAGGCGCCGGTCGACGTCGCGCCGTCCCCCAGGTAGACCAGCACCACGCGCGGCTGCTGCCGCAGCTTGAACGACAGGGCGACGCCGGCCATCACGGGGATCATGTCACCGAGCTGCGAGATCTGCCCGATGAAGCCCCGCTCCATGTCGCCGAAATGGATGTTCAGCTCGCGCCCGCGCGTCGGGGACGCCGCCGTGGCGCGATACTGCCGGATCACCTCGAGGGGCGTCGCGCCCTTCACCAGCATCGAGCCCAGGTTGCGGATCAATGGCGACAGCACGTCCTCCGGCTGCAGCGCGAACGCACTGCCCACGGCATCGGCCTCCTGGCCGAGCGACCGGAACAGACCGCCGACCAGCTTGGACTGGCGGTACAGCACCACGAGACGCTCTTCGAGGGTGCGCGTGAGGCGCATCCAGCGATACAGCGCCACGCGCTGCTCGCGTGACAGGGGCGGGGTCATCGGCGCGACGTCAGTACGACGCGCTGAACACGTGCCGCGGATCGTCCGCGCGGTGCAGGCGGACGAAGTACTGCTTCACATTGCGGTCGAGGCGGCTCTCACCCATCTGATCCGTCTGCACCTCGACCAGGGTGTAATGGCCCCCCTCCATCCGCACGGTCAGGCGCAGCGTGCCGAGGTCCCCGGCGAACTCCCGCCCCCGCGGCGTGGTGGCCGCGCGCGTGAGGCCGATGGTCGGGAAGAACTCGTCGGCCGCGGCGAGGACCGCGTCGGGGTGGCCGTGGCAGCGATGAAAATGCTTCACAGGGCTACTGGCGTTCGTTGTGGATGGTCTGCATCCAGTCCTGCCGTTGCAGACGGGACGTCGAGTCCCGGCGGAACTGGATCGCGACCGCCCAGTCCCCCGCCGTGATGAATCGCAGCTTGGCCGTGTACGCGCCCGACTCCGCCGTCGGCTCCAGGGAGTCCCAGGTGTTCGCCCCGTCGCGACTCGTCGCGAACACCCGTCCCTCCCCCTGCTCGATCGGCTCCCCCGTCTTCTTGTCCCGCACGACCACCTTGTAGATCACGGCCTCGCGCGCCGTCGGGGGCGAGGGGTCCGTCGAGATGCGCATCTGGAAGTCGTCCGTCCAGATGCGCATGTCCGTCGCGCTGCCCTGCGGGGGGCCGCAGGCCACCACGCCGAGCAGGGCACCGAGGAGGAGCGGGAACCGTCGCATGCTAGGAATAATACTCCAATCCCAGGTGCGTGATCGGCTCCTCGCCCATGAGATGCCGCAGCGTGTTCTTGAGCTTGGTCTGCTGGATGAACAGGTCGTGCTCGGGCTGCAAGCCCGGCGCCGCCATGGGGCTCTTGTAGTAGAACGACAGCCATTCCTGGATGCCCTTCATGCCCGCGCGGTGCGCGAAGTCGCTGAACAACGCGAGGTCGAGGACGATCGGCGCGGCGAGGATCGAGTCGCGGCAGAGGAAGTTGA
>CAYSFN010000142.1:0-5990 GCA_964430045.1 uncultured Gemmatimonadaceae bacterium
TCACCACCTGTGGATGCAGGTGCTCGCCCGGTGCAAGTTGCATCAACGCACGCGCAGAGACGAGGGGGACCGGTGCGCCACGGACCGGGAGCACCCCGGCGGCGAGCGCCGCCGGGTCGTTCACGTCGAGCGTCTCCCGGACGTACGCCAGGGGGAACGCGTAGCTGGCACCAGCAACGCGGACCAGCAACGCCCGGACAATCGCGACGCTGATCGGCAACCGCAGCGTCCACGTCGTCCCCTCCCCCGGCTCGCTCTCCACCTGGACCGTCCCCCCCGCCTGCCGCACGCAGGCCAGCACCACGTCGAGCCCCACGCCGCGCCCCGAGATCTCCGAGACCGCGTCGGCCATCGAGAACCCCGGGGTCGCCAGGACGCGCACCAGCGCCGGATCGTCGAGCGGCCCCGCCTCGGCGCGCCACACCCCCCGGGCAATGGCCTTCGCGGCCACCCGGGCACGGTCGATCCCCCCGCCGTCGTCCGACACACGCAGCACCACGGCATTGCGGTCGCGCGACGCCGTGAGGTGGATCACGCCCTCGACCGCCTTGCCGCGCGAGCGACGCATGTCGGCCGGCTCGATCCCATGGTCCACCGCGTTACGCAGCAGGTGCACCAGCGGTTCCCCCAGTGCGTCCACCAGCGCGCGGTCCAACTCGATCGCGCCCCCCTCGATCACCAGGCGCACGGCCTTGCCGGTCGCGCGGGCCGCATCGCGCACCAGGCGCGGGAACCGGTCGAAGGCCTGCCCCACGGGCACGAGACGCGCCGCCAGCACCTCCTGTTGCACCGCACCGATCAGGCGTCCGGTGGCGAGCACGGCGTCGGCCAGCGCCGGGGCCGCGTCGCGCCCGCCGAGCGCGCGCTCCAACTGGCCGCGCACGAGCGTCAGCTCGCCCGCCACGTCGAGCAGGCGGTCCAGCCGCGCGACGTCGATCCGCACCGTGCGCACGGTCTGCCCGGCCGCGCCGGCACGCGCCGCCTGCACCTCCACGGACGCGATCTCGCCCACGCGCTGGAGGCGCGCGGTGATCACGGCGTCCGGCGCATCCGTCAGCAGTTCGACGTCCAGTGGCGTCGAGGTGGAGAGTGTCGCCAGCGAGGCCTGGGGCGGCGACACCGACCGGACGGCACCAAGCCCCTCGGCGGCCCGCAGCACGAGGAGTGCGCGCACTCCCGGCATCAGGCAATCCGGGGCGAAGCTCACCCGTACGGCGACCCCGACCGCCGGGCGCGGGAGCGGCGGCGGCGTGCCGTCGCTCCCGTCGACGAGCAATGCCGGATCCGCCGCGGCGGGGGCACCCGTCGGGTCGGCGACACTCGCACGCAAGCGTGCGCGCAGGGCATCCGCGTCGCGCGGCGCGTCCGCGGTGCCCACCGCGCTGCCCACCGCCGCACGCAACCCGTCCGTCGCCTGGAACAGCAGGTCCAGCAGGGCCGGCGGCGGCCGACCACGCTCACGCCACGGCTCCACCGCCGCCTCGACGTCGTGGGCGAGCGCCCCGAGCGCCTCGAAGCCCATCGTCGCGCTCATCCCCTTGAGCGTGTGGGCGGCACGGAAGAACTCGCGCAGCGGCGCGGCGCCCCCCTCGTCGCGCTCCATCGCCAGCAGCGCATCGTCCATCGCCGCGAGCTGGTCATGGCTCTCGGTGCGGAACAGCTCGGCATAGCGGGCGACGTCCACGTCGCGCTACCCCAGCACGCGCTGGACCGCCTCCAGAACACGACTCGGCTGAAACGGCTTCACGACGAAATCCTTGGCGCCCGCCGAGATGGCCTCCACCACCAGCGCCTGCTGGCCCATGGCCGAGCACATCAGCACCTTGGCGTCCGGGAACTGCTGGACGATGCCGCGCACGGCATCGATGCCACCCATGTCCGGCATCACGATGTCCATCGTCACGAGATCCGGGCGCAGTTGCGCGTACTTCTCCACGGCCTGCACACCGGTCTCCGCCTCGCCGATCACCTCGTAGCCCGCCTGGGTGAGGATATCGGCCAGCATGGTCCGCATGAAGATCGCGTCATCACAGATCAGGACGGTCTGACTCACGGCTCAGTTCTCCACGGTCCTGCAGGACCGAATGTACGAGGATCGCGGCATCCACCAATCGGCGCGGTGGCCCCTGCGTTCCCCCAAGTTCGAAGCACTCCCCTCCACACGCCACGGCCCCGGCGGTCATCGCGACCACGACCCGGTCGACCTCCCCGCAGCGCACCCCCAGCCAGCGCCCCCGATGCTCAAGGACGAGCAGCATGCCGTCCTCGCCACCATCGCCACCCCACCGTGCCGCCCCATCGAGCACCGGGATGACGCGGCCCCGCACGGCCACGACCCCCAGGATGCCCTGAGGCGCTCCCGGCAACGGCGTCAGCGGCGGCAGGGGAACGATCTCCCGGACCGAGCCGAGCCGGCAGGCAAAGCGCGCCCCGCCCACCGAGAAGGCGAGCACCCGCTCGGCGCCGGGCTCAACCGTCGTCGCGAAAGAATCCATACGTGGTCAGCGGATCAGCATCCGACAGCAGCCCCTCGTCCTCCGCGACCAGCGCCAGCGAGCGGTGCAGGTCGGGTGGCAAGGGACTGCGCACGTCGTGGACCACCCCCGTGACCGGATGCTTGAAGCGCAGCCACGCGGCGTGGAGGAAGTGCCGGTTGGGCGGGAGCCCCACGAGCCGCCGACCGCCGCCGCCCCCGTAGGTGTCGTCCCCGACCACCGGATGCCCGAGACTCGAGAGATGGACGCGGATCTGATGCGTCCGTCCCGTATGCAGGTGGCAGCGGAGCAGATCGACCGACGCGAAGCGCGCCAGCCGCACGAAGTCCGTGATCGCCCGCCGCCCCGCCGGCATCACCGCGATCTTCCGGCGATCCTTGCCGTCGCGCCCCAGCGGGGCATCGACGCGCATCCGGTCCTCGGTCAGGTGGCCCCACGACAGCGCCGCGTAGCGCCGCGTGATCCGGCGCGCGGCGAGATCCGCCGACAAGGTGCGGTGCGCGCGGTCGCTCCGTGCAACGAGCAGGAGCCCGGAGGTCTCCTTGTCCAGCCGATGCACCAGGCCGGCACGCTCGGCGCCGTGCGGGGCTGCCAGCGCCCCGCCGCGTCCCATCAGCGCGTTCACCAGCGTCCCCGACCAGTTCCCCGGGGCCGGATGCACGACCATGCCGGCGGCCTTGTCGACGACGAGCAGATCGTCGTCCTCGTACACGATGCGCAGCGGAATGGATTCCGGCGTCACGGCACGCCCCTCGGGCGGAGGCACGTCGACCGTGACCCTGGCCCCTGGCTCCGCCCGGAAACTCGCCTTCTCCTGCTGGCCGTCGACCGTGACGCCCGCCGTCGCGATCAGCGTCGCCGCCTGTGTCCGCGACAGACCCAGACGCCGCGCGACGAGCAGGTCCAGGCGCTCTCCCGCGTCGCCCGACACCTCGAAGTGATGGACGCCGGGCGCGACCGGGTGCGGCAGCGCGTCCGTCACGACGGCACCTGCGTCGACCCCACGTCCGCGCCGCGCGCCGCCGCATCCTCCCGCCACAGCACGATCGCCAGCAGCACGGCCCCGCAGGTCACGCCGATGTCCGCGACGTTGAAGGTCCAGAAGCGCCAGCCCGCGAGGCCGACGTCGATGAAGTCCACGACGCCCCGCGTCCAGCGCAGACGGTCGATCAAGTTCCCCAGCGCGCCCGCCGCGACCAGCGCCAGCGCGACGATCCGGAGGCGGTCGCCGGCCGCGGATTCGACGTACAAGCGCCACAGCACGACCAGCGCGCCGAGCGTGAGGACCGTGAAGATCCAGCGGGACCAGTCGCCCACGGAGATGCCGAACGCCGCCCCGCGATTGTACACCAGGGTGAAGCGCAGCCACTCGCCGATGACCGCCTGCGAGCGCACGTGCGGCGGCGACAAGGCGGCCACGGCCCAGTACTTGGTCACGACGTCCACCACGACCCACGGGAGGACGATGGCCCAGAACAGCGGCCCGCGACGCGAACGGTCACTCGTGTTCACCGGCCCCCTCTTCCTGGATCTTCGCCTTGAACGACAGCCGCGCGTGCGGCAGGGCATCGAGGCGGTCGTACTCGATCCGCTCACCCGACACCTCGCAGATCCCGAAGATCTCCGGATGCTTGTAGAGACGCCGCAGCGCCTGGTCGATGTGCCACAGGTAGCGCCCCTCCTTGCTCGCGAACAGGAAGGCCTTCTCGCGCTCCATCGCATCCGTGCCCTGATCGGCCATGTGGAACGAGTAGGTCGACAGGTCGCCATCCGCGTTCTGGATGGTCGACCGCATGCTCTCGTCCCACTGCCCGAGCTGCTTCATCGCCCGCCGACGCTCCTCCATGAGGCGCGCCTCGAAGTGCTGCAACTCCGTGGGCCCCCAGGGGGGATCCTTCACGACCACGCCCTTGGCCGTACGACGCTCCGGGGCGGCCGCCCTGGGCGCCGCCTCCGCCGGTTGCGACGGGGTCTTCTTCTTCGCGGGGGTCATCGAGCATCCACCTTCGTGAGAGTGAAACGGACCGGGAGACCGTCCAGGTCCATCGCCACAGCATTCGACGCGTCCACGTCGCCGCCCACTGCTATCACTGCTGCCAGCACTTCGTTCCTGATCCACGACCGCCACTCCATGATCGCGTCCTGCACCGCCGCATCGCCGACGATGTCGAGGACGATCCGATCGCTGACGGCGAGGCCGCGCTCCTTGCGCAGACGCTGCACCTTGCTCACGAACTCGCGCGCCAGTCCTTCGGCGCGCAAGTCCTCGGTGATCGCGGGATCGATCGCGGCGAACCGTCCGCCGTCCTGCGCGACCACCAGCGCACCGACCGCCCGCCGTTCGATCAGGACGTCCTCGAGCAGCACGTCGGCCGTCACGGCCCCGACCGTGACCGGGACCGCCGCGCCCGCCTCGAGCGACTGCACGAGCGCGCCGGGCAGGGCGGCGATCGCGGCCGCCGCGTCCCTGGTCGCCGCGCCGAACTTCTTGCCCAGCGTGCGGAAGTTCGCTTTCGCGGTCAGCGTCACCAGGGCGTCGGAGGAGGTCGCGAACTCCACCGTCTTCACGTTCAACTCCGACGCGAGCAGCGGCACCAGCGGCGCCAGGGCCGCCGCCTCCACGCCGACCGCGACGCCGACCAGGTGGCTGAGCGGTTGCCGGACCTTGATCGCCGCGGTCTCGCGTGCGGCACGTCCCAGACGCGCCAGGGTGCGGATCTCGTGCATCGCCGCCTCGAGCACCGGCTCGCGAGGGGTCGGCGACGCGCGCACGTACGACGCCAGGTGGACCGAGGCGCCCGTCAGCGCGCGGTGGATGGCGTCGCTGATGAACGGCGCGAAGGGCGCGAGCAGCCGGCTCGTGACGACCAGCAGCTCGTGCAGGGTCGCGAACGCGGCGCGGCTGTCGGCGGACGCCACCTCGTAGAAGCGGGCGCGATTCACGCGCACGTACCAGTTGGAGACGTCGTCGGTGACGAACGCCATCAGGGTGCGGGCCGCCGTCGTCGGATCCAGCGCCGTCAACGCGCGATCCACCTCGTCCTCGACCGCGCTGAGGCGCGACAGCACCCAGCGGTCGATCGCCGGCCGCTCGGCCACCACGGGGTCGGCCGCCGACGGCGCCCAGCCGAAGTTCGCGTACTGCGCGAAGATCCCGCTGTACGTGTTCTTCAGCGTCACCAGGAACCGCCCGGCTCCGTCGCGGATCTGCTGCTCGTCGAAGTTCCGCGGGAGATGCACCTGCGCCGACGACACGAGGAACAGGCGCACCGCATCCGCGCCGTGCCTGGCCATCACCTGCCACGGATCCACCGCGTTGCCGCGACTCTTCGACATCTTCAAGCCCTGCGCATCGCGGACCAGGTCGTTCACGATCACCGACCGGTACGGCGCCGCGCGGTCGTCGTCGTTGTTCGGCAGCGCATCCCCCAGCCCCGTCGCGCTCGCCAGCAGCGAATAGACCCACCCGCGGGTCTGATCCACCCCCTCGGCGAT
>CAYSFN010000143.1:0-5952 GCA_964430045.1 uncultured Gemmatimonadaceae bacterium
AGTAGCGGCTCAACAACTGCGCCGCGACGTCGGAGACGTTCTCGAGGCGGATGTGATAGGCGAAGACGAATCGCGCACGCTGCGGTTCGGACTGCTGCCGCAGATAGAGCGGCCGGACCGTGACACGGATGCCCGACGTGACGCGGTAGTAGAACGGAGGGGTCACGGCAGCCGATGTCCTCGACGAGGCGTCAGCGGGAACGGCACTGCGCGCGGATCGGAGGCCGGTTGTCGCAGGCGATCGCGTCGTTCATCCCGCGGACCAGGGGCCCGCACGCCGTGTTCTGCGCCGTGCGCGCCGCCTCCGCCGTGGTCTCGCCGGACGCCGTGGCGCAATTCTCCTGGTCGTTGAATCGCACGCAGACCTCGCAGGACTCCTTCTGGGCGCTGGTGGTGGCCACGTACAGGAAGCCCGCGAATCCGACCGTCAATCCCACGCCGATGAGCGTATTGCGCTTGGGCACGCCTGTAGAGACCTCAGAAGAAAGTCCGATGATGAGCGCACGTCAGAGCGCCCCGCCGTGGCTGGGAAGATACGCGCGGGGCGTCCTCACCGACAACTTCGGCGGCGGCGTGGCGTGGGGTGCCTGTGTTCACGGCGAGCGGATCGGGGGGGGGGCGCGCTGGCTCTCGGTGCGGGCCGGTGCTGCCGGGCAGCCCGGCGGTCGCCACAGCGCCCGCGGCCGCACGCACGTAGCCTTCGCCAGACGGATCACCGCCGTACGCGGACCACGCTGTTCCGCCTGCTCACCGTTCACCCGCTCCCCCATGTCCACGACCTCGCGCCTGCTCGGACTCCTCCCCGTGGTGCTCCCGGCCCTGCTGGACGCGCAGCCCACGGCGCGACGCACCGTCGCGATGGACTCCGCGCGCGCCGCCGCCCTGTACGTGAGCAATCAGCTCGAGGATCATCCCCCCGCGAATTACGCGGCGCAGATCGCCGCGAAGGCGCGGACCGACTCCGTGTACACCGCGCGCGCCGCCGGGCGGATGTCCTTCAGGAAAATCAGCTACCGCAGCGCGATCGACGGGCTCGAGATCCCGGCCTACCTCTTCGAGCCGCTGACACCACGCGGGCCGAGGGCGCACGCGGCCATGGTCTGGGTGCACGGCGGCGTACACGGGGACTGGACGGCGAACTACCTGCCCTTCGTGCTCGAGGCCGTGGAACGCGGCTACGTCGTGATCGCGCCGGAGTACCGCGGGAGCACCGGCTACGGGGAGGCCTTCCACCGGGCCATCGACTACGGCGGGAAGGAGGTCGACGACGTGCACTCGGCCGTGTCGGTGCTGCAGACGCTTCCCCACGTGGATCCCGACCGCGTCGGGGTGATGGGCTGGAGTCACGGCGGCTTCATCGCGGCACACCTGCTGTTCCGCGGCGAGACGCCGTTCGCCGCGGGCGCCGCCATCGTGCCGGTGACGAACCTCGTCTTCCGCCTGTCGTACAAGGGGCCCGGCTACCAGCGCGCGTTCTCCACGCACATCGGCGGACTCCCGTTCGAACAGCGGGCCGAGTACATCAGGCGGTCGCCGGTCTTCCACGTGGACGGGCTGCGCGTGCCACTGCTCGTGCACGCGGCGACCAACGACACGGACGTCGACTGGGTCGAAGCGCAGCAGATGATCGACGCGCTGCGCGCCCGCAAGCCCGACCTCGCCGAGACCAAGGTCTACGTCGACCCCACCCCGGGCCCGGCCAGCGGCGGGCATACGTTCAGCCGCCGCGTCAGTACGCAGACGTGGGAACGGGAGGACTCCCCCGAGCAGATCGACTCGTGGAACCTGACCTGGGCCTTCTTCGAACGGCATCTGCGCCCGAACGCCCGCTGAGGCGTGCGGGCGGCGGCGCCTAGAACGCCCCGAAGAACACCGCGTGCGCGAAGATGGGCGACAGCGCACGCATGAGATCACGGTAGTTGGGATCGGTGGCGAATGCGGTCACGCGCCCGCGCCCCTGGCGCTCGCTCCACAGCCACACCCCCTCGGCCTGGCGGTCCCACGACTCCGGCCAGAGGTAGCCCGAGAGCCGGAGACTGTCGCGCCCGGCGAGGCGGACGACGATCTCCTGACCGCGCGCATCGGTCGGCGCCTCGAAGACGCGGTCGCCCGACACCAGCACCGCCAGGTCGCGCGGCGGGATGCCGGCCAGCAAGGGCGACAGCGAGTCGCCGTGCGCGCGGAGGAGCGCCCCCGGGACGTTCGCCGACAGCGCCGGCCCGGCGGCGGCGCGCCGCAGACGCAGGCGCGAGAGGCCCGAGGCCTCACTGGCCAGCCACGCGCTCGACTGCTCCATGGTGATCAGCGTGCCGCCATCGCGAACCCACTGCTGGAGGCGCAGCAGCCCGCCGTCGCCGAGTGCTGCGCCGACGGCACCCGCCGACGGCATCACGAGGACGGTGAAGTCGCGCAGTCCGCCGCTCGCGATGAACGAGGCGTCCACGGTGGTCACGGGGTACCCCAATCGCTGCTCGAACGCATACCACGCGAAGCCGAACGAATTGCCGTTCACCGGCGGCCCCGCCAGGAGCGCCACGCGAGGCGCCGTCAGCGGAATCACCGAGTTCGACCCGAGGTCCGTCCCGGATTCGACCAGCGCCGAGTGCAGCGCGTACGCCGGGACGCCGGCACTGGACGCGGCCCGCTGCACGGCGTCATGGATGCGCGCGCCATTCGACGACACGCGGACGATGAACGCCCCGTGCGCGAAGTGCATGCCGGCGGCGGTGAAGGGTTGCGTGGCGAAATGGACGCGCAGCGAATCCCGGAACAGTGACGCCAGCAGCCGCAGCGCGGCCTCGTTCCCCGGGTGGAACGCGTAGCCGTGACGCGCGGGCGGGGTGCCGACGACCCCGCCGCCCATCCGCACGCCCGACGCGACGCGCACCTCGCGCAGGCTGGGCGCGCCAGCGGCCCACCAGGCGCGCACCCCGTGGGTCATCGGGAGCGACCACGCGGTGATGTCGTAAAACCGCGACGACTGCGCGCTGCGACGGCGGCGCAGCTCCTCGCTGATGAACGTCGAATCCAACTGCGCGTCGGGCTCGAGCAGGGCCTTCGCCAGGCGGCCCTGCGGCTGCGCGAGATCGACCACGTACAGCATGCCGTCGGTGCGGCCGCGGGTATGCGGGTAGGCCACGGCATCCGCCGGCAGCGCGCGGGCCACCTGCACCTCGACACGATTCCGTTCGAGCAGCGCGAGCAGCGAGTCGGTGCGCCCGCCGGGTTCGGCAGCCAGGTAGATGCTCCGAAGCCCGGACGTGAGCCGCAACGCGCTGCGGCGGTCCTCGAGGTAGTCACGCACGCGCGCCGTGCGGGCCAGCGCCGCGGTGCGCACCGTGGCCATCGACGTCAGGTAGTGATTCTCCGCGGCCTCGTGCAGCGTCAGGATGGTCCCGTCGCTGCGCCGGATCGCACCCGCCCCACTGCTCGCCTGCTCGTAGGTCATCCCGATCGCGCCGGAGAGAATGGGCCAGCTCACGCCGTAGCCGGGGTAGAACTCATCGTAGCCCTCGCGACGGAAATACGGGCGGCCCCGGGCATCGAGTGCGGCTCCGTTGGCGGCGGCGAAGGTCTCCCACCAGCGCAGGACCGCAGGGGGCACGTTCTTGTTGATGGGCTCCATCGGCGGCGCGAAGAAGTACGTCGCGTTCGAACCCATCTCGTGCAGATCCGCGACCACGTGCGGCCACCACGAGAAGAAGTACGCGACGCGCGCGCGGGTCTCCGGGTGCGACTGGATGAACCAGTCCCGATTGAGGTCGAAGTGATAGTGGCTGGTGCGTGCCCCCGGCCACGCGCCCTGCGTCGCGAAACTGCCAGGCGTGGGGTCCGCCCCGAACGCCCCGCGCCGGCGCAGCACGTCCTGCACGTGCCGCTCATGCCCGTCCGGGTTCTGAATGGGATCGACGAGCACCACGACGCTGTCGAGCAGGCCGAGCACGGCGGGATCCGTGGACGCCGCCAGCTCGTAGAGCGTGGCCAGGGCGGCCTCCGTCCCCGACGCCTCGTTGCCGTGCACGGTGTAGGTCAGGAGGACCACGGCGGGCATGCGCGCGGCGATCGCGTGCAACTCGTCGTCGCTGCGGCCGCGCGGGTCGGCGAGCGCGGCGGCGTCCGTGCGGATCGACGCGAGCCGGGCGTGGTTCCGCTCGCTGGTCACGACGGCCGTCAGGTACTCGCGGCCCTCGACCGAGCCCCCCAGCGTATCCAGCCGGACCCGCGGCGAGGCCAGCGCAACGCGCTCGAAGTAGCGCGCCACCGCGTGGTGCGGCGTGAAGCGCTCGCCCAACTCGTGCCCGATCACGCTGCGCGGCACGGGGACACGGGCATCGTATGCACTGCCGGCGGGCGCGAACGGGTGCTGCGCCGCACCGGGGGATGCCAGGGCAACGAGGGCGACAATGGCCACGAGGATCGATCGCATGAGCTTCAGACGGGTCGGGTGGGGTCGAGACGCAGACTGCCGGGCAGTTGATCCAGCAGCGGTTTCAGGTCCGCCGCGCGGTCCAGCGGGGTCACGAAGGTGATCCCGTGCAGGGTGACCACGAGCATCCGCTCGCAGCCGTAGAGCACCACGGTGCCGGCCTCGGTGTGCACGACGTTGCTGGTCGAGTCCACGAACACCGCGCGGCCGATCGCCCCATTGCCCGCGTCGTCGAGCTCGCGCGTCCGGCGGAGACAGGCCCAGGTCCCGACGTCGTCCCAGCCGCAGTCGAGCGGCAGCAGGGCGAGGCGCGGCGTGCGCTCCAGCAAGCCGCGCTCCAGCGAGATCGGACGGATCATCCCCGCGAACACGGGGAGATGTCCCGCCGCGAGTGCCTCGCGCCCCGGCGCCAGTTCATGGGCGCGGGCGAACAGTTCGTCGTGCGCCACGACCGCCCGGGCGACCAGCACCCCCGTATGCCAGTACGCGCCCTCGTTCAGCAACGACGCCACCGCGTCCAGGCGCGGCTTTTCCACGAACTGGGCGACCCGCAACGCCCCACCCTGCCCCACGCTCAGCGCCGGGTCGACCGGCGCGCCCGTGACCGCGTAGCCGAAGGCCGTCTCCGGACGCGTCGGCGTCACGCCGAGGGTCACCAGCACGTCGTGACGGCTCGCAACCACGGCCCCACGGCCCAGCACGCGGCGGAACTCGTCCGGGAAGGCCACCGCGAGGTCCGCATGCATCGCCACGGCGATCGCGTTCCGGCCGCCCCGCTCGAGGATCGTCTCCAGGGCCCAGGCGTAGGCCGCGGCCGTGCCCAGCGGCCGCGGCTCGACGAGGATGTTCGCCGCCGGGATCGCCGGGATCGCGCTGCGCACGGCCCCGGCGATGTCCCGCGACGTGACGACCAGCGTGCGCGCCGCCGGGATGAGCGGCGCCAGGCGATGCACGGTATCGGCCAGGAGCGGGCGCTCGCCGAGCAGGTGCAGCACCGGCTTGGGGCGTGCCGGCGTGCTCAGCGGCCAGAACCGCGACCCGATCCCGCCGGCGAACACGATGCCCCAGAGCGGTGCATCGGCTGGCAGCACGTCGAGCGGCGCCGACTGCGGGCGCTCGAGCGTCGCACTGCCGGCACCGGGGCCGGGATCGGTGAACAGCGGGTCGAAAGGGGTCGTCACGCGTCGCGGGAGGGATCGCCCCAAGCGGGGCGTTGGCCTAAGATACGCCCAGGATGCCGACAGTGGACCCCCATCGCGCCGCCCGGCGCCTCGCGACGCTCGACCTGCATGCGCACCTCGCGGACCCTGCGCGCAAGCAGGCCTTCGTGACGCCGATGTTCGACACGATCGCGCCCCGCTACGACGCATTCACGCGCCGCTTCTCCCTTGGCATGGACCGCCGCTGGAAGGCGGCCGCCGTGCAGGCGCTCGCCGCCACCATGCCCCCCGGCGCGCGCCTCGCCGACGTGGCCTGCGGCACCGGCGACCTCGCACAACTGGCCGTCGACGAGGCGCACGCGGCCT
>CAYSFN010000144.1:0-5942 GCA_964430045.1 uncultured Gemmatimonadaceae bacterium
CGGCTCATCGGCGCGCCGCCGGGCTACGTCGGGTACGAGGAGGGGGGGCAGCTCACGGAGGCGATCCGGCGCCGCCCCTACAGCGTCGTGCTCTTCGACGAGATCGAGAAGGCGCACCCCGACGTGTTCAACGTGCTCCTGCAGATCCTCGACGATGGGCGTCTCACCGACAGCCAGGGGCGCACCGTCGACTTCAAGAACGTCGTGATCATCATGACGTCGAACGTGGGCAGTCACCTGATCCTGGAACGCCGGGATGACGAGTGGGCCCTGGTCGAGACGCAGGTGCTGCAGCTCCTCCGCGCGCAGTTCCGCCCGGAGTTCCTGAATCGCATCGACGACGTCATCGTCTTCCGCCCGCTCGGCGAAGCGGAGATCGCGCCGATCGTCGAGCTGCAGCTCGCGCGGTTGCGCGCGCTGCTGGCCGACCGCAAGCTGACCCTCGAACTCACCGACGCGGCCAAGGCGCACCTCGCGCGCGAGGGCTACGACCCCGCCTATGGCGCGCGCCCGCTGAAGCGCGCGATCCAGCGACTGTTGCAGGACCCGCTCGCGATGGCCGTGCTGGGTGGCGCGTACGGCGAGGGGGACGTCATCGTCGCGGACGCGGGTCCGCACGGGCTCACGTTCACGACGCGCCCATGAGCCGCGCCGAGGCCGACGCCCGGTGGATGGCCCGGGCGCTGGAGGCGGCGCTGGCGGCGGGTGCCGCCGGCGAGGTCCCGGTGGGGGCGGTCATGGTGTGCGGCGATGTCTGCGTCGCCACGGCGGCCAACGCGATGCGCCGCACGGGCGACGCCACGCAGCACGCCGAACTCCGGGTCATCCAGGACGCCGTCGCCGCCCTTGGCGCGCCGCGGCTGACGGACTGCACGCTGTACGTCACGCTCGAGCCCTGTGCGATGTGTGCCGGGGCGATCCTCCTCGCCCGGATCGGGCGCGTGGTCTTCGGTGCCTGGGACGACAAGGCGGGCATGGTGGGCTCGGTCCACGACCTGCTGCGGCATCCCAGGCTGAATCACCGCCCCGAGGTGCAGGGAGGCGTGTGCGCCGAGGCCAGTCGTGCACTGCTGGAGGACTTCTTCCGGGTGCGACGGCAGTAGCGATTCGCGGCGATCGTGGATACCGTACGCCAGTGCCACCCTCTCCTCCTCGCCTGGTTCGCTCAATGCCGCACGATGCCGATGTTGCCGAGGTGCTTCAGCGCCTGCTCGACGAGCACACCCTGACGCCCGACACCCTGCTGTACCGCGAGGCGCGTTACAGCGTCCTCGAGCGCACCGACACGCCCGGCGTGTTCCGGCTTCCGGCGAGTCCGGCACCGGTCGAGTCGGTGCTCGACATCTACGGCCAGGGGTATGTCGTGCAGGCCGAATCCGTCGGGCCCGGGCTGGCCCTCGCGGAGTCGACGAGCCCTGGCTGGCAGGAGACGGTGCAGGTGCGGGCGATGCGGGTCGAGCACACCCCCGGCGGCGGGGCGCCCGACCCGGTGGTCGAGGTGGCGGTGCGACTCGGCGCTGTGCTCGATCAGGGGGGCCTGGTCTACCCGGTCGAGTCGGTGACCACGGAGCGGGCCTACTACTGCACGCTGCCGTCGGGCAGCGTCCCCGCGCGGATCGCGTAGCGCCGCATCCGTTCACCGTCGCGTGGCGTCGCGCGGCACTTGAAGCAGGCACGCCCCAGCGCGTATATTGAAGGTCTGTGCGTGACCGTCACCACACGGGATCGTGCAGGAATCTGGACAGGTGTCCGAGTGGCTGAAGGAGCCGGTCTCGAAAACCGGTGTGCCGGCAACGGTACCGTGGGTTCGAATCCCACCCTGTCCGTGAGACCGAAGTGCGCGGACCGACGCCGGTCGGCGAGAGCACAAGTGTGCGTCGCGGCGGAATCCGCGGCGGCGCGACGTCGCGGTGGCGCCTCTCGCGCTGCTCGTCAGGACAGGTGGCCGAGCGGCTGAAGGCACGCGCCTGGAAAGCGCGTAAACGTGAAAGCGTTTCGCGGGTTCGAATCCCGCCCTGTCCGTAGTCCGTTGATCGACGCGCCCGTCGAGGGGTCACCCTCGGCGGGCGCGTTCGCGTTCCCGGTGCGTCCGCGCTTTCCCCGCGCGCGCCGTGGCGGCCGCGGCCGCGCGGGCAGCTCAGATCGGCTTGTAGATCGCCAGGTACGCCGCGAGTCCGCCCAGGAAGGGCAGGGCGATCAACGCAGGGACCGCCAGTCGCGGCCGACGATACGGCAGGATCACGACCACCGCGATGACCAGCCAGATCGCGATCTTCCCCCACACCCAGCCCGGGAAGGAATGGCCCTGCACGATCCCGAGCCGCGCCAGCATCCCAAAGCCACCGACCAGCGTCAGGAGCACCCCGGCACCGTGCAGTGCCGCGGTGAGACGCCGGGTGACCGCACTGCGCTTGTCGCCGCCGTTCGCAGCGTGCACGGCGACACCGCCGAGCGCCGAGTACGCGAACAGCAGGCCGAGGATATGGACGACTTTGTAGAACGTGTAGGGAAGCATGGTCGCAGGGGAGAGGGTCGTCGAAAGGTAATCTCCCGCCCGCCGCGACCGCGCCGTATATTGGAACTTCGATGCCCTCCTCGCCGACCGTCCTGCTCGATGCCCGTGCTGTCGCACGCACCCTGAAGCGCATGGCCGGCGAGATCGTCGAACTGAACGACGGGACCGCGGGCCTCCTGCTCGTTGGCATCCAGCGCCGCGGCGTGCAGTTGGCGGACCGGCTCGCCGCCGAGATCAGCGCGGTCGAGGGCGTGGAGATCCCGCGTGGCGCGCTCGACATCACGCTGTACCGCGACGACCTGCAGGCGGTCGGCCCCAGGCCCGTGGTCGGTCGGACCACGCTGCCGCTGGACCTCGATGGCCGCCGGGTGGTGATCGTGGACGACGTCCTCTTCACCGGACGCACCATTCGCGCGGCGATGGACGAGCTCACGGACTTCGGCCGGCCGGCGCGCATCGCCCTCGCGGTCCTCGTCGACCGCGGTGGCCGCGAACTCCCGATCCACCCCGACGTCGTGGGCAAGCGGGTCGCCGTCCCGCCGGGCGCGCGCGTCGACGTCGCGGTCACCGAGATCGACGGGCGCGACGAGGTCATCGTCTCGCACCGGGATCCGGCCGAATGACGCCCTCCCTCGGCAAGGACCTGCTCGGGCTCGCGCCGCTCAGCGCGGACCAGATCCGGCTGATCCTCGACACCGCGGAGCCGTTCAAGGAAGTCTCCGAACGACAGATCAAGAAGGTCCCGACGCTGCGCGGGATGACCGTCGTGAACCTGTTCTTCGAGCCGAGCACGCGCACGCGCATCTCGTTCGAGTTCGCCGAGAAGCGCCTGTCGGCCGACACGGTGAACGTCGCCGCATCCGGGTCGAGCGTCACGAAGGGCGAGACCCTCGTCGACACCGCGCGCAACCTTGAGGCGATGCGGATCGACATGGTGGTGATCCGGCATCCCTCCTCGGGGGCCGCGAAGTTCCTCGCGGAGCGGATCGAGTCGCACGTCATCAACGCCGGCGACGGCATGCACGAGCATCCCACGCAGGGGCTGCTGGACCTGCTCACGCTGCGGGACCGGCTGGGCGACCTTGCCGGCAAGCGGGTGTGTCTCGTCGGCGACGTGCGGCACTCGCGGGTCGCGCGCTCGAACATCGCCGGCCTGCAGAAGCTGGGCGCCGAGGTGGCGGTGTGCGGGCCGCGCTCGCTGCTGCCCTACGGCGTGGAGGATTTCGGCGTCACCGTCTTCGAGCGCATCGAGGCCGCGATCGAGTGGGCGGATGCGCTCAATGTCCTGCGTTTGCAGCTCGAGCGGATGACGGCGGGGTACATCCCGTCGCTGCGCGAGTACAATCGTGTCTTCGGGGTGACCAGCGCCAGGCTGGCGCGGGCCCCCCGGGACGTCCTCATCCTGCACCCCGGACCGATGAACCGCGGCGTCGAGATCGACTCCGACGTGGCCGACGGTCCGCACAGTGTCATCCTGCACCAGGTCACCAACGGCGTCGCCGTGCGGATGGCGGTGCTGTACCTGCTGGCCGGGGCACGCTCCGAGGCCGGCGCGGAGTCGCGATCGTGAGTGTTCGGCCACTGTTGCTCAAGGGCGGGCGTCTGCTCGACCCATCCACCCGCCGCGACGAGATCGGCGACCTTCTGGTCGTCGACGGACGGATCGCGGCCCTCGGTGGTCGGCTCGATGGTCCCGACGGGGCCGAGGTCATCGACTGCGGCGGCCAGGTCGTGGCCCCGGGGCTCGTCGACGTCCACGTGCACCTGCGCGAGCCCGGGCGCGAGGACGTGGAGACCATTGCGTCGGGCGCGGCCGCCGCGGCGGCGGGCGGGTTCACGTCGATCTGCGCGATGCCGAACACCATTCCGCCGACCGACAGCCAGTCGGCCGTCGGCTTCGTCATCGAGAAGGGGCGGCAGGCGGGGCAGGCGCGCGTGTTCCCCTACGGCGCCATCTCCGTGGGGCAGCATGGCGATCAACTGGCCGAAATGGGCGAGATGGTCGCGGCCGGTGCGGTCGCCTTCAGCGACGACGGCAAGCCGCTGCCGAACTCGCACCTGATGCGCACCGCCCTGGAGTACGCGCGCACCTTCGACGTGGTGATCGCGGAGCACTGCGAGGACATGGCGCTCGGGCACGGCGCGATGAACGAGGGGCGGATGTCCGCCAGGCTCGGCCTCAAGGGGATCCCGAACGAGGCGGAGGAGATCGACGTCATCCGCTGCATCCTGCTCGCGCGTCGGACCGGTGGCAAGCTGCATCTCTGCCACATGAGCACCAAGGGGTCGGTCGACCTGATCCGCTGGGCCAAGGACCAGGGCATCGCCGTGACCGCCGAGGTGTGCTCGCATCACATCTCGCTCACCGAGGACGCCGTCGACGGCTACAACACCAATGCCAAGATGAATCCGCCCCTGCGGACCGCGGAGGACGTCGAGGCGTTGCAGCGTGCGGTCGCCGATGGCACGATCGAGGTCCTCGCGACGGATCACGCGCCCCACCATTACGACGAGAAGGAGCGCGAGTTCGCCGACGCGCCCAATGGGATCGTCGGCCTCGAGACCGCGCTCGGCGTCAACATCACGCACCTGGTGCGTCCGGGCATCATCTCGCTGGCGACGCTGGTCGACCGGATGTCCTGCGCCCCGGCCCGGATCTTCAAGCTTCCCGGAGGATCGCTCGTGCCGGGCGGCGTCGCCGACGTCACGGTCTTCGACCCCGAGGCGTCGTGGGTCGTCGACCCGTCGCGGTTCAAGTCGAAGGGCCGGAACACCCCCTATGGCGGTCACACGCTGACGGGACGCAACACCGCGACGATCGTGGACGGGCGCCTGGTCTTCCGGCACGCCTGAGATCGTGGTGCATCGCCCGAGCCCCCGCACCGACTGATGGCGTCCCTCGGCCGCGCGCTGGGTCCTGCGGCTGAGCAGATCGTCGACGTCTGTCGGCGGCTCTGGGAGCGCGGGTTGATCGCCGGACCGGACGGCAACGTCTCCGTGCGCCTCGCGCCCGACGCCGTGCTGATCACGCCATCCGGCATCGCCAAGGGTGCACTCCGGGTCACGGACCTCGTGCTGATGACGTCCGCGGGAGCGGTCCTGGAGGGCACGCGGGCGCCGTCCTCCGAGTGTGACCTGCACCTGCGCGCCTACGCCGCGCGGCAGGACGTCCAGGCCGTTGTCCACGCGCATCCGGTGACGGCAACGGCGCTGTCCCTGTGCGGCGAATCGCTCCCCGACGCCGTGCTGCCGGAGATTGCCGTGTTGCTCGGCCCGGTGCCGCTCGTCCCCTATGCGACGCCCGGCACGCGAGCAGTCGCTGCGGCGTTCGCCCCGTACTGGGCGGCGCACGAGGTGTTCCTGATGGCGCACCACGGCGCGCTCGCGCTCGGCGTGGACCTCGCAGAGGCTCATCAGCGTATGGAAA
>CAYSFN010000145.1:0-5923 GCA_964430045.1 uncultured Gemmatimonadaceae bacterium
GGCAGCCTGCTCAGCGAGCCGGCGGACATGCCGTGGGGGGCGCGTGTCTTCCGCGTCGCGGACCCCGACGGGTTCAGGCTGTCCTTCTCGTCGTAGCAGCGGGATCGCCGTCTTCTGCTGGTCGTTGTGGCCGTTGATTGTGCGTGCCACGGCTGTGGCCGAATCTCGGAGGTTGAACAGGCCTGATCGGTCGAGGACGCGCGGTCGGACTCACGCTGGCGCTCGTGCACAGCGTCGCCGCCGATGGGAGCATCGTGCGCTTCCTGATCAATGCGGCGTCGTGCGTGAACGAAACGCCCCGCTGACCGTACGCCACGCACGGCGCACACCGCCCTCTTCGCAGCCGCCCATGGCGGGATCCCGGCCACGACGTCATGTTCAGGGGCATCCGTCGTGGTCCCACCTGCATCGCATCTGGAGGTTCGCGTGTTCGTCGGCCATATCGCCGTGGCGTTCGCGGGAAAGCGTGTGGCACCCGCGCCATCGCTCGTCTGGTTCATGGTGGCGGCCAATCTCGTGGATCTCATCTGGCCGCTCTTCCTGCTGCTGGGTCTCGAGACGACACGAATAGACCCCGGCAACACCGCGTTCACCCCGCTGGCGTTCGAGCACTACCCCTGGACGCACAGCCTCGTGATGGGACTCGTGTGGGGGGCAGCCTTTGCCGGCTTCGCGCGCTGGCGCGGGGTTGCCGTGCGGGATGCGTGGGTCATCGGGCTGCTGGTGCCGAGCCATTGGGTGCTCGACTTCATCATGCATCGCCCCGATCTCCCCCTGTGGCCGGGCGGGAGTGGCTACGGACTCGGGCTGTGGAACTCCATTGCCGGCACCTTCGCCGTCGAAGGCCTGCTCTGGGTGGCCGCAATCGCGTTCTACCTCGGCGGACGTCGGCCGCGTGGCATGCACGGCGTGCTGGCGCTCGGGTCCTTCGTCGTGGCGAACACACTTCTCTGGCTGGGCAGCCCGTCGGCGCCCCCACCGCCGGACGAACGCGCGCTGGCGCTCTTCGGGCTGATCGGCTGGATCGTCGTACCGTGGGCGTGGTGGATCGAACGGACGTCACGCCCACGGTAGACGGCTGATTGTCGGCGATGTTCGGTGTTGGTGCACTTCGGCCAGCACGGTCATGCGCGTCACGCGTCCGCGGCACCTTGTGCGTCGAACGTCTGCGTGAGCCAGTCCCGCCAGCGCACCTCGCTGTCGGGTGCAAGCGGGACGGCATCGTCGCCGTAGAAGTAGCGGCACAGGCTCACGTTGGTGTCGGTGCTCCCGCTCAGGTTCGCTGATCCGGTGGTGCCGATCAGGGCGATGCCCGGGGCGGGGGCGTCGAGGCGCAGCAGCACATACCGCTGCTGCGCATCCTGATGCACGAGCTCGACAATGCCCGACCAGGGCTCCGGGCCGGACGAAGCCGTGCGGCGTTCACCGACGTTCGCGCCCGTCAGGCCCAGGGCTTCACCCAGGCGTGACCATGCAGAGAGGGGCGACTCTGCGCTCGCCGTCGCCATCGCGATGAACGACGCGGCGCTCGCGCCCGCGAAATGTTCGAGGTAGACGCGCAGGATCGCGAAAAAGCCCGGCCAGCCGCTCTCGAAACCTTCGACCTGGTCGTCCCACTCCTCCGACGACGTGAACAGCGAGTGGACCATGCGCACGACGCACTGATTGCCCGAGCGGCCGGTGATGGTGATCTCCGTCGCCACCGGTGGTGCGTCCGGTGCCCACTCCCGCTCCACGTAGCCGAACGTGTGCGGCGGTGCCCACGCCGTCACTTCGCCGGCCGTGGTCGCCCCCTGACCGAAATCGAGGCGGAACACGCCCCCGATGCGCGGCTCGATCTCTCCTTTGACGAACCAGGCGGCGTTCCCGGGGCCGGTCGCCATCGCCTGCCACACCTGCTCCGGGGTGCCCGGGACCAGGAATTCCATCTCGACCCAGCGTTTGCCCGTTCCGTCTTTCTTGATCGGCATGACCTTCCTCCTTCAGGATTCGCGTTGGTTGGGCGCCGGATACGACGCAACGACGAGCCGGTGCGGGCGTGCACCGGGCGTTTCCTCGTCGTGGTAGCGCGCGGCGAGCGACGCGACGGCGCTCGTGAGCTCGCTGGTGAACGCCGCCCGGTCGGCAGGCGACTTGAAATGGATGACGGTGTCGAGCGAGAGGGTCGCGAGGCGCTTGTCGTGCTTCCGCGCGCGTCGCCACAGGTCGCCGACCTCGCGGACGGTGCGCGCCGCCAGCGCGATGAGGTAGCTCGCCGACAGCCGGTCGGTGCTGCGCGCCGGGTCGGCTCCGATGGCCCCGAGCGCCGCTGGCGACACGACGTAGGACGCCGCCGTGGCGACCATCAGCCGTTCCGTGAGCCCGCCCCACTGCCGTTCCTCGACCGGCTCGACGAGCCGGTGCTGTTCGAGGACGCGCAGGTGGTAGTTCACCTGCTGGCGCGTGAGCCCCACACGGCGCGCGAGCGAGGCGGCTGATCCGGGCGTCGCGAGTGCCGCCAGCATGCGGCTCCTGACCGGGTCCAGCGTGACCGCTGCGGTCTCTGGTCTGTCGATGACTTCGAGCTCGAGCATGGGGGCAATATGCCATTGACAGTTTTATTTGTCAAACCAGGGCGTCTTCCTGGCGAGAGCGTGCACGGCCTGCGTGATTGCGCCGTGTCGGGACGGCGGCTAGCGTTGACGTGGCGGCCGTCGCTCGCAGGACGGGCGCCGCCGCAGCCCCGGGCGCTGGCTGCATGGAGGCACCGCTCGCATTGCACCCGCCCATGAATCTCGTCAAGTCCAAACAGCGTGTCGCCGACCACGGGGAGGTCTTCACCCCCGCGTGGATGGTCGAGGCGATGCTGGACCTCGTCAAGGGCGAGACCGAGCGCATCGACTCGCGCTTCCTGGAGCCGGCGTGCGGCAGCGGGAACTTCCTGGTCCGCATCCTGCAGCGCAAGCTCGCCGCGGTCGAGCGCAAGTTCGGGCAGTCCGAGTTCGAGAAACGGCACTATGCGCTGCTGGCGCTCATGTGCCTCTACGGCATCGAGCTGCTGGCGGACAACATCGCCGAGTGCCGGGCGAACATGCTGGACGTCCTGGCCGGGTACCTGCATGTGGATGCGTCGGACGACCTGTGGCGCGCCGCATGGTACGTGCTGTCGCAGAACCTCGTGCATGGCGACGCGCTGACGATGCGCACGCACGATGGCCAACCGATCACCTTCGCCGAGTGGGGGTACCTTGGCAAGGGCAGGTTCCAGCGGCGCGACTTCCGCTTCGACGCGCTCACGCAATCGTCGGCGTTCAGTGCGGAGGGGTCGCTGTTCGCGCACCTGGGCAAGCACGAGATCTTCACGCCGGCGGCAACGTACCTGCCGATGACGGTGGGGGAGCTGGCCGGGGCTGCGCCGTGAGCGATGGCAGGCACCCCCCTCCGTTCACGCTGACCGGCGAGATCGTCGCGCTGGTGGCGGAGATCGCCGAGCACGTGGGGCGCCTGGGAGTCCCCCGTGCCGGCTTCATGCGTGACCGGCACCTGCGCCGCCGCAACCGCATCCGCAGTGTGGCAGGGTCGCTCGCCATCGAAGGCAGCACACTGACCGAGGCTCAGATCGCCGACATCCTGGACGGCAAGCTGGTGATGGCGCCGCACCGGGAGCTGCAGGAGGCCAGGAACGCCCTGGACGCGTACGGGCAGTTGCCGACGTGGGATGCCATGAGCGAGCGCGACCTTCTGGCGGCGCATCGCGTCTTGATGCTGGGGTTGCTCAACCAGCCGGGAGCATACCGGCGCAGTGGCGTGGGAGTGATGGCAGGCCGAGCGGTCATCCATGTGGCACCACCCGCCAAGCGCGTGCCCGTATTGATGGGAGAGTTGTTCGGCTGGCTGCACGATGCCACGGAACACCCGCTGATTGCCAGCTCGGTGTTCCACTACGAGTTCGAGTTCATCCACCCGTTCAGTGACGGGAACGGTCGCACCGGTCGGCTGTGGCAGACCCTGCTGCTGATGCGCTGGAATCCGGCGTTCGAGTGGCTGCCGGTGGAGGGCATCGTGCACCAGCGGCGGATGGCGTACTACCAGGCGTTGCAGGAGAGCACCCAAGCCACGGATTCCGGGCCGTTCATCGCGTTCATGCTCGGCTGCGTTCGGGATGCCGTGGTGAGAGGGGCAAGAACGCCGGGGAAAACGCCGGGGAAAACGCCGGGGAAAACCGTGGATCGAATTCTGGAACTGCTGGCGGCGACACCGACTCTTTCCATTCCGGAGTTGGCGGAGCGGCTCGCCAGGTCTGAAAGCGCCGTGGAACGTGCCATCCGCAAGCTGCGTGAGGCAGGGCGCTTGCGCCGCATCGGGCCGGACAAGGGTGGGCACTGGGAGGTCACCGGGCAATGATGAGTACGCAGGCAGGTTTCGCCCTCCGCGGCCGCAACCCGGACGTGCTGACGTGCATTGCGAACCTGTCCAACGACGAGGTGTTCACACCGCCGGAGTTCGCCAACCGGATGCTGGACACGCTGGCCGAGGCGTGGGCGGCGGACCACGACGGGGCGAACCTCTGGGCGGACACGCGGGTGAGGTTCCTGGACCCATGTACGAAGTCGGGCGTGTTCCTGCGGGAGATCACCCGCCGCCTCACCAAGGGGCTGGCCGAGGAGATCCCGGACCTGCGGGCGCGCGTGGACCATATCCTGACCAGGCAGGTGTTCGGCATCGGGATCACGCAGATCACGAGCCTGTTGGCGCGGCGCAGCGTGTATTGCTCGAAGCACGCACAGGGCAGTCACTCGATCGCCAGGGGCTTCGCTGGCGACGACGGGAATATCTGGTTCGAGCGGATGGAGCATGCGTGGACGAGAGACAAGTGCATGTTCTGCGGCGCCAGCAAGCAGACGCTCGATCGCGGCGAAGAGTTTGAGACGCACGCGTACGCGTTCATTCACACCGACGACATCAAGGCTCGCGTGGCCGAGTTGTTTGGAGGCGATATGCAGTTTGACGTGATTATCGGGAACCCGCCGTATCAGTTGAACGACGGCGGCTATGGCACGAGTGCGGCGCCGATCTACCAGTTGTTCGTGCAACAAGCGAAAGAACTCGAACCTCGCTATCTGTCAATGGTCATTCCTGCCCGGTGGTTCGCTGGCGGCAAGGGGCTGGATGAGTTCAGAGAGTCGATGCTTACCGATGATCGCCTTCGCTCAATTGACGACTATCTCAGTGCGGCGGACGTCTTTCCGGGGGTGGGTCTCAAGGGCGGCGTTTGCTACTTCCTCTGGGACCGGGACAATTCCGGACTCTGCAGAGTCACTACTCACCATAAGGAAGAGTCACCTTCAACGGCCACGCGTCGGCTTCTCGAACCAGGCGCGGACGTGTTCATCCGCTTTAACGAAGGGCTCTCAATTCTGAGAAAAGTCGTCGCTGTCGAGACTGGACAATTCCAGGCAATGTCCTTGCCTGAAAGCAAGCGCTTCAGCCGACTGGTCAGCTCTCGAAAGCCGTTCGGGCTAGAGACAACGTTCAAGGGCAAGGTGGTGAAGAAAACCGAAGACCTGCTGGTCCATCGAAACGGTGGGACGGGGTATACCCCCAGAAGCTCTATCACGACTAACACTGACCTCATCGACGAATGGAAGGTCTATGTGGGTCGGGCGGCCCCGGGGACTGGCAACAGAGACACCTATCCGCACCGGATCATCAGCACACCGTTCGTCGGGGAACCCGAGAGCATCTCTTCAGAGACATACCTCTGCATCGGCCCGTTCAACTCAAAGAGTCAGGCTGAGAGCGTCTTGTCCTACCTCTCCTGTCGACTGACTCGCCTCCTGATTCTTCTGCACAAACCATCGCAGGATACGACGCGCAAAGTCTACACCTTCGTCCCAACTCAGCAGTGGACGAAGCGGTGGACGGACGCTGATCTCTATACGAA
>CAYSFN010000146.1:0-5879 GCA_964430045.1 uncultured Gemmatimonadaceae bacterium
GCGACTTCGCCGGCCACGCGGCAGTGCGGGCCGATCACCGACGCCCCGACCCGTCCGCCGAACACCTGCGTCCCGGGGCCGAGGTACAGTGGGCCGGCAAGGCGGGTGAACGCGGACACGCGGACGTCGGCGTCGATCCACACCGGGCCCTGCGTCGCGTCGATCACGACCTGCGGTTCGATGCGGGCCGACGCGTCGATCCGCACGGGCTGTGCACCGAGGATGGTCAGGCCCTCGTGCCTGGTCGTGGGATGGCCCGCGCAGTGCAGCGCGAGGTCCTCGGCGAGCAGGGCCTCGGTGATGGTCAGGAGATCCCACGCGTGCGTGATCCAGCGGCCGCGCAGTGGCGTGGGCGCGGCAGGCGCTGCCGTCAGCGCCGTCAGCGCGGTGTCGCCGATCGTCGCGGCCTCGCACGCGCGATCCGTGCGCACGGCGGCCACGATCCCGTCGATCGACCACGAGGACGCGGCCGGCGCAGGGGTCGTCTCGAACGCCACCGCCGCCCGCGACTCGGCGATGATCGAGCCGGCGGGCAGCAGCGCGGGGGCCGGGGGCGGTGCGCCCGCGTCGGTGGAGAACGGCACGCCTGCCACGCCGAGCAGGCGCACCTCGTGGTCGGGGAAGCGACTCGCCCAGCGTGCCGCAAGGGGAAACACGCCCACCGGCATCGCGCCAAGGGGGCGCATCGCCGCGAACGGCGCGAGGCGCCGCGTCTGCGCATCGTCGCGCACGATGAGCAGGGGCCGTGTCACGGGCGATCGCGCAGTGCGGGCGGGAGCTCGCCGAGCAGCGACTTCAGGTCGGCCGCACGCTCGATTGTCGTGACCAGCGTGAGCGTATCGGCCTGGACCACCACGAGGTCGTCCACGCCGAACAGCACGACGCGGCCGTGCTCGCTGTGCACGACGTTCCCCGCCGACTGCACGGCCGTGGCGTCGCCGTGGAGCGCGTTGCCGGCCTGGTCGAGCGCGCGGACGCGCCGGAGCGCGGCCCAGGTTCCCACGTCGTCCCACCCGAAGTCCCCGGGCACCACCACGACATGGGGCGCACGCTCGAGGACGCCGACGTCCACGGACACCGGCGATCGCACCGCGGCGAAGAATCCGGCGGCGTCGTCGACGGGACGCTCCAGGGCCGCGTGGAGTTCGGGCGTGTGCTGCGCGACGACCTCGAGGAACTGCCGCGCGCCCCACACGAAGATCCCCGAGTTCCAGAGGGCGCCCTGCTGGATGAGCTGGGCGGCGCGCTCCCGCGAAGGCTTCTCCTCGAACCGTGCGACACGCCGTGCGGGGGCGTGCCACACAGCACCGGGCACGATGTACCCGAACCCCGGGTCGGCGCGCGTTGCGACGATCCCGACCGTCGCCAGTGCCTCCGTGGCCCGCCCCGCGTCGGCCGCCGCGAGCAGTGCCGCCCGAAAGCCCTCGGGGTCGCTGACGGACCAATCGGCGTGGACGCAGCACATCGTGGCCGTCGCGTCGCGCTCGGCGATGGTGCGTGCCGCGAAGGTCAGTGCGGCAGCCGTCCCGGCGGCGCGTGGCTCCACCAGCACATGGTCCAAGGGGAGCTCGGGCACGATCGCGCGGACGCCGTCGGCCAGCGCGGCGCTCGTCAGGACGAGCATGCGCTCCGCCGGGATCACCGGCAGCAGGCGATCGACCGCGTCCCGCAGCAGCGGTTGCTCGGTCGCCAGCGCCAGGAACTGCTTCGGGCTGCTGGCGGTGGACACCGGCCAGAACCGCGTGCCGCTTCCCCCCGCGAGGATGACCCCCCACAGCATGGGCGCGGTCATCGCACCGGGTCCGGGGCGGGTGGCAGGCCGGCGAGCGCGGCGATCCGCGCATACAGGTGCCGGGGGCTGAACGGCTTGGTCAGGAAATCCGTCGCCCCCAGCGCCAGGGCGCGGGCCCGCTGCTCGTGCTGCCCGGCGGCCG
Organism: uncultured Gemmatimonadaceae bacterium; assembly: GCA_964430045.1. Lineage (GTDB taxonomy): Bacteria > Gemmatimonadota > Gemmatimonadetes > Gemmatimonadales > Gemmatimonadaceae > DASRAP01. The sequence continues at coordinate 1,935 of CAYSFN010000146.1, forward strand.
TCAGGATGACGCAGGGCAGCGTCGCACCGCCCGGGGTCGCCCGTACGCGCTCGAGGACGCTCAGCCCGTCCAGCACCGGCATCATGAGGTCGAGGATGATGACCGCGAAGCGCGGGTTCGCTTCCAGGGCCGCGAGTGCGGCCGCGCCGTCCTCGACCAGCGTCACGCGAAAGGGACCCTGTTCGAGCTTCGTCTTGACGATCCGACCGATGTGGGGCTCATCGTCCGCGACGAGCACTTCGCACGCGGGGATCACCGCTCACACCAGCGACGCATGCACCGGACGGTCGCGGCGAAGGGCGAACAACAGCTCGCCGACGTTGCCCGCGGGGCGGAGCATGACCAGGAGCAGGACGTCGTCGGAGAGCGCCGAGATCAGCACGAACCCCGAGGCGTACTCGAGCACGCACGATGCGAGCGCCCCGCGCCCGGCCACGCCGGCGAACTCGTCGGCGGCGGCCAGCAGGGACGGGACGTGCGCCGCCAACTGCTCCCCATCCACGTCGTCCGCGCCGCGCGCGTCGATCACCAGCCCGTCGCGCCCCAGCACGACTGCGGCGTCGACACCGTCCCAACGGCTGATGGTCGTGACCAACTCTCGAATCGTCTGCATCGGCGTGACCCATCGGTGAGAAGTTCTCACGAAGTGTACGGAGCGTGACGGGCCGGGGCAACGTGACCGCTGTTGGCTCGGCTCGCGGCCGGGTATCTTTCTGGCCTTATGCCTTTCTCTCAGCTTCAGCGTCCCGTCGGGGGCCGGCGCGGTCGGTGCGCGGCGGTGCTCGCGCTCTGCGCGGCGGTCGCCGCGTGTGGCACCGATGGTCGATTCCCGGCCCAGTTCGACACCGAAACGTACGTGCTGTCGGTCGGGGCCATCAATGGCACGCCGGTCAACCAACCGGCGGCCATCTCGATCATCGACGCGCGGGCCGTGCGGCTCGACCAGGGGTTCACCTTCGACATCGCGTTCGACATCGACGGGGCCGGGCAGCCGGTGGTGATGCCGCCGGCGCTCGTGGGGTCCACGGGCACGGCGAGCCGACCCGTGGGCCTGCAGCGGCTCGGGACCTCGTGGGATGCGGCCACGATCGCGCCGCGCGCCACGCGCGGCTGGGTCACCGACTCCGCCTTCACCATCGCGGTGGGCGAGACGATCGGCGTCCGATTGCAGCCGCCCCAGTGCATGTTCGACTTCGATCCCTACCAGTTCGCGAAGGTCCGGGTCGATTCCGCAGTGCCCGCCACGCGGCGCGTCCACCTTACCGTCCTGTTCAACCCCAACTGTGGTTACCGGTCGCTGACACCGGGCCGCCCGGCCGACTGATGCACGATCATCGAATGATCCGCGAGCGACTCGACGAGTTGCGCGAGGGCATGCGCCGTCGCGGCAAGCTCGAGGCACTGGACACGATCCTCAGTCAGACGGAGGCCCTGGAGCAGTCCCGTCGTCGCCTGGTGCAGTCCGTCGAGGAACTCAAGGCGAAGCGCAACGTCGTCAGTCAGGAAGTCGGCCGGCGGAAGCGTCGCGGCGAGCACGCCGACGCGTTGATGGACGAGTCGCGCGCGCTTGGCGAGGAGATCGCCGCGCTCGACGCCGAACTGACGTCCACCCAGCAGCGGCTCGACTCGCTGCTGATGGAGATCCCGAACATCACGTGGCCCGACGTCCCCGAGGGTGGGGAGGCGCACAACCGGGTGGTGCGGTCCTGGGGCGCGCCGCGGAGCAGCCACGGGGTCGTCCCGCACTGGGAGACGGCCGAGCGGCTGGGATTGGTCGATTTTGCGCGTGGCGCCAAGCTGAGCGGGTCCGGCTTCGTGGTGTACCGGGGGGCGGGCGCACGGCTGGTGCGTGCCCTCATGCAGATGATGCTCGACGTGCAGACGCGCGAGCACGGCTACGAGGAGGTGTGGGTCCCGGTCGTCGTGACGCGCGAATCGATGACGGGCACCGCCCAGTTGCCGAAGTTCGAGGACGACATGTACGCGGTGGGGGACGGCGAGGGGTTCCTCATCCCCACGGCGGAGGTCCCGATCACGAACCTCTATCGCGGAGAGATCCTCGAAGCGGACGAGCTGCCCAGGACCTTCGCGGCCTACAGCCCGTGCTTCCGCCGCGAGGCGGGCAGCGCGGGGAAGGATACGCGCGGGATCCTGCGGATGCACCAGTTCGACAAGGTCGAGCTGGTGCGCTACGTCCGCCCGGAGGAGTCCGAGGGGGAGCTGGAGCTGCTCACCGGACACGCGGAGACCATCCTGCAACGCCTGGGGCTCGCGTATCGCGTGGTGCTCCTGGCCAGCGGCGACACCGGGTTCGCCAGCGCGAAAACCTACGACCTCGAGGTCTGGGCGCCGGGCGTGGGGGCGTGGCTCGAGGTCTCGTCCTGCTCGAACTTCGGGGACTTCCAGGCGCGGCGCCTCGACCTGCGCTACCGTCCCGGGCGTGGGGAGAAGCCACGGTTCGTCCATACGTTGAACGGGTCGGGCCTGGCGTTCCCGCGGGTGATCGCGGCCCTCCTCGAGCACGGCTTGCAGGCGGACGGCTCCGTGGCGTTGCCCGAGGCGCTGCACGCGGCATTCGGGGCGGATCGGATCGGCTGACCGATGCGACGGCGAACCGCCCTCGGGGTCGGTGTGGCGGTCGCCGTGTCGGTGCTGCTGGGGTCGTTCGTACTCTATACGCAGCGGGTGGTCCGCGAACTCCGCGTGGAAGCGGAGCGGACCTCGCAGATGTATGCGCGCGTGTTCTACGGGCTCAACGACCTGCGGGATGAGACGGGGATCGTCGCCCTCTCGGATCTCGCCACGATGATCCGCGAGGCAGGGGTTCCGCTCGTGATCACCGACACGGCGGGGACGCCGACGGCCATGGCCAATATCGGGGCGGACCTGCGACTCGATGACCCGCAGGTCCGTCGGATCATCGAAGAGCTCGACCGCCAGAACCCACCGCACACCGATCCCCTCGTCGGGACCGTACATTTCGGCTCCACGAAACTGGTCCGCGGCCTGCGTGTGATCCCGATTCTGCAGGCGGCGTCGATCGCCTTGCTGCTCGTGGCGGGCGTCATGATCCTGATGACCCACGGCCGCGCCGAGCGGGAGCGGGTCTGGGCGGGGATGGCGCGCGAGTCGGCGCACCAGTTGGGGACCCCCCTGTCGAGTCTGCACGGGTGGATGGAGGTGCTGCGCGAACGTGCCGGCGACCCCCTCCTCGACGGGGCGCTCACGCAGATGGATGCGGATCTCGAGCGCCTGGAGCGCGTGGCGCACCGTTTCGAGCGCATCGGCCGCCCGCCCAAGCGCGAACCGCTCGACCTGGCCGTGCTCGCCGGGCGGGTCGTCGCGTACTTCCGGCCGCGGGTGCCCTCGCTGGCGACGCCCGTCACGCTCATCGTCGACGCACCGGAGACGGGTGTGCCGATCCACGGCGACCGCGTGCTCCTGGAGTGGGTCCTCGAGTCGCTGATCAAGAACGCCGTCGACGCCCTGGCGCGGACCGGCGGCACGATCACGGTCGCGGCGGCGCTCGTACCGGGAGGCCGCGCCATGCTCCGCGTCACGGACGACGGTCCGGGCGTGCCCCGGGCGCACCGGCGCCGGATCTTCGACGCCGGGTTCTCCACCAAGGAGAGTGGCTGGGGCATCGGGCTCTCCCTGACCAGGCGCATCGTCGAGGAGAACCACGGCGGCACGCTGCGATTGCTGCCCTCGTCGAACGGCGCTGTGTTCGAGGTTACTTTGCCGGGGTGAATCTGTTCGCTCCGACCGTTCCCGTTCCGTCACTGAATCCGGCGCAGTCGCAGGCTGCGGCCCATGACGAAGGCCCGATGCTGGTGCTCGCCGGCGCCGGTTCCGGCAAGACCCGCGTCCTCACCGCGCGCATCACGCGCCTGGTCCGCGACGAGGGGGTTCCGGCCGATCGCATCCTCGCCGTCACGTTCACGA
>CAYSFN010000147.1:0-5864 GCA_964430045.1 uncultured Gemmatimonadaceae bacterium
CAACGCCGAGGATCTTGATGGACGGGTGCTTGGGAAAGTCCCCGACGACCTCCGCGACGACCGCAGTGGTCTTGGCCGATCCGATATCCAGTCCCGCTACAAGGCGATCTTCTCTCATTCAATCCGGGCGACGATCTGGTCGCGGTATCGCAGGTCGAGTTCACGCGCGCGCTGGCCGCGCCGCAGGAGGTCCGCTTCGACGGGGACGATTTCGGCGAACCGCTCGGCGCTGACGCCGGCATCGGCTCGCACATCGACCCCTGCGAGTATGACGCGCATCCCCCCGTCCGCGTCCCATCGGACCTCGCTGACCCGCGCGAACAGCGCCGGCTCCACGAGCAGCAGGTCGCCGAGGAGCCGCAGCGCCGCCGTGTCGCGCCGCGCGACCAGCGGGAGGTCCAGGGGCGTCTGGCTCGGGTCGATGGGGAGCGGCTGCGCGTCGCGGTCCACCGGGATCACCCCGTCGGGCGTCTCCACCAGCGCAATGGGGAGGTTCTCCGTCACCGCGATCACGAGCGTTCCCGGCAGCTTGCGGCGGATCACCGCGTCGCGCACCTGCGGGTGGGCGCGCACGCGCGACGCCACGGGCCCGGTGCGCGCCCAGATCGACGTCGTGGAGTCCAGCGCCAGGGCCGAGAGGATGGCGGCCGGGGGCACGTAGCGCGTGCCGGTGATCTCGATGCGCCGCACGCGGAAGTATTCCAGTTCCTGCAGCCACCACGGTGCCGTCGCGACCATCACGACGGCCGCCACGCGCACGAGCCGGCGACTGACGCGGCGCAAGCGCCCCGGCGGCGGTCCCTCACCGGTCGTCATCGCGCCTCGAGGATGGCCAGCAGCTCCGGCGCGCAGCGCGTGATGTCGCCGGCACCGACCGTCACCACCACGTCGTCGTCGCGGACCCGCGTGGCGAGGGCGGCGGCGACTTCGGCGCGCGGTCCCTCCCACCAGAGGTTCGCCCCCAGCGCGCGCAGCGGCGCGGCGATGGTCGCGCTGCTGATGCCGGCGATCGGTGCCTCGCGCGCCGGGTGGAGGTCGGCGAGCACGATCGCGTCCGCGGTGGCGAGGGCCTGCGCGAAGTCCTCCGCGAAGTCGCGGGTCCGCGAGTACAGATGCGGCTGAAAGGCCAGCACGAGGCGACGTCCGGGAAAGGCCTCGCGCGCCGCCGCGATCGTCGCCCGCAGTTCGGTCGGGTGATGTGCGTAGTCGTCGATGATCTCGACGCCCTGCGACGCCCCGATGCGCTGGAACCGGCGGTCGACGCCGCGGAACGCCGCCAGGCCCGGGGCCATCGCCTCGACGGTCGCCCCCAGGAGCAGGCCGACCGCGAGCGCCGCGAGCGCGTTGCGGATGTTGTGGTCCCCGGGCACCTGCAACGTCACTTCACCGCGGTCCGTGCCGTCGTAGGCGACCACGAAGCGCAGGCCCGTGCCGTGCCGACGCACCCCGTGGGCGACCAGGCGCGCGTCGGGCGACTGCAGGCCGTAGCGCACCACCTCGGCCGTTGGCGGCGAGGGCAAGGCGTTCGCCCCCGGATCGTCGGCGCAGTATACCAGGTAGCGCGCGGGGGCCACGTACGCTTCGAACGCCGCACGCACGTCGGCCAGGTCCCGGTAGATGTCGAGATGATCCGCCTCGAGATTGGTCACCACCGCGACCGTCGGCGTCAGTGCCAGGAAGGAGCGATCGTACTCGTCGGCCTCGACCACGAACACGGCGTCGCGACCGCGGCGGAGATTGCCCTGCCACGACGCGACCCGGCCGCCCACCACGCCCGTCGGGTCGAAATCGGCGCTGGCCAGGGCCTCGGTGGTCATCACCGTGGTCGTGGTCTTGCCGTGCGTTCCTGCGACGCCCACGAGACAGCCGCCGGCGGTGGCCTCCGCCAGGGCCTCCGCGCGGCGGATCACCGGGATGCCCGCCGCCCGCGCAGCCTGCAGCTCGGGGTGGGTCGCCGGTACCGCACTCGACACGACGACCGCGCGCTGGCCGAGCACGTGGTGCGGGTCGTGCCCGGCAGCCACGTCGATCCCCAGTGCGCGAAGATCGGTAGCGCCGGCCGGCTGCTGATCGCAGCCGGTGACGGCACACCCGCGGCGGTGCAGGAGCTCGGCCAGCGCCGTCATTCCGGCACCGGCGATGCCGACGAAGTGGACCGGTCGCGGGTCGGTGGTGTCGAGGAGAGGCATCGCGGCGGAAACTAGCGAGGTGCCGCCAGCATCGCCGCGATTCGCGTCGCGATCGTGTGTGCGGCGTCGGGCCTGGCGAGCGCGAGGGCGCCCCGCGCCAGCGCGGCGCGGCGCCCGGCGTCGGCGGCCAGGCCTCCCATCACGTCGTGCAGCCGCGCGGCCGACAGCGCGCGCTGTGGCAGGTGGATCGCGGCGCCGGCGCGCTCCAGCGCCAGCGCGTTCTTCGTCTGATGGTCCGCCGCCGCACTGGGCAGCGGCACGACGACCATCGGGATGCCCCACTCACAGAGTTCCGCGGTCCCCATCATCCCACCGCGCACCAGCGCGAGGTCGGCGGCCGCGTAGGCGTCCGCGATCGGCGACAGGTACGGGACGATGCGCACCCCGGGGCGGCGGCGTTCCGCAAAGCGCGCATAAGTCCCGCGTCCCGTCGCCCACAGGAGAAAGACGCCCGGCGGGAGCCCCTGGTCCACCCACGACGCGATGGCGGTGTTGAGCGCCAGCGACCCCTGGCTTCCACCGAACGCCAGGACGACGGTCGCACCGGGCGGAGCCCCCCACGCCCGCCGCGCGGCGGCGGCGTCCGGACGCGGGGTCGGCGGCGGTTGGATGGGATTCCCCGTGACGTGATAGCGCGTCGGATGCGCCGGCAGCGACCGCTCGGCCTCCGCGAACCCGAGGTAGCATTCCGTGGACCAGCGCGCGAAGAGTCGCGCGGCGTGCCCCGGCAGCGCATCGCCGATGTGCTGGACGAGCGGCAGCCCGTGCCGTGCGCCCCACGCGAGGGCCGCCGCACTCGCATACCCGCCCGTACCGACGACCAGTTGCGGCGGCTCGTCGCGCGCAAGGGCGGACACCCCGCGCCACGCCGACAGCGCGCCCCGCAACGTCCGCCAGTTCTTCCACACTTGCGGCCGGTAGAGGGGGTGCAGGTCGAGCAGCGTGAAGGGGAACTCCGTGGTGGGCAGCACCTCGCGCTCGATGCCGCGCTGCGCCCCGACGAAGTGCGGTCGCACGTCAGGACGCACGGCGACGAGCGCGCGCGCGATCGCCAGCCCGGGATACAGGTGGCCGCCGGTGCCACCACCTGCGAACAGGACCCTCACCGGACGGGAACCGCGAGGGGGTCGGTCGCGTGGGCCCCGATCACCCGCTCACGCTGACTGCCGATGGCGCAGAGGATCCCGGTCGAGATCAGGGACAGCAGCAGGTTGGAACGCCCGTACGAGATGAAGGGCAGCGTCAGGCCCGTCGTCGGCAGCAGGCCGATCACGACACCGAGATGCACGTACGCCGTCACCAGCAGATTGACGGTGAGTCCCACGGCCACCAGCCGTTGGAACGGGGTCGCCGCCGCCGCCGCGATCCGGAAGCCCAGTGCGCCGTACACGGCGTACAGGGCGGTGACGAAGAGCATGCCGAGCAGGCCCCACTCCTCGGCGATGATGCTCCCGATGAAGTCGGTGTAGGCGAAAAGCACATAGCCCATCTGCTGGCGCCCCTCGCCGAACCCGACGCCGAACACGCCCCCGCTCCCGGCGGCGACCAGGGACTGGGTGAGCTGATAGAGCTTGTCGGCCGACGAGGCGGCCATCGGGTTGAGGAAAGCGACGACGCGGTCCCGCGCGTAGCCACTGCTCCCGACCGCGGCCCAGAGTGCGGGGATCGCGGCCACCCCGAGGAAGATGAAATGACCGATGCGTGCGCCCCCCATGAACAGCACCACGGCCATCAGCAGCACGAAGTGTCCGGCCACGGAGTAGTCGGGCTGCAGGTAGGCGATGCCCGAGAGCACCCCGACCACGAGCAGGAAGGGGGCGAGTCCCTTGGACAGTCGGCGCAGCCCCGTCTCGGTCTTCTTCACCGCGAGCATCGCGGTCCAGATCACCACGGCGAGTTTCGCGAATTCCGAGGGCTGCAGCCCGGACCCGAACAGGAATCGCTTCGACCCGAAGGTCGCGTCCATGCCGGGCAGGATGGTCGCGCCCATCGCGGCGACCGCGATGAGCATCAGCGGCCACGCCCACGCGCGCCACCGTTCCGGGTCGAGCTTGGCGCAGAACATGAACAGCACGGCGCCGGCGCCGGCACCCGTCAACTGCCGCACCAGGAAGTACGCACTCGACCGGCCGACGCGCGTCGCCTCGTAGGCGCTCGCGCTGTAGAGGACGGCGAGCCCGAACGCGAGCAGAACCGCAGTCACGATGACGAGCGCGCGCGCCTCGACGCCCATCCGCAACGGGAATCGCTCCTGCACGACGCCGCCGCTGCTCATCGCGGGAGCACGAGCCGCCGGAACTCGGCGCCCCGCACCTCGTAGTTCTCGAACATGTCGAAACTGGAGCAGGCCGGGGACAGCAGCACGGCGTCGCCGCGCTGCGCGAGTGCCCGCGCGCGCGCGATCACGGACGCGAACCCGCCCTCGCAGCGCTCCACCGGCACCAGCCCCGCGAGGTCCGCTTCGATCAGGGGCGCGGCCTCGCCGAACGCGACGACCTGGCGCACCCACGGGGCGAGGACCGGCGCGAGCGCGCGATAGCTGCTGCCCTTGTGGCGCCCGCCGAGCAGGAGGATGGTCGGGCGCTGCATCCCGGCGACGGCCACCGTGGCCGAATCGACGTTCGTCGCCTTGGAATCATTGATCCACAGGACCCCGTCGACCTCGCCCACGGGCTCGAGCCGGTGCGTCAGGGCGGTGAACGAGCGCACGGCGTCGGCCAGGCGCGCACGGGCGGACGGATGGGCGTGTCCCGGGTCCGCCCGCGTGACGGCGAGCGCGGCGGCGAAGACATTGGCCACGTTGTGATCCCCGAGCAGGGCGAGTTCGTGGCGCGGCAGCAGGACCTCGTGATCGACGATCAGCTCCCCGACGTCGCGATCGAACCATGCGTCCGCGTCGCGGGCCTCGGTGCTGAACGTGGCGTGCGTCCCGGCGACACCGGCAACCATCGCACGGACCGCCGGTTGATCGGCGTTGCTCACCCACCGGGACGCGGGCGTGGCGTGCTGGAACAGCCGCGCCTTGTCGGCGTGATAGGCCTCGAGGGAGTCGTACCGGTCGAGGTGGTCGGGCGACAGGGTGGTCAGCACCCCGACCCGCGGCGCGAGGCGCTGCGTGTCGTGCAGTTGGAACGACGACACCTCGAGGGCGAACCACGCGGGCGGCGTGGGGCGGCGTGCGAAGGTGGAGAGCGGAATGCCGATATTGCCGGCGGCCACCGCGTCATGGCCGAGCGCACGCAGGAGGTGCGCGATCAGCGCGGTGGTCGTGGACTTGCCGTTCGTGCCTGTGACGGCGATGATCGCGGCCTCCGGCAGGGCGGTGAGGGCGAGATCGAGTTCACTGACGATCGCGACGCCGGCCGCGCGGGCGGCGGTCAGGGGTGGGGCATCCGGTGGGACACCGGGGCTGACGACGAGGACGCAGGCGCGCGCGATCCGTGCCAGGTCATGGCCGCCGACCTGCGTGGCGATGCCCGCCGTGGCGATGGCCGCCGCGCTGTCGGCGAGGGCCGGCGTGCTCCCGCTGTCCGAGGCATAGACGTCCACGCCGTGCTGCGCGAGCAGCAGGGCGGCGGCGCGTCCGCTGCGCCCGAGTCCGATCACCGCGGCTTCACGGCCGCTCCACGTGTCGAACATCAGCGCACCTTCAGCGACGTCAGGGCGAGGAAGGCA
>CAYSFN010000148.1:0-3172 GCA_964430045.1 uncultured Gemmatimonadaceae bacterium
CCGCGCGAGGCGCTGACCGATGCGGCGCTGGATCGACCGCGTGACCGTCGTGACCGCGCTGGTGCTGCTGGTCGGGGGTGCCACGGTGCTGTATCAGTCTCAGGGGTCGACGCTGACCGCTGCCAAGCTGTTCGAACTGGGTCGCACCGGTATCGCGGTCGGTGAGCCCGAGCCCGCGGCGACCATCATCGTGTTCAGCGACTACGGCTGCGGCTGGTGTGCGGAGTATTCGACCACGCTGGCTCGGCTGCTGGACAAGTACCCCCAGCACGCAGCCGTCGTGTACAAGGACTTCGTGCTCGACTCCGCAGGCCCCATCTTCAACGTGCACCTTGCGGCGCGTTGCGCCAACGAGCAAGGGGTGTTCCGTCCCTTTCAGGACGCGGCCTTCCGGTACCAGGAGATCGGCCGCGTACGCAACGGCTGGCGACGGCTCGCCGACAGTGCCGCGGTGCCCGATCTCGATGCGTTGGAGGAGTGCGTCCGGACGGAGCGCTATGCGGCGGACGTGCATCGCGACCGGCGGGAGGCGCGGGCACTCGGGTTCACGGCGACGCCGTCCTCACTGTTCGGGTCCGTCAAAGTGTCTGGGTCACTGACCGAGGCGGTCGCCGATTCGCTGCTCGCCGAGGAGATCGCTCGGGTGACCCGTCGACGGTAGGGTCAGCCTGCGGTATTGGCATCGTGCGGCGCTCCGTGACGCCCCCCCGGCGGCACCCGTCATCCCTGAGAGCGTGCCGTAGCTGCGGCGCGCCGCCCGCCGCCCCGCCCCATGCCGCCCAGAAAGAAGCTCCAGACGCCGGTCGACGCGCCCGCCGCGCCGCCGGCTGACGCCCCAGTCGCTGCTCCGGCAGCTCCCCGCATGGTCCGCGAATTGGCGGGCGTGGCCCTGGCCATTGTCGCGCTGTTCCTGGCCGGTTCGCTGCTGTTGATGCGTGTGCCCGACGGGGCGGCCTGCAGCGCGGCCATCGGGCCCTTTGGCCCCGTGGGCGGCTGCGTGAGCTGGGCGTTGCTCGGCTTTCTGGGCGTGGCGGGCGCGATCGTCGTACCGCTGATTCCGCTGGTGCAGGCCCTGCGGCTGTTCGGGAGGCTGGCGGCGGCGGGGGACCGGCAGTGGCTGATCTTCACGTCGCTGCTGGCGCTGCTGCTGCCGCTGGCGGCCGGGTTGGCCCGCGGCGTCACCCCCGACGCAGGGTTGCTGGACCCCGTGGCGGGGCTCTGGGGCGGCTTTACCGCACACTACGTGCGGTCCCTGGTCGGCGAGGCGGGGGCGTGGCTGGTGGTCGTTCTGCTGTTCTCGGCGCTCACCGTGGCAACCATTGCGTGGAACCCGCTGCGCGAGCTGCTGCACCTGACCCCGCGCCTGCCGCGGCGTCGCACGCTCACGCTGGCGGAGCGCATGGCGCCAGACGCGGCGGAGCTGCCGGCGCTGGACCCCTCGCTCGCGCCAGTCGATGCGCGAGCGGTGCAGCCGCCTGCGGTGGCCCGCAACGCGGACGAGTCGGCCACCGATCAGGCCCGTGCGAAGGCCAGGACCAGGGCGTCGGCGGCCGCGAGCCGCGAGGAGGCCGTTGCCGCTGCCATCGTGTCTGCGCCGCTGCCGGCGCCCGACGACACGCTGCCGCCGCTGGCGCTGCTCCGGGAGCCGCCGCCGCACGATGCCGGGCTGAACGATCAGGCGTTGACCGAGAACGGTGCGCGCCTGATGGACGCGCTGCGCACCTTCAAGGTGGAGGGCGAGATCACCGGCCGCACCAGTGGCCCCACGGTCACGCAGTACGAGATCACGCCGGCGCCGGGTGTGAAGGTGCGGCAGATCGCGACGCTGGCCGACGACATCGCGCTGGCCATGCGCGCGGCGAGCATCCGCATCGTGGCGCCGATTCCCGGGCGCGGTGCCGTGGGCGTCGAAGTGCCCAACCCGACGCGGGCGTCCGTGGTCCTGCGCGACCTGCTCGAGTCGCGGGAGTACACCTCCACGCAGCGCGCGCTCCCCATTGCACTGGGCAAGGACCTCGAGGGGAAGCCGGTGATCGCCGACCTCGCCAAGATGCCGCATCTGCTCATTGCCGGTGCCACGGGCAGCGGCAAGTCGGTGTGCGTGAACACCATCATCACGTCGTTGGTGTACCGGCACACGCCCGAGACGCTGCGCTTCCTGATGGTGGACCCCAAGATGGTCGAGCTCAGCGTGTACAACGCGCTGCCGCATCTGCGCCACAAGGTCATCACCGACAACCGCGACGCGGCGGCGGTGCTCAAGTGGGCCGTGATGGAAATGCAGGACCGCTACCGCCTGCTGGCCGAAAACGGCGCGCGCAACCTGCAGGACTTCAACGCCAAGGTGCGGGCGGGCACGCCACTCAGGAACCCCAGGCGGCCGGACGTGGCTTTCGAGGTCAACGCCTACACCGGCGGGATCCTGCCGTACATCGTGGTGGTGATCGACGAACTGGCCGACCTGATGATGACCGTGCAGGGCGAGGTGGAGACACCGCTGGCCATGCTGGCGCAGAAGGCGCGGGCCATCGGCATCCACCTGCTCCTCGCCACGCAGCGGCCCTCGGTGAACGTCATCACGGGACTGATCAAGGCCAATTTTCCCAGCCGCATCGCGTTCCGCGTGGCCTCGCAGGTGGACTCGCGCACCATCATCGACGGGAGTGGCGCGGAGTCGCTGCTTGGCAATGGCGACATGCTGTTCGTTCCGCCGGGCAAGAGCGAGCCCGACCGCCTGCAGGGGGCGTTCCTGGCCAACGACGAGACCGAGCGGTTGATGACGTGGTACGAGGAGCGGCGCGAGGCGCGGCTGGCGGCGGGCGAGGCCGTGGTGGCCGTGGCGCGGCCGGACGGCGAGGAGGACATCCTGGAGAAGGTGCGCGCGCAGGAGGCCGCCGAGTCAGGCGGTGGCGACGCCTCGGCGGAGGACGCGGGGGACCGCGACAAGCTGTTCCGCGAGGCGGCGGAGATCTGCATTCAGCATCAGGGCGGGTCCACGTCGCTGTTGCAGCGGCGGCTCAAGATCGGTTACGGGCGCGCGGCGCGGATCATCGACCAACTGCATCTGGCCGGCGTGCTGGGGCCGCCGGACGGGAGCAAGCCGCGGGACGTGTTGATGGGGTTGCAGGACCTGGATGCGTTGTGAGGGGCGTGGCGGGACCCGGATAGGGGC
>CAYSFN010000148.1:3272-5856 GCA_964430045.1 uncultured Gemmatimonadaceae bacterium
CAGGAGCGGGTCGATTCGATTCAGCATGATTCATAACCTAAACATCCCGCTGCCGCGGTAACCCCATGCATCCAGTGATCCGCATTCTGCTGCTGGCGATGCTGGTTGCAGTTCCTGCCGTCGGTCAATCAACCGGCTCTGGAATGCCCCCCAGCGAGGTCGTTCGGGGAGTCACGTTCATACGGTATGGCTTTCTGCGTGATTCGACACCCATCGAGTTCTGCGAACTGCCTGACCTCTTTGGTCAGAGCGGGGAACTCCCCGTAGATTCAAAGCAACCTCCCCCACGCTACCGAACGCTGGAGGAATGCGCGAATGCGCCGCAGAACCGCCGTATCATCCCGCGAGTCGCTGTTCGTGGCCGGAGGGTCGTCGGTGATACCGTTGTCTTTGAAGGTTACACGGACCATGGTTGGGTTACTCTTCTCGAGGAGTACCGGTTTCATCGTCCCCGCGATGCGCGTCACTGGGTTCCTTTTTACAGGATCGTAGGCTCCATCGAGCGATAACTGGCGGCAGCTCCTGTTCACAGCTTGCACGAAGCTGTCCACGCGGTCGGCTTGCCGTGAGTCGAGAACATCCGGCGGAACGCCGACGCTGACGCTGTCCTCACTCGCCTCCCCCCCCCATGCGCCGATTCCTCGCCCCTGCCGCCGTCCTGCTCGCCCCGCTGCCGTGTTTCGCGCAGGCCACGGGCGTCGAGGCCACCCCGACGCTGACCATTCGCGCGGAGTCCGACGCGGGCGTGGTGCAGCTCGACGCGCCGCTGGCGGCCACACGGACGCGTGACGGCCGCATCGTGGTGGCCGAGCAGACGGCCCTGCGGGTCTTCGACCGTGCGGGGCGGCTCAGCGCCACGGTCGGCCGGGCAGGGCAGGGGCCCGGAGAGTTCCGCCGTGTGTTCTGGGTGTCGTCCTGTGGGACGGACTCGGTGTTCGTGTTCGACCTGCCGCGCGGCAGCATCGACGTGCTCACGCCGGGGGGCGCGCTGACGGTTGGTATCAACTTGCGGGAAGCCCTGCCGCAGGGGGCGGGCGGCGTGACGGCGGTGGCCTGCGCCCAAACCGGTAGTCGCTTCGCGGTGCTCGCCGGCCCCACCGGGCTCGCCGAGGTCGCGCCGGGGATCCGGCGTGGCACGTCGCAGATGCTCGCGGCGGAGCGTGGGACGTGGCGCTTCGCGGCCGGGGCGACGGTGCCGAGCCAGGAGTTCGTGATGCTGGGCGGTGGGGCAGGGCCTCGCCCGCTGGGCCGCAACACGAGCATCGGCTTCGCCGGGGATGAGCTGGTGGTCGGCACGGCTGACTCGGCCGGTGTGCTGCGGCTCGGCGCGAACGGCGGCGTGCGGCCGCTGCGGGTGCCGTTGCCGCCACGCCCGGTCACGGCTGCGATGCGCGAACGGGCCGGTGCGGAGTTGCTGGACATGGTGCCGGGACCGATGCGCCCGCAGATGCGGCAACTGATCAGCGGCCTGTCGTGGCCGACGGAGGCGCCGCCTTATTTGCGTGTGGTGGCATCGTCGACGGACGAGCTGTGGTTGGAGCTGCCGGCGGTGTCGGCGGGCACCACCGAGCTGGTCGGCGTGGGGGCGGATGGTGGCATCAGGTCGCGGATCACGCTGCCGGTGAGTGCGCACAGCGTGGAGGTCGGCGCGGCCGAGGTGCTCGTGGTGGCGAACGACGCCGATGGGGTGCCGTCGGTGCTGGTGTACCGGCGGCGGTGAGGCGTCGCGGCGCTCCATCGCGTTCGGCTGCGTGAGAGCCCGTTGACCCCACGCCCGGCGAGCCCTGAGGCTCTGCGTGATTCCGCCGCCGCCCGCACGATTCCGGTGACGCACTCCCGCACCGGCGCTTGTACACTGCGCCTGTGCCCACGAACACCACTTCCGCCGCGGCCCCTGCGCCGCATCACAACCAGCGCCTGGGCGCGCTGGGTGAGCGCATTGCCGAACGCTGGCTCGTGCGGCAGGGCTGGCGCGTGCTGCACCGCCGCTTCCGGGATGGTCACCGCGACATCGACCTGGTGGCGGAGCAGCACGGGACGGTGGCCTTCGTCGAGGTCAAGGCCCGCACCGGCTTCGACTTTGGGGACCCGGTCGAGGCGGTCCACTGGCGCAAACGGCGGGAGCTGAGCCGTTCCGCGCGAATGTGGATAACTCGTCACGGCCGAGCCGACGAGAGCTATCGCTTTGATGTGATTGGAGTTGCAATCGTTGGCGGCCTGGTACGGGTCCGCCACGTGGAGAACGCATTCGACGTTGTCGTGTCCCACTAGCACGAACGCGCGCATCTTCGTATTTTATTCGGGGTTCGGAAACCCCGTACCGGCGGGTAGATTCCCGTCGGTCGAGGCCCTCACACTCGACACAGGATCACTTCCCATGGCCACCTCCGCAGCCGTGTCAGACGACCGCAAGAAAGCGCTCGCGCTCGCCATCCAGCAGATCGAGAAGTCCCACGGCAAGGGCGCGATCATGCGCCTGGGCACGGACACGCGTCCGCGCGTCGACGCGATTCCCACGGGCGCGATCAACCTCGATGCGGCCATCGGCATCGGGGGGATTCCCCGCGGCCGCATCACGGAGATC
>CAYSFN010000149.1:0-5688 GCA_964430045.1 uncultured Gemmatimonadaceae bacterium
GATCGGGATCATGGCGTCGATGGCCTTGATGCCGGTCTGCAGGGGCTCCTTCACGGGCTGCCGCACGATGATGCCCGGCGCCGGGCTCTCGACCTTGCGCGACATCGTCGCCTCGATGGGGCCGAGGCCGTCGATGGGACGGCCGAGCGGGTCGACGACACGGCCGACGAGCGCGGGGCCGACCGGCACCTCGAGGACGCGCGCGGTGCGCCGCACCTCGTCGCCCTCCTTGAGCTTGAGGTAGTCCCCGAGGATGCCGGCGCCGATGTTGTCCTCTTCGAGGTTCAGCGCGAGTGCCGTGATCTTCTCGCCCGTGGCCTTCACCGAGATCTCGAGCATTTCACCCGCCATCGCCTTCTGCAGGCCGTAGATGCGGGCGATGCCGTCCTTCGCCTCGATGACGGTGCCGACGTCCTCGACGTCGAGCTGATGCAGATCCGCCGCCTCGATCTCGCGGAGCAGGATGTCCTTGATCTCGCTGGGGCGCAGAAGGGTCTCGGAAGCCATGATCAGAGTGGCGTGCGTAAGGTCGAACCAGGAAGCGCCTTGGAAAAGGCGTAGCTTGTGAAAATAGTCACAAAGTTCGGGCAATCCAAGGGAGGGGGGGGCTGCGAGCCCTCGGAACCGACAAAAACCCGAAGCAGCGGCCGACACAGGAGCGCTCCCCCTCACTCCCTGCCAACGCCAGCGCCGTTGGCAGGGAACGAGAGAGGTGATTACAGCCGGGCGAGGATTATTTCCGCAACGCCATCGGCATCGACGCGCGACAGCAACGCGACCCCCTCGAGAATCACGAGAATCTCCTCGTGGGACCCGACCGCGACCCGTCGGCCTTCCTGTCGATCGAGCAGGGTCACCTCGCGCCATGTCCGTTCCCTCTCGGCGGCCGCTCCACATTCGCAGATCCACACCCGCGAGCCGTCCGCCACCATGCGGGTCACGCTCCAAGCAGCGACGTGCAGTGGAAAGTCCGGACCAAAAGTCCTCTCCACCCTGCTCTCGGCATCCTTCACGCGCACTGGACTGCGACGAATGGCGCCAAGCAGACTATCGCGATAGCGCGATACCTCTTCACGTCGCAGTGTGGAGTTGACCGACCGGGGGGATGCGATGACGGTGGCCGCTCCGTCGGCAGCCAGCGCGACCACTCCACCTGCATCGGGTCGCGTGAGCACAACATGCCGATCGCCGGCGACCATCAATGCACGTCCGGCAAATGGCACCGCGTATTCCGTGACGCCTCCCTGGTCCACAGCAACGGCGCGATTCTCCCGTGCTTCTGCGCCGATCCATTGCACTGCCGACTGGCCCACGGACCACAGTCCGACGTCGACCGAGTCCACGACGAACTCTGACTGACGCGGCACCTGCGTTCGGCGACGGGACACCACCACCACCCGTCCATCCCGAAGTGCGCCGACCGGCTCGATCAGTCGTCCATCACGGGTCAGGCTGGCCGTTCCCTGAACGGTACCCGCCGAATCAAGCACCGTAAGTCGACGCAGTGCCAAGTCCGCCACGAGGACGCCACCTCGCCACGGGATGATGGTCGAGATGTTGCGGTACTCCCCGGGGCCATCCCCACGTCCGCCGACGACCCGGGACACGACCGCTCGACCCACGTCAACAAGCAGCAACCTGAGTTCCTGATCCGCGACGAACACGCGAGTCGGCCCGGCGAAGGCCGCTCCTTGCACGCGATACACGTCTGCGGGCACCCCGCCGACTGGTCGCGCTCCAACAACGGATTGCACAGAGGCCGGGCTCTGGCCGGCGACTGCTGATGCGCAAGACATCAGCAGGACCACCGCCAGAACCCGGAAGCCCCGGTCGTCATTCGCCATCAGGAATCTCCCCTTGCATCGAAAGCGAAGCTGGTTCTTGGTCGTCGGAGTCCCCCCCCTCAGCCCAGCGACCGGCTCCGCCCATCCACGAAACGCCGGATCAGGTCGCCCGACCGCAGCCGGGCCAGCGACTCGGCGCGGGCGCCCGTGACGCGCGTGACCGTGGTGGACAGATGCGACGGCGAGGCGAAGCGCAGCACGGACGCCACGTCGCCGGTGTCGTACCCCGGGTTCTTGCACAGCTCGGCCGCCGCGAGCACGCGCACGAGGTCCATGATGCGCTTGAGGTTCGCCCCGTCGCCAGCGGCGAAGCGGCGCGACAGGTGCTCGCGCGTCATCCCGACCTGCCTGGCCACGGCGTCCGTGCGGATCGACCGACCACCCTGCCCCACGAGGATGCTCCAGGCCTGCCGCTGCAGCGGACCGTCGAGGCCGAGCGCCGACGGCGGCGTGCGCAGGGCCCGGGCGAAGCGTCGGCTGAAGGCGTGGGTGTGCACCGCCTCACGCAGCAGGGCGTCGTCGACGCCTGTGGCGAGGATGTCGGCCATGCCGCACTGCGCGCTGCGGGCGATGGTCGGACCATCGCCGCCACGATACGGGGTGACCGCGAGGAACGGCGCGGAGGGGAACTCGTCCGCAAGCGCCACGGCACGCCAGGTGTCGTTGGTCGCGGCGGCTACATCGAGCACCACCACGTCGATCAGCTCACGCCGGAACAGCCGGTCGAGATCCGTAGCCGACCTGGCCATGACGATCCGGCTGCGCCGACGCGGGATGAGGTGGCGCACGCGCGAGCGGAACGGCTCCCGGGGCGAGTACACCGCGACCGTCGGCGGCGGAGACAGCACGGGGGCGGCGGGCTCCACCGCGCGGCGCAGGGGCATGGGCTAGCCGTGGGCGCTGGGGAGACCGTCGCCGCGAACCAGCGCGTGCGCCTGGCGCAGCACGATCCGCGCGTTCTCGTAGGCGAGCAGGCGCACGGCCTCCTCGAAGGGCGCCCACCGGCAGGCCGTGATGCCCTCGTTCCGCTGGGGCTGCGTCGTGGCGTCGTCCGTCTCCATCAGGAAGAAGTGACAGGTCTTGTGGACCGGTCGGCCCCGAAAGCGGAAGTGCCAGTCGATGCAGTCCAGCGTCGCGCGGACGGCCTGCACGCGGATGCCCGTTTCCTCCGCGACCTCGCGACGGGCCGCGTCTTCCGGCGATTCCCCCGCCTCGAGGTGGCCCTTGGGAAACCCCCAGTTGCGGTAGGGGTCGCGGATCAGGAGATAGTGGGGGACGTCGTCGATGCACCGCATGACGACGCCACCGGCCGAGACCTCCTCGCGGGGGAGCGGTTCGTTCGCGCTCACGCCGCGTCCTCGTCGAGATCGGCGCGGCCCTCGATGAACTGGCGCACGATGGGGTCGCGGGTGTGCTGGATCTCGTCCACGGTCCCCACCTGCTGCACGCGGCCCTCGTACAGCATCGCGATCCGCGAGCCGACGCGGTACGCGCTCTGCATGTCGTGCGTGATGACGATGCTCGTCACGCCCAGGGTTTCCCGCATGCGGATGATGAGCCGGTCGATGACCGCCGTGGTGACGGGGTCGAGGCCGGTGGTCGGCTCGTCGTAGAGGAGATACTTGGGCCGCAGGGCCACGGCGCGGGCGATGCCCACGCGCTTGCGCATCCCCCCGGAGAGCTCGGCCGGCCGCTTGGTCAGGACCTCGGGGAGATCGACCAGGTCGAGGGCCTCGGCGACGCGGACTTCGATCTCCTTCGCGGTCAGCAGGCCCTGCTTGCGCAGGCCCATCGACACGTTCTCGCCGACGCTGAGCGAGTCGAAGAGGGCGGCGAACTGAAAGACGTACCCGATCCTGGCCCGGAGCGCGTACAACTGCTGCCGGGTGAGCGTGGGGACGTCGAGGCCGTCGACCAGCACCGTGCCGGCGTCCGGCGCGAGCAACCCCACGATGTGCTTGATGGCCACGGACTTCCCCGACCCCGAGTAGCCGAGGATGACCATGGTCTCGCCCTCCTGCACGTCGAGCGAGAATCCCCGCAGGACGTGCTTGTCGCCGAACGACTTGGTGAGGGCGTCGATGTGGATCATACCGGTGGGAGAATAATAGCGCCGCGGCGGCGGGTCGGGGCACGGGGGTGGGCAGGCCCGGGGCGGCGGCGTGCATTGGTCCGACAACGTTGCGGGGCTCCACCCTCGGCGAACCGAAAGGGAGCCCCGCCCGTTGTCCGGCCCGGCGCGCCGCTACGCGGCGAAGCTGCCCAGGGCGCGCCCGACGTCGCCCTCGCGGAGCCGCTTGAGCGCCCGGTCGCGCAACTGCCGGACGCGCTCGCGGGTCACGCCGAGCATGGAACCGATTTCCTCGAGCGTGTGCTCGCGCCCCCCTTCGAGGCCGAAGTAGAGCCGGAGGACCTTCGCGTCGCGCGGCGGCAGGGTGTTGAGCGCCGTCTCGATCTCGTCGGTGAGGAAGCGGTTCATGGCCTCCTCCTCGGTGTCGGGCATCTCGTCGGCGACGAAACGCTCGATGAGCGAGCGGTCGCCCTCGGGGTCCATCGGGGCGTCGAGGCGGACGTCGCCGGTGTTGAGGGCGGCGAGCGACTGGACGACGTCCACGGAGAGGCCGGTCACCTGCGCGAGTTCCTCGGGGGCCGGCTCGCGGCGGAGCTTCTGCCGCAGGATCTCGCTGGCCTTGATGATGCGCGACAGATCCGCCGTGCGGTTCAGCGGCACGCGGACGGTGCGACCCTGGCGGGCCAGCGAGCTGAGGATCGCCTGGCGAATCCACCACACGGCGTAGGAGATGAACTTGACGCCCTGGTCGGGATCGAACTTTCGCGCCGCAGTCAGGAGGCCGACGTTCCCTTCGCCGATGAGATCGATGAGCGGGAGGCCGCGGTTCTGGTACTTCTTGGCGACGGAAATGACGAAGCGCAGGTTGCGCTTGACGAGTTCCTGGAGGGCGTCCTGATCCCCGCCCCGGATCTTCTTGGCGAGCTCGATCTCTTCGTGCGCCTTGAGGAGGGGGTAGGTGGAGACTTCGTAGAGATACTGGTCGAGAATGTCGCGCTCGGGCTCCGAGGGCGCGATTCCGACAGGCGTCGCCTTGCCACGACGACGCTTTTTGACTTCAGGCATTGCGGGGGGTTTGGACTTTGGGGCTGACGCGGCGAGAGACGCCTTGGCGCCAGGTGACGGAGCCGACGCAGACGGTGTTGCTGCTGCCGTTCGCTTCGTCACAGCATTGACGGGCGCCGCGGTCGAAGCGTTGACCGGGGCGAGGCGTCCCTTGCCGGCGGGTTTGCCGTTCGGCGGCGAGGTGCCGACGACCTTGGCCGAGGCCTTCGCGGCCGGCTTCGACGACGCCGTCGACACCGGCTTCGACGCCGCCGGAGACTTCGCGGTGGCCTTGGCCGGCAGCTTCGTGGCGGTCTTCGCCGTCGACTTCGGCGTGGGTTTCACGGACGACTTCGCAGTGGATTTCACAGGTGGCTTCGGCGTGGTCCTACCGGCGGACGCGGACTTCGACGTGGCCTTGCCGGACGGCCTGGCCGCGGCCTTCGCCGCCGGCCTGGCCGGGGCTCTGGTCGATCCGGTTGTATTGGGGCGACGCGGGGTCTTCGCGCTGCTCATCGCTCGGCGCCTCCGCGCTCGTCAGCAGTTGGAGAGATAGTGAAGGGGAGGAAGATACTCGCTTGGCGGAGAATCGCCAGAGTCCCCGTCGCTTGACTTGAGACATACAGCCAAGTACAATTTTGTGTTCCAGTCGGACAGCACGTCGGTTGGGCATGCCGGGGGCGTAGCTCAGTTGGGAGAGCGCTTGAATGGCATTCAAGAGGTCAGGGG
>CAYSFN010000150.1:0-5637 GCA_964430045.1 uncultured Gemmatimonadaceae bacterium
GAGACGCTGGAGGTGCGCTTTCGCGGCCTCAGCATCGCCGACGTGCTGGACCTGACGGTCGAGGACGCGATCAGCGTGTTCGAGAACCAGCCGCGCATCGCCCAGAAGCTGCGCACCCTCAACGACGTGGGCCTCGGCTACATCCACCTCGGCCAGAGCGCGACCACGCTCTCAGGCGGTGAGGCCCAGCGCGTGAAGCTGGCCACCGAGCTGAGCAAGCGCGACACCGGCCGCACCCTGTACATCCTCGACGAGCCCACGACCGGCTTGCACTTCGAGGACGTGCGCATGCTGCTCGACGTGCTGCACAAGCTGGTGGACCGCGGGAACACGGTGCTGGTGATCGAGCACAACCTCGACGTGATCAAGACGGCGGACTGGATCGTGGACCTGGGGCCGGACGGTGGCGTGCGGGGCGGGACCATCGTGGCCGAAGGGCCGCCGGAGGTGGTGGCCAAGGTGAAGGAGAGCCACACGGGGCGGTTCCTCAAGCCGATGCTCACTCCGGCGCGGCGCAATGCACGGCGCATCGACCGGCCATAGCTTTCCTGTCATACGTCGTCCCGTTCCCCAGCCCTCAATCCGCCCCCGCGTGCCATCCCTCCTGGACATCATCGGGCCGGTCATGGTCGGCCCCAGCTCCTCCCACACCGCCGGTGCCTGCCGCCTCGCGCTGCT
This sequence comes from uncultured Gemmatimonadaceae bacterium, assembly GCA_964430045.1. Lineage (GTDB taxonomy): Bacteria > Gemmatimonadota > Gemmatimonadetes > Gemmatimonadales > Gemmatimonadaceae > DASRAP01. The sequence continues at coordinate 679 of CAYSFN010000150.1, forward strand.
GGCCCGCGGACTGGTGGGCGGGACCCCCGAACGCGCCCACATCGAGCTCCACGGGTCCTTCGCCCGCACCGGCGAGGGGCACGGGACCGACAAGGCGGTGGTCGGTGGCCTTCTCGGCTTCCGCCCCGACGACGAGCGTCTGCGCACCGCACTCGAGATCGCCGAGGCCGAGGGCGTCGACTACCAGTTCGAGAAGACCACGCTCGGCGGTGAAGGGGAGGTGCATCCCAATACCATGCGGATGATGGTGGAGCGCGGTAATCGTCGTCACATCCTGACGGGGGCGTCGCTGGGCGCCGGCCGCGTGATGGTGTCCGACGTCGACGGCTTTCCCGTCGAGATCTCCGGCAGCCACCACACCATCGTGCTCGTCGCGGAGGACGTGAAGGGGTCCGTGGCCCGCATCACCGGGTTGCTCGCCGAGCAGGACATCAACATCGCCACGCTCAGACTCTCGCGGCGGCATCGCGGTGGCGACGCGTTCATGGTCATCGAAGTCGATGAACCCCCGGACGAGCAGATCCGTGACACGATCCGTTCGCTCCCGTGGGTCAAGTGGGCTTTCCGTCTCGACAAGGTGAGTGCCTGATGTACCGTTCCATGCGCGAAGCGATTGCCGACGCCGAGGCGCAGGGCAAGTCGCTGTCCCAGGTGGCCCTGGAGACGGAAGCCCGCGATCAAGGGCGTCCCATCAGCGAGATCCGTGATGCGCTCGGCCGGGCGCTGGCGGTGATGCGCACGGCCATCACGGACGGCCTGCGCGGTGACCTGATGTCCAACTCCGGCCTGGTCGGAGGCGACGCCGCCAAGCTGCGCACCGGCCCCGCTCGCCGTGCAGGAGGTCAACGCCGCGATGGGCGTGATCGTCGCCGCCCCCACGGCAGGAGGGGCCGGTGTGCTGCCCGCCGTGCTCACGGGGTTGGCCGACGCCAGGGGCCTCGACGACGAGGCGCTGATCAGCGCCCTGGCCTGCGCCGGACTCATCGGTGCCGTGGTGGCCGAACGCGCCTCGCTCAGCGGCGCCGAGGGCGGCTGCCAGGCCGAGACCGGCGCTGCCGCCGGGATGGCCGCCGGCGCCGCCGTCGAGATGCTCGGCGGCACACCGGCGCAAGCCGGGCACGCGGTCGCGCTCGCCCAGCAGGGCACGCTGGGGCTCGTCTGCGACCCGCTGGGCGGCCTGGTCGAGCTGCCCTGCGTGTTCCGCAACGCCACCGGCGCCGCCATTGCATTGGCGGCCATCGAAATGGCGTTGGCCGGCGTCACCTTCGCCATCCCCGCCGACGAGGTCATCGACACCATGGGCCAGATCGGCAAGGAGATGGACGTGCGCTACCGCGAGACCGCCGGGGGCGGCCTGGCGGCGACGCCCACCGGTCGGCGCCTGGCCAGGGAACGGCTGGTCGAGATCAAGCGACGCTGAGCCCCGGCCGGTAACTTCAGCAGCACCCACGAAACCGGTGTTCGGCGCGTGCGTAGTGCCGGAACACCCCGTCAGCGGAGGACGACCCGTGCTCGCCCGTGAAGACATCGAAACCTTCCTCGATCGCCTCGCGATCGAAGGAACGACCTACAAGGAGATCGACGCCGGTCTCTGGATCGTCCGCCCCGGCGGCGAGATCGACCTCGAGGTCGTCGTCTCGCATTCGCCGCCCGTGGTCGTGCTGCGCGTCAAGGTGATGCAGCTGCCCGCCGACGCGGCCGCGCTGGCCAAGCTCTCGCGCCAGTTGCTCGAGTGGAACGCCAACGACCTGCTCCACGGCTCCTACGGCATCCAGGACGACGCCATCGTCCTCACCGAAGCCCTCGAACTCGGTCATCTCGATTTCGAGGAGTTCGCCGCGTCCTACGAGTCGATGACCCTTGCCCTCACCGGGCATCTCCGTGAACTGGCCGCGTACCGGCAGGAGCGCTGACCGTGAGCATCTTCAATCGGATCGCCACCGTCCTCAAGTCCAACATCAACGACCTCATCTCGCGGAGTGAGAACCCCGAGAAGATGTTGAACCAGATCATCGTCGACATGCGCGACCAGTTGGCCAAGGCCAAGCAGCAGGTGGCCGCCGCGATCGCCGACGAGAAGCGCCTGCGCGACCAGGCCGAGGCCGAGTTCAAGCAGAGCGAGGACTGGGAGAAGCGCGCCATGCTCGCCATCCAGGAGGGCCGCGACGACCTCGCCAGGCAGGCGCTGGTGCGCCAGCAGGAGCACCTCTCGCACGCGCAGCAGTTGCAGACCACCTGGGAGGCGCACCGTGCCGAGACCGAGAACCTCAAGGCCTCGCTGCGCGACCTCAACGACAAGATCGAGGAGGCCAAGCGCAAGAAGAACCTGCTGCTGGCCCGCCAGCGGCGCGCCGAAGCGCAGCAGCGCATCGCGCAGACCATGGGCTCGCTCGACGAAAAGTCGGCGTTCGAGGCGTTCGCGCGCATGGAAGAGCGCATCGAGCAGAACGAGCGCCAGCTCAAGGCCACCGTCGAGATCAACGAGGAGTTCTCGGGCGACTCGCTGGCCAACCAGTTCAAGCAGTTGGAGCGCGGGGCCGGCGGGGTCGGGGCGGATCAGGCCCTGCTGGCGCTGAAGCAGAAGATGGGCCTGCTGGCCGCGCCGGGCACCGAGGCACCGCGGCAACTGCGCGCCGGTGCCGGTGAGGCCCTCGCCGAGATCGAATCCGTGGACGAGCAAGCCAAGGGGTGATCGTCTGACGTACGTACTGCTGTGTGAGGGGAAGTTCGGTCCTCTCACGTCGAAGACGGCCAATGCCGTCATCCGCTATGCGCCCGAGAAGTGTGCGGCCGTCCTGGACACCACCCAGGTCGGCCGCCGTGCGCAGGACGTCCTCGGCTTCGGGGGCGCGCTGCCGGTGGTCGGCACACTCGCGGCGGGGCGCGCCCTCGGCGGCAGCGCGCTGCTCATCGGCATCGCGCCGCAGGGTGGCAGACTCCCCGACGCGTGGCGCAGCGTGATCCTCGACGCGCTCGCGCACGGGATGGACATCTGGAGCGGCCTGCACATGTTCCTGGGCGACGACCCGGAGTTCGCGGCGCTCGCGGCGCGGCACAGGGCGTCGATCCACGACCTGCGTCGCCCGCCGGCGGAGCTGTCCGTGGCCACCGGCCGCGTGCGCGAGGTGAGCGCCACGGTGCTCCTCACCGTGGGCACCGACTGCAACATCGGGAAAATGACCACGCAGTTGCAGTTGCGTGACGCCCTGCGTGATCGTGGCGTCAAGGTCGCCTTCGCCGCCACGGGGCAGACGGGCATCCTCGTCGAAGGCTGGGGCACGGCGGTGGATGCCGTGGTGGCCGACTTCATCGCCGGTGCGGCGGAGGACCTCGTCCTGCGCGCCGCGCAGGACGCCGACATCGTGCTGGTCGAAGGGCAGGGCAGCATCGTGCACCCGGGCTACTCGGGCGTGACCTACGGGCTCATTCACGGCTCGCTGCCGCACGCCTTCCTGCTGTGCGCGCAGCCCTCGCGCACCCACGTCACGTACAACGACTGGGTGCCGATTCCGCCGCTGGACGAGCTCATCGCCCTGCACGAGGCGATCATCCGCCCGCTGCGCCCTGCGCCCGTGCTGGGTGTGGCGCTGAACACCTACGATCTGGGTCAGGCGGCGGCCGAGGCGGCCGTTCGTGACACGATGCTGGCCACCGGCCGCCCCACGACGGACGTAGTGCGCTTCGACCCTGCGCCGCTGGTCGACGCCATCCTCGATTTTCACCACGCGCGTTCAAAGGGGTAGGCGCGCAACGAAGCGGTGCCGCTGCATGGACGACCTGCCCCCAGACTAGGCGCTCCACTCTCACCTGGAGCGCCTGTGTCGTCTCACCCCCCCGTGCTCGTGTCGGTCGATGGTCTTCGCAAGGCGTACCGCGCCGGCGTGCTGGGCTGCCGCGCCTCCGTGCAGGTGCTGCACGGGGTCACGCTGCGCGTCCGTGCGGGCGAGTGCGTGGCCGTCGAAGCCCCCCGCGCGGCGGGCAAGACGACGCTGTTGTTCTGCGTCGCGGGGATGCTGCGCCCCGACGCGGGCGCGGTGCGCTGGTCGGCCCTGCCCGCGCGCGTCGGCCGTCCTCCCTCGGGGATCGCCTACGTGAGCGATCGCCCACCCCCGTATGCCTTCCTCTCCGCACGCGAAGCCCTGGTGTACGCGGCCTCCGTCCACGAGCTGCACCAGCCCGGCGCTGCCCGGCATGCCGACGCACTGCTCGCCCTCTGCGCGCTGCACGACGTCGCAGACATCCGCATCGGCCTCCTCGCGCCCGCCGAACGGGCGCGCCTTGCCGTCGCGACCGGGCTGGTGACGTCGCCCCGGCTGCTGCTCGTCGATGCCGTGAACGGCGGCCCCGAGCTTCGCGGGCGCCGGGCGTTCGCGGCAATGCTCACGCGGCTGGCCGGTGAAGGCATCGGCCTCCTCTGGGCGTCGCGCGACACGGCCGTCGCGCCGGAGGCGGCGTTCACGTGGCGGCTCGAGCGGGGGCGACTGCGGCGCACCGCCGGCGGCGGCGCGCCGCCACGCGAGCGCTCCTCCCTCGAACTCGAACTGTCCGCTGCGGCCGCCACGGACGGTGTGCTGCGCTCGTTCCCGGCCGTCCGTGCCGGCGACCGGACCGTGCGTGTCCCGCTCGGCGACGCCTCGCCCGAGGAGGTCCTGGCGTGGTGCCGGGACCGGTCGGTGACCGTGCTCCGGTCCGCCGTGGTGCGCGAGCCCGCGCCGGAACGATCGTCCGCCCCCGATTAGATTTGCTCCCGTGACCGACCTTCGCCTCTTCAACACGCTCACTCGGCAGACCGAGCCCTTCGCGCCCGCGGACGGCCGCACGGTGCGGATGTACACCTGCGGCCCGACCATCTACAACCCCGCGCACCTCGGGAACTTCCGCACCTTCCTCTTCGAGGATCTGCTGCGACGCACCCTGCCCCTCGCGGGCTACGACGCGGTGCAGGTCATGAAACTCCCC
>CAYSFN010000151.1:0-5617 GCA_964430045.1 uncultured Gemmatimonadaceae bacterium
GGCATGGCGCTGCTGTTCATCGCCTACGAGCGCCTGGTGACCGGGATCCACAACGAGGACACCATCGAGCAGTACCGGCTCAACGGCCGCAAGCTGGGGCGGCTCCTGTACCAGGGACGCTGGCTCGACTCGCAGGCGTTGATGCTGCGCGAGGCCGCGCAGCGCTGGGTCGCCCGGGCCATCACCGGCGAGGTGACCCTCGAGCTGCGCCGCGGCAACGACTACACGATCCTCGACACCGACAGCCCGAACCTCACGTATCAGCCGGAGCGGTTGACGATGGAGCGCGGGGAGGCGTACTTCACGCCGCTCGACCGGATCGGGCAGCTCACCATGCGCAATCTCGACATCGTGGATTCGCGCGCCAAGCTGGAACTGTACACCCGGCAGGGACTGCTGACCGGCGCGACCGACGCGGGCATCCCCCAGTTGCCCGCCCGCACGGCTCGCGACGAATGAGCACCCCCACGACCTCACCGGCCGCGCCCTGAATGTCCGCCCCTTCTGATCCGGCACCCGTCCCGTCCACCTCGCGCCGCGCGTTCCTGGCGCGCGCGTCGGCGGTGGTCGCGGCGGGGTCGCTCGCGGGTCCCGCGTGGGCGCCGGCGTCCTCCCACCCTCGCCCGCGCACCCGCCCGGGCGGCGCGTCCACCGGCGTCGAGCCCGACTGGGACCGCATCGCCGACCTGTATGGCGCCCCGGACCGTCCCATCAACCTGGACGGCGGCTTCTTCGGGACGATGGCACGTCCCGTGCTCGACGCGCATCTGCGCCACGTGGAGCGCGTCAATCGCGAGGGGGCGGTGTTCGCGCGCCGCGAGTACCCCGCGCTGGAACTCGCGGCGCGGACGCGGGTCGCGCGCTTCGTCGGGGTGCAGCCCGCGGAACTGGTGTTCGCGCGCAATGCCACGGAGGCGCTGCAGACGCTGATCGGCCAGTACCGGCACGTCGGAACCGGCGACACGGTGATGTACGCCGACCTCGATTACCCGGCGATGCAGCAGGCCATGAACGCGCTGGCCACGGCGCGTGGTGCCACGGTGGCGCGCCTCGACGTCCCCGAGCCGGCGACGCACGCCGGCATCCTCGAGGCCTACGAGGCGGCGCTGCGCGCGCATCCACGCACCCGGCTGCTGCTCGTCACGCACTGCAACAACAAGACGGGCCTGCTGCACCCCGTGCGTGACATCGTGACGCTCGCCAGGGCGCGCGGCGTGGACGTGATCTGCGACGCGGCCCATTCGTTCGGCCAGGTTCCGCTGACGGTGCCCGAGCTCGGCGCGGACTTCGTGGGGCTCAACCTCCACAAGTGGGTCGGGGCGCCGGTCGGGATCGCCGCGATGGTGATCCGCGAGGGGCGACTCGACGCGATCGCCCGCGCGCACGGCGATCAGACGCCCGCGGACCGCATCGAAGGCCGCCTGCACACCGGCACGACGAACTTCGCCGTCACGATGACCGTCCCGGACGCGCTCGACTTCCAGGACACGATCGGGATGGCGCAGAAGTCGGCGCGGCTCCGCTTCCTGCGCGACCGCTGGGTCCGGCAGGTGCGGGACGTCGACGGGCTCGAGGTGCTCACCCCCGACGACCCCGCACTGGTGTGCGCCCTCACCAGCGTCCGGCTCCGCGGCCGCGAGCCGCGGGCGGCCGCAGCCGGGCTGGTGCGCACGCTGTTCGATGAGTTCGGCATCTTCACGGTGGCGCGGAACGGGATCGCCCGCGGCGACGCCGTGCGGATCACGCCGACCCTCGCCAACCGGCCTGCGGACGTGGACGCCCTCGCGGCGGCGCTGCGCACGATCGCCCTGCGCGGCTGACCCGCATGCCTCCTCGCGCCTACGATCGCTCCATCACCGAAGGACCGCTCGCCCCTGCCGTGTGGAAGCTCGCGTGGCCGACGATGTTCACCAACGTCATCGGCGGGCTGCAAGGCATCATCGACCACGTGATGGTCGGTCGCATCGTCGGCTTCGAGGGCAACGCCGCGATCGGGGTGTCCTGGCAGATCTGGATCATCATCATCGTCTTCATCTCGTCGCTGTTCACCGGGATGAGCGTGCTCGTGGCACGGTTCGTCGGGGCCAACGAGCGCGAGAAGGTCGACCGCACCGTGTACCAGGCCTTCCTCACCGCGATGGTGCTGTCGGTGCTGGTGATGGCGCCGCTGGGCTACGTCCTCGCGCCGACGCTGCTCACGGTCGTCAACGCCACCCCGGAGGTCACCGCCGAAGCCCTGCCGTTCCTGCGCGTGATGTTCCTGTTCAGTTCGGGGATGCTGCTGTACTTCATGCTGAGCGGTGCCCTCCGCGCGGCCGGCGACGCGCGGACCCCGATGGTCCTCGGGCTCGCGATGACCATCCTCAACATCGTCTTCAACGTCATCCTCATCCGCGGGCTCGGCCCCATCCCGGCCTTCGGGACGACCGGGGCGGCCATGGGCACGGTGATGGCCTCCGGCGGCGTGTCCCTCTACGCGCTCGTCCGGCTCGTACGCGGTGGCTGGGTGATCCACTTCCCGCGCGGTCACGGCTATGGCCCGGACTGGGACATCATCAGGTCGCTGTTCCGGTTCGGTCTTCCCACCGGGATCCAGGGCATCGCGATGAACGTCGGCGGGATGCTGATGCTCTCGGTCATCGGCTCGCTCCCGCAGAGCGCCGAGGCGCAGGCGGCGTTCGCGATCGGCTACTCGCAACTGTTCTCGCTGGTGACGTGGACCGCGATGGGGCTGCTCGGCGCCGCGGCGACCGTGGCCGGCCAGAACCTCGGGGCCGGGCACCCCGAGCGCGCCGTCGAGGGCGTGGCAGCCGCGGCGCGCCTGGCGGTCATCGGGGCCGCCGTCATCGGCGTGGCCTTCCTCGTGATCCCCGGACCGCTGCTGGGGGTCTTCGGCGTACGGGACGCCACGGTCCTGAGCATCGGCACGCAACTGCTCCGGGTGATGAGTCTCTCCGGCGTCTTCATCGCGCTGGCGCTGACGTACACCGGGGGGCTGCAGGGGACGGGCGACACCAGGAGCCCGTTGTACATCTCCATCATCGCGCAGGTCATCGTCCCCCTCGGCATCGCGTACTCCCTGCGGGCGACGGGGCACCTGACGCCGCTCGGCATCTGGATCGCGATCCTCTGCGGCCACGCGACGCGCGCGGGCCTCAGCCTGGTGCGGTTCCGCCAGGGCAAGTGGCGGCACATCCACGTCGATATCGAGCGCAGGGCCGATCGCGCCGGGCAGGCATAGGCGACGCCACATGACACGCATCTTCAACTTTTCCGCTGGTCCCGCCGCGCTCCCCGACGCCGTCCGCCACCGCCTGGCGTCCCTGTTCGCGGTCCGGGAGGACTTCGCGCCGTCGCTGCTCGAGGTCAGTCATCGCGGTCCCCGATTCCTCGACTGCGCGGACCGGCTCCGTGCGTCGCTGCAGCGCCACCTCGGCCTCGGGGACGAGCATGCGGTGCTGCTGATGCCGGGAGGAGCGCAGACGCAGTTCGCGCTGCTCCCGATGAACCTCGCGGCAGGACGCCCCGCCGCGTACGTGGAATCAGGCCACTGGAGCGCCCTGGCGATCGACCAGGCCCGACCGGTCGCCGACGTCCGCGTGGTCGGCAGCAGCCGGGCCGCGCAGTTCACCACGCTCCCGGCGATCACGGATGTGCCGGCCGACGCGGCCTACCTGCACTACTGCAGCAACGAGACGGCGCACGGCGTCCAGTTCGCGGCGCCCCCGGCGGCGGAGGTCCCGGTCATCGCCGACCTGTCGTCGGAGTTGCTCTCGCGCCCCTTCCCGTTCGCGTCCCTGGGTGGGCTGTATGCCTGCACGCAGAAGAACCTGGGCATTCCCGGCCTGACGGTCGTCGCCCTGCGCCGCGACCTCGTCGAGCGGTCGCCATCCACCCTGCCCGGCATGCTGAGCTACCGGGCATGGCTGGCGGCGGACACGATGCCCAACACGCCAGGCACGCCGGCCTGGATCGTGGCGGCCGAGATGCTCGACTGGTTGGACCGTGAGGGCGGCCCCGTGGTGATGGCCGAGCGCAATGCCGCGAAGGCGGCGGCGCTGTACGCGTGCATCGACCGCCACGCGCTGTACTGCTCGGCGGTGGACCGGGCGGCGCGGTCGCAGATGAACGCGGTGTTCCGGCTGGCGGACCCTGCGCGTGAGGACGCGTTCCTGGCCGAGGCCGCGGACGCCGGGCTCGTGGGCCTGGAGGGGCACCGTGCCGTGGGCGGGATCCGCGTGAGCCTGTACAACGCCATCACGCAGGAGGCGGTGGACACGCTGGTACGCTTCATGGACCACTTCGCGGCACGCGGGTGAGGCGGCGGCGGGCTCGCCGAGCACTGGGCAGTGCCACGCACTCCCTTGACCTTGGGAGCGTGCCGTACAACCTTTCATCCGGATACACGGATGAAGCAGATCACTCTCTTTGATCGTCTCGCGGCGGTGGCCGACCCACTGCGGGCGCGCATCCTCCTTGCCGTGGAGCCGCAGGAACTCACGGTGTCGGAGTTGCGCGACGTCCTGCAGTTGCCGCAGTCGACGGTGAGCCGACACCTGAAAGCGCTGTCGGCGGCGGGCTGGCTCGCCGCACGCGAGCACGGTACGTCGAACCATTACCGGCTCGATCTTCGCCGCCTCGACGCGGCCTTGCAGCAGGTCTGGCAGTCCATCCGCGACGAGACCGAGGCGCTGCCCGCCGCGCAACAGGACGCCGCGCGCATCCGCGCCGTGCTCGTGGGGCGCCACGCGCGGTCGCAGGCATTCTTCGCCACGGCCGGGGCGCAGTGGGACAAGGTGCGGGCGGAGCTGTTCGGCCCGCGCGCCGAACTCTTCGCGCTCGCCGGGCTGCTCCGGGACACGGACGTCGTGGGCGACCTCGGCTGTGGCACCGGCGCGCTCGCCGAGGTGCTGGCGCCCTTTGCCGGTGCGGTGGTGGCGATCGACGAGAGCGCCGCGATGCTGGCGGCGGCGCACGCGCGACTGGCCGACGCGGACAACGTCGAGCTCCGCCGCGGCACGCTCGAGGCGCTGCCGCTCGAGGACGCCAGCCTGGACGTGGCGTTCATGACGCTGGTGCTCGCGTACGTCTCCGACCCGGCGGTGGCGCTTGCGGAAGCCCGCCGGGTCCTGCGCGGACCGCGGGGGCGCCTCCTCATCGTGGACATGCTGCCGCACGAGCGCGACGAATACCGGCAGACCATGGGCCACCTGCGCCTGGGCATCACGCCGGACGACCTGACCCAGTGGGCCTGCGCGGCCGGCTTTCGCACGCTGTGTCAGCACGCACTGCCCCCTGCCCCGCACGCCAAGGGGCCGACGCTGTTCCTCGCGGCGCTCGCCGCCTGATCCTTCTCTTCCAGACTCTCCTCATGACTGCCGCTCTCGAGCTCCATCCCTTCGACGCCGCCACCCAGGCGGGGCGTCCTCCGTTCAAGGTCGCCGACCTCTCCCTTGCCGCGTGGGGGCGTCAGGAGATCCGCCTCGCCGAGTACGAGATGCCGGGGCTGATGGCGTTGCGCGCGGAGTACGCGGCGCACAAGCCCCTGGTCGGCGCCCGCATCATGGGCTCCCTGCACATGACCGTGCAGACGGCCGTGCTCATCGAGACGCTGGTC
>CAYSFN010000152.1:0-5523 GCA_964430045.1 uncultured Gemmatimonadaceae bacterium
ATGGTGGCTTTGATGGACCACTTCACCAAGAAAGTTGCCGCAGCGGACACCCCGCAGGTACCGACGGCAGCGATCGCAGCATACTTCACCCCAAGCGCGGCGCCTCGTTCGACTGCGCAGGGATCCTCAGGGTGCTCTGGTGGAGAATCCACGAACGCGCAGTCGCTTGCCCTGGCGTGGCCCTCCATCAGCGGCCAATCGCTCGAGAACGGAACGTCCGAGTATGGATCCTCGATTGTGGAAGTCAAAGTCGCCACAGCGTCGTCCGCAAAGTTCACGAGTGTTGCAACGCTGTCGACCAACGTCAAGAAAGCCTGGTCTGAGAGCTCTTGATACTCGTCACTCTCCCAGTCTACTTGATCAACTTCACAGGGATCTGAGCACGGTATCACAGGCCCGTCATCGCGCAGCGACTGAACACGTGCTGGCGGACGTAACCGAGTACCGACCGTAAAGTGAAGAACATCAACCCCTCGACGTCGGAGCTGCTCGACCTGCCCAGGCGGCACGCCGAACCGGCCGACCTTCTCGGCCAGCACACGCCTCTCGATAGAACGAAACCGCGGAGTCCCATCGTCGAATGTCAACCACGGCCGATGACCCGGAACAACCTTTTCAATGCGAAGCGATACGAGCTCGCCACTCGAGTCGGTGGCGATAAGCATTGCACGCGCTACCTTCTTCGTTGCTGAAACCTGTGTGCTGTTGTTGAGATGACCGGCGGGCGGGGAAAGAGAATCCTGACAACCCACGATCGAGATGCAGAACAGCGGCGCGACAACTAGGCGCCGCAGCGCGACCAGTGGGACGAGCGACGTGCCATAATCCCGAAGCACAGGCCAACAGCCAGCGCGGTTACGCACAGTCGGGGGGGGGGCAGCATCGTACCTCCACAGGTGGCACACAATGTGTAAGGGAACTCCTTCAAGGTGCCGCTATGGTAACACTCGGATCACTGTCGCGCAACGCTGCTTGTCTCCCCCTGCGAACGAAGCGTGACGTCAGCGCGCTCAGCGTGATCACCTGCTTCAGAGAACGCGCTGTGCGTGCCGCCGTCCTTCCCAGCGACCCTGCGCTGACGAACGAAGTTGCCATGCACCACTGTAGGCGCACTCGAATCGCCACCGCCGGGAGCGCCCGTACACGGCCGCTCAGCGGGTCGGCGCATCCCACACTTGCGCCGGACGTTTGATACGATGTCACTCGTCGCCGCGATGAATACTAGATTACCGCGTCACGTCCAAACAGAAGCCCTAGCACCACAGCGGGGAGATTCGCGATCCTCGTTGTGAGATGCCGACGACGAGCGATGTGCAGCCCACTCGACACTCGATGGTGACACGCGCACGGCCCGTGGTGACTTTTCGATAAGTCACGCATTGTAGACGATGAGTGAATCGTTAACATAGTTCACCTTCAGCAAATCACTCCGTAACCCCTCACCCCACCACCCGCACCGCCCGAGGCGTGATCCCCACCTCCCGCGCCTTGCGCCGAAAACTCGGCCCATGGTCCACCTCCCGGCCCGTCTCGTCCTGCCACTGGTGCACCATTTCGTGCAGCAAGGTCTCCAGCGCCGCAGGAATCCCGTCGCGCCTGATATGCTTGCGGCTGATCGCAATGCTGCGCTCCACACCCTGTGCCTCGGCCGCCCGCGGCGTGTACTGACCCAACCGCCGCGCGATACGCCGCGACACATGCACCGGGATCTCAGCCAAGTGCCCGCCAAAGTGCTGCCCGTTGAGACGCTGGTGCCAGTCGGCCAGAAGCACCCGCAGTGACTCGTCGTCAGGATGCGTGCGCTCGGGACGCCGCACCACAGTCCCTAGAGGCAGTGGCCACTTCACGATCGTCTCCACCGCACGGCTCCGATCAGCCCGCGTGCGCGCCATCACGAAGCGCACGATCGCATCGTGGACATGCGCTGGCGCATCGACGAAGCCCTTATGCGCTCGCAGCACGCCGCCCTTGCATGACACCACGACGGACCGATTCTGCGTCAGCACCACCCGCTCCACTCCGCGCAGTCCACGGCGCTGCAACACGGCGAGGAAAGTCTCCGGCGTCACCGGCGCCGGCGGCTCGTCAAAGAGCGTGAGCTGCGGCAGCGTCATCGGAACGCGCGCGACCCCGCGTGCCACACACGATGCTGCACCACGGGCTCCGCCCCGTCGATCTCGACGATGTTGATCGCCGGCGGTCGTCCGCCACGCGTGCGTGTGGTGATGGTCCCCGCCACCGCGACCTGCACCCGCTGCGACGGATGCTCGATCGCGCGCACATCCTCCTGATGGTCGTGCCCGCAGAGCACCAAGGATACGCCAAGCCGCGCGAAGGCGTCCATCACATCGCGGTGGTTACTCAGCCCAAAGCGCTGCGAGATCTCGCCAGCCACCGGGTTGTGGTGCATCACGATGATGCGCGTGTCACCCGCAGGACTCGCCGCGAACTCCTGCTGCGCCCACGCGATCTGCTGCGGACGTAGATCGCCGATCACCGACAGATCGCGCGGCCGCGTGGTGAGCGTGTGCCGCGAGATGCCATGCGCGCTGTTGAGCCCGACGATCGTCGCACCAGCGATGCGCAGCACGGACTGCTCCGGCCGCCCCAGCCCGCGGCGCCACTTGCGGAACATCCACGCGGGCGGCGCGAGGTGCATCGGCGCACGCCACCACGCGCAATCGTGATTGCCGGGCACGGCCAGCACCGGCGACACCTGCGACGCGAGGTCGAGGAAGTCCCGTGCCCGCGCGAACTCTCGCATGCGCGCGCGCTGCGACAGGTCGCCCGACACCACCACGGCGTCAAAACGCTCGCGCTGGATCAGGCCTTCGATCGCGGCGACCGGCTCGGGCAGACTGTGCCGCCCGAAGTGCAGGTCCGAGACGTGGAGGAGTCGCGTCACCCCTGCAAGCGGGCGATGATCGCGTCCACGTACTGATCGGTCGTCGCGGTCCCGCCGACGTCCGGCGTCACGGCGGACCCGTCGCGCAGGGTCTCCTCGACCGCGGTACGGATCTGCGCCGCGCGCGCACCATCGCCGATGTGCTCCAGCATCAGGCAGGCCGCGAGGATCAAGGCGCTGGGGTTGGCGACGTTCTTCCCGACCAGCGACGGCGCCGTGCCGTGCACCGCCTCGAAGATGGCGCCGTTCTTCCCGATGTTGGCCCCCGGCGCGAGGCCCAGCCCCCCCACCAGTCCCGAGATGAGATCGCTCAGGATGTCCCCGAAGAGATTCGTCGTGACGATCACGTCGAAGCGCTCGGGGTTGAGCACCAGCTCCATCGCCATGGCGTCGATGATGCGCTCGTCGAACTCGATGTCGGGATAGTCCGTGGCCACGCCGCGGCCCACGTCGAGGAACAGGCCCTGCGAGAACTTGAGGATGTTGGCCTTGTGGGCCAGCGTCACCTTCCGGCGCCCGTGCTTGCGCGCGTACTCGAAGGCATAGCGGCACACGCGCTCCGCGCCGAACCGCGTGATCACCGCGGTGGACTCGGCCACTGCGCGGGGGTCGTCCCCGATGCGCACGTAGTGCTCGATGCCGATGTACAGCCCCTCGGTGTTCTCGCGGATGAGGACGATGTCCACGTCCTCGAAGCGGCCGTTGCGCAGGATCACGTGCGCCGGCCGGACGTTCGCGTAGAGGTCGAAGGTCTTGCGCAGCGCCACGTTGATGGACCGGAAGCCTTCGCCCACCGGCGTCTGCAGCGGCCCCTTCAGGGCGATGCGGGTCCGGCGGATCGAGTCCAGCGTGGCGTCCGGGATGGGATCGCCGACGGCCGCCACGGCGGCCATGCCCGCCAGTTGCCGGTCCCAGGTGATGTCGGCCCCGGCGGCCTCGACCACGCGCACGGTGGCCTCAGTGATGGACGGACCGATGCCGTCGCCGGGAATCAGCGTAACAGGTGTGGACACGAGCGAACTGGACGGAGGGACAGGGTCAGCGCACGACGAACAGGGCGGCCGTGCGTGCGGCGAGCGAATCGGCGGCGGCGGCCGCGCCGCCGTCGAAGCGGGTCTCGAGAATGGCCGTCCACAGCACGCGGCTCTGGCGGCCATCGACCAGCGTCAGGCGCAACTCGGCCAGCGCCGGCACCTGCGTCGTGTCGACCCGGATGGCGACGGGCACGAGCGCGTGCCGCCCCCCGCTGAGCGCGAGAATGGCCCGCAGCCGCGACTGGAAGGGCTCGGGGAGCGGCGTCCCCTCGCGGGCCTTCTCGCTCTTGAGCGGCTGGGCGCCGAGGGCGAGCGGGTTGGTCACGTACGTCGGGTTGCGGCGCGCGGTCCGGAGGATGTCGGCGGGGTACATCCAGCCGTCGGCGATGCCCCCCTCCGAGAGGTGGGCGCTGAGCTGCCGGTCGAACGCGTCGAGCAGCGCGCGCGGCCCTTCGCTGCCCGTCCACTCCTGCGCGGGGAGCAGCGTGACGCGCTCCGCCGAGAGCGCTGCGAAGCGCGGGGCCTCCTGGGCCGCGACGCGGACCGCGCCGCTGACGGACAGCAGCGCGATGAACGCAAGCAGGGCGCGGGGCGTACGCATCCCGGAAAGATAACGCATCGCGCCCCCGATCCGCAGTCACGGCACATTGACGCTCAGGGGTCCGGGCCCCATCTTGGCGCGAACGCTCTCCCCTCCCTCACTGCCCCGTATGTCCCGAACCCTGTCGGTCCTCATCTGGGTCACTGTCTCGCTCGTCGGCGCCGGCGGCTTCGCGGGCCTCGCCCTGCAGCGCGGCGAGACCATCAGCGCCGCGTGGCTGCTGACCGCCGCCGTCTGCACCTACGCGGTGGCGTACCGCTTCTACAGCAAGCTGATCGCGGCCAAGGTTTTCGCACTGGATCCGGCCCGCGCGACCCCGTCGGAACGGCTGGCGGACGGGCGGGACTACGTACCCACCAACAGGTGGATCGTGTTCGGGCACCACTTCGCCGCCATCTCGGGCCCGGGGCCGCTGGTGGGGCCGACGCTCGCGGCGCAGTTCGGCTACCTGCCCGGCGCGCTGTGGATCATCGTCGGCGTGGCGATCGGCGGCGCGGTGCAGGACATGATCATCCTGGCATCGTCCATCCGGCGCGACGGGAAGTCGCTCGGCCAGATCGCCAAGGAGGAGATCGGCCCCGTGGCGGGCTACACCGCGCTGGTCGCGGTGATGGGCATCATGGTCATCCTCACCGCCGTCCTGTCGCTGGTGGTGGTCAACGCCCTGCGCGACTCGGCGTGGGCCACGTTCACGGTCGCCCTGACCATCCCCATCGCCATGCTGATGGGCGTGTACCTCCAGTACCTGCGCCCCGGCCGGGTGCTCGAGGTGAGTCTGCTGGGCCTGGTGCTGCTCGTGTTCTCGCTGTACGGCGGGCAATGGGCCGCCAGCCACCCGGTGCTGGGGCCGATGTTCACGCTCAACGCCACGACGCTGGCCTGGGCGGTGATGGCCTACGGGTTCTTCGCCTCGGTGCTCCCGGTATGGCTGCTGCTGGCCCCGCGCGATTATCTGAGCACCTTCATGAAAATCGGCACCGTGG
>CAYSFN010000153.1:0-5448 GCA_964430045.1 uncultured Gemmatimonadaceae bacterium
AGAACAGCACGGAGAAGGCGTCGCGCAGCGGGAGCGACTCCTCGGCGGCCCGGTGGCTGAAGTCCGAACCCTGGAGCACCATCCCGGCAAAGAACGCGCCGAGCGCGAACGAGACGCCGAAGATCGCGGACGACACATACGCGATGCTGATGGCCGCCGCGATCACGCAGAGCGTGAACAGCTCGCGCGACCCCGTGCGCGCCACCTGCCACAGCAGCCACGGGAAGACCCGCCGCCCCACGACGAGCATCAGGGCGATGAACAGCGCGACACTCCCCAGCGTCAACGCCAGCGTGGAGAGGATCGACCCGTCCGCCGCGCCGTGCGCGGTTGCTCCCCCCGGCGCGGCCCCTCCGAGCAGGGTGGCCAGCGGCGGCAGGAGGACCAGCACGAGCACCATCGCCAGGTCCTCGACCACCAGCCACCCCACCGCGATGCGCCCGGTCATCGTCTGGAGCAGCCCCATGCCCTCGAGCGCGCGGAGGAGCACCACCGTGCTCGCCACCGAGAGCGCCAGCCCGAACACCAGTCCGGCAGCGAGGCTCCAGCCCCACCAGACCGCCAGCATTGCCCCCAGCGCCGTGGCGACCCCGATCTGCAGGACCGCACCCGGCAGGGCGATCTTCTTCACGGACAGCAGGTCGTCGAGCGAGAGGTGAAGCCCGACCCCGAACATGAGCAGCATCACCCCGATCTCGGCGAGCTGCTGCGCGAGCTCCACGTCGGCCGTGAGGAAGCCGGGGCTGAACGGGCCAAGGAGCACCCCCGCCACCAGGTACCCGACCAGCGCCGGCATCTTGAGCCGGACCGCCACGAACCCGAGAATGAGCGCCAGGCCGAACGCGCTGGCGATAGTCGTGATGAGGGCTACGCTATGGGGCACGCGGGCGGGGTGGGGGAGTAGGGGCAGGGGCGTCTTTCAGGAAAATACTCTGGTGTGGGGAACTGGGGGGCGAACGAGGCTCGTGGTGACGCGGCCGGGAGTGAACCTGTGGGCGATTCAGCCACGTTGTGCATTCGAACTGTGTGATATATACTGATATATATCAACTGCAATGGAGAGGGTATCACTGTGCCCGAACCCCAAGGCCCAGCAACTCGGCCACCGCGGGCCAAGCTGTTCTGGAACGGCCGGTCACAAGCCGTTCGGCTGCCCAAGGCATTCCGATTCGAAGGCGACGAAGTGGAGATCCGACGCGAGGGCACTGCCGTCATCCTCGAACCCGTCGCGAAGCCCGGGTGGCCGGATGGGTTCTTCGAGCGGATTCGGGCGAACGCGCACCTGTTCGCCGATCTCGAGGTGCCTCCGCCGCTGCCGCCGGGCGGGACCGAGGTGGACTTCGACAACGAATGAAGTACCTCCTCGACACGACCGTGTGCGTGCAGGTGCTGCGCGGTGACCGTGCGGCCGGGCGCCGCCTGGCCGGTTTGAGTCCCGACGACGTCGCGCTGTCCGTGATGAGCGTCGCCGATTTGCGGTATGGCGCTCTGAAGAGCCGTCGGCCGACGGCGAAGATTGCGGCGCTCGAGGTGTTCCTCGCGGCGTTCACCCTGCTGGCCTTCGACCCGGAGAGCGCCGAGCAGCACGCAGCCGTCCGTCATGTGCTGGCCCTCGCGGGCACACCGCTCGGCGAGCGGGACCTGGTGATCGCGGCAACTGCGCTGGCGCAGGGGCTGGTGGTGGCGACGGGGAACGTCAGGGAGTTTCGGCGGGTGCCGGGGTTGGGGGTGGAGGAGTGGGGGTGAGGCCCCGCATCACCCCGTCGTCGCCGTCAACGCCGCCGCGAGCGTGCCGTAGTCGAACCCCCGGGGCAGCGCACGAATCTGGGCTGCGGCTGCCGGTGAATACTCCTCCACCTGCCCGGCCAGCGCATTGATGCGCGTCGGGTGAGGCTCTCCGGTTGCACCAGGATGAGCAGGAGCAGGAAGAGCGTCGCGATGGCGGCAGTGTCCAGGACGACGCGGTGGAGCGTTCGTGCCTGGAACGTCCGTTCCTCCGTGTCGAGCACCGGGTGCCGCAGATACCGCATCACGCGGGCAGCTCGAACCAGAAGGTGCTGCCGCGCGGCTCGCGGTCGCCAACGCCGATCGTGCCGCCGTGCGCCTCGACGGCGAGTTTGCAGAAGGCCAGGCCAAGGCCCGCCGCGGCCTTCATCTGCCACGGCGAACCGCACCCGCGCTCCGGCGCGCGCCACCGCGATCTCGATGCGACCGTCGGCGGGCGTGTGCTTGATCGCGTTGTTGACGAGGTTCTCCAGCACGCGAAAGTCATACTTAATATGTGAATCAAAACAAGTCTGTATTGCTGGTTGAATGAGCTCGTGGTAATTTGTAAGCCATAGAAAGCATTATATTGAGAAACAAGTATTAATGCACCTTGGGATTGTCATATAAATGGATAACGCTGACACTCGGACAACCCGGCAGATTCTCGAAGAGGTCGGCCGAAGACTGCGGCAGTTGCGGATCGGCGCACAGCTCACGACGGCCGAGGTCGCCGACCGGGCCGGGCTTGCGCGGCAGACCGTGGAGAACGCTGAGCGCGGGCTGCGCCCTTCGTTCGAAACGGTGGTGCGCGTCTTGCGCGCGGTCGGGCGGACGGACCTCGTGGATGCATTCCTGCCCCCGGCGTCGCCGTCCCCGCTCGATCAGCTCGACATCGGTCACCCACGCCGCCGCGTGCGCCGCAAGGGCCCGCCGGGCAGTCGCTGATGCCTGCGCAGAGCACACCTCTCGCCCGGAACGGACCTGCGGTCGGGCCGGTCGCGCGTGTCCGGCTGTGGGAGCATGAGGTCGGCGCGGTGCTCGAGCTCGCAGACGGGCGGGTGGTGTTCGAGTACCGCCCGTCGTTCCGGGCATCGGGCCTCGAGATCTCGCCTGTGCACCTCCCGCGCAGTCGCGTGGGGCCGGTCGAGTTTCCGGCGCTGCGCAGGCTCGACGCCTTCCAAGGCCTCCCGGGCGTGCTGGCGGACGCCCTCCCCGACGCCTTCGGCAACGCCGTCATCCGGAGGTACTTCGAACAGAAGGGGACGCCCGCCGCCTCGCTCAGCCCGGTGCAGCGCCTCCTGTACATCGGGAACCGGGCCATGGGGGCACTGGCGTTCGCGCCGGCCATGGAACGTGGAGCGCATACCGGCATGGACGAGGCGCTCGACATTGCGCGGCTCGTCGAGCAGTCCCGCCACGTCGTCGAGGGGAACCCGGAGGTCGCGATCCCCGAGATGATGGCCCTCGGCGCGTCGGCCGGTGGCGCGCGGGCGAAGGCGCTGGTGCTCTGGGACCCCGGCCGCGCGCGGATCCGATCGGCGTTCGCGACGCACGAGCCCGGCGAGTCGCACTGGATGATCAAGTTCGACGGCGTGAGCGCTGGCGGTGGAGGCAACATCCTCGCCGGGGACTTTCGCCCGGGCCCGTTCGGCAGGATCGAGTACGCCTATTCGCGGATGGCCCGCTCGGCGGGCATCGAGATGCCGCCGACGCACCTCCTCGAAGAGCGGGCGTTCGGCCACTTTCTGGTCGAGCGTTTCGACCGCCGCGGCGCCGAGCGCCTGCATCTGCACACGCTCGGTGGCATGCTGCATGTGGACTACAACCAACCGGGGCTGCTCGGCTACGAGGATCTGTTCCGCACGATCCGCCGCCTCGGGCTGGGGCAGGGCGTCATTGACCAGGCGTACCGCCGGATGGTGTTCAACGTGGTGGCGCGGAATCAGGACGACCACGTGAAGAACGTGGCGTTCCTGATGACATCCGACGGGACCTGGCGCCTCGCGCCGGCGTACGATGTGACGTGGGCCTGCGGGTCCGGCTGGACCCGGGTGCACCAGATGACGATCCGCGGACGGAACGACGGGTTCACCCGCCGTGACCTCGTCGAGGTGGCGGACGAATGGGATGTCCGCGGGGCGGGACGGCAGATCGTGGAGGAGGTGCTGGAGGCCGTGGCGCAGTGGCCCGCGGAAGCGGTGGGCGCGGGGGTGCCGTCAGCGATGATGGAGGAGATCGGGCGGTCGTTCCGTCAGGTCGGCTGAGGAATCGGATCACGATCCGGCTCGACACCGCCCTTCGCCGCGTTCACCCCATCGTGTGGTTGCTCCGGCGCGGTCCACCCGGTAGGGTCCGATATAGACGGCTTCTGGTCCTGCCGCCGGTCATTGCCAAAGGCAGCACATGGAACTCCAGGAGACCGAGTCCTTCTCCACGACGCCCAGCGGCGGCGTGGCAGGCTTCGTGCCGGTGGCCCAACGGCTCCTGCTCGACATCCTCGACACGGTGCGGCAGCCGCTGCTGGTCCTCGATCCCGACTTCCGGGTCACGCAGGCCAATCGCGCCTTTTTCCGCACCTTTCGCGTCGAACCCGCCGATACGATCGGCACGGTGCTCTTCGCCCTCGGCGACGGGCAATGGGACATCGCGCCGCTGCGCGAGATGCTGCGCGACAAACTCCCGCTCGAGTCGCAGCTCGACGACTTCGACGTGGATCACGTGTTCCCCGGGATCGGGCGCAAGATCATGCTGCTCAACGCGCGCCTCGTCTCGCACGGTCCGGAGATGCCGCGCATCATCCTCCTCGCCATCGAGGACGTCACCACGCTGCGCGAAACAGATGCCCGGCTCGCGGTCCAGCGACGCGAGCTCGAACGGTCGAACGCCGCGCTCGACGAATACGCCTCGATCGCCTCGCACGATCTGCAGGAACCACTGCGCAAGATCCTCTCCTTCGGCGAACAACTCGTGAACACGACCGGGCCGGCGCTCGACGCGACGCAGAGCAGCCAGTTGGCTCGTGTGATGAGCGCCGCCGGCCGGATGCGGACGCTCGTGGACGATCTCCTGCAATACTCGCAGGTCAGCACGCGCGTGGCGCGCTTCGTCCCCATCGACCTCGGACGCACCGTCCGGGAAGTGATCGCGGATCTCGACACCGCGATCGCTGATGCCGGCGGTCGCGTGGAGGTCGGCGAGTTGCCGGTCATCGACGCCGACGAGCTCGAAATGCGTCAGTTGATGCAGAATCTGATCGGGAACGCACTCAAATACCGCCGTGCGGAGGCGTCCCCGGTGGTGATCGTGAACGCCGAGAACGCCAGCGGGCCCGTCTGCACCATCACGGTCACGGACAATGGCATCGGTTTCAAGCAGGAGTACGCAGAGAAGGTCTTCAAGATGTTCGAACGGTTGCACAACCGTACGCAGTACGGCGGCTCAGGGATCGGTCTTGCGATCTGCCGACGGATCGCCGAACGACACGGCGGCACGATCAGCGCCACCGGAACGCCCGGCCAGGGTGCGACCTTCCGGGTCGCTCTCCCGGTGCGATACGTCTCCCCGCCGACTCCAGGATCCATCACATGACAACCTCCTATCTGAAGGAACGACTGCATCGGATCCCGATCACCATCCTCCTCTGCGATGACGACGAGGACGATCGCCTGCTGACGATGCAGG
>CAYSFN010000154.1:0-5357 GCA_964430045.1 uncultured Gemmatimonadaceae bacterium
GGGGGCTGCGCACGCAACGTGGATCACGCGTTGGCTGATGGTCGGCCTCATCCTCTGGTTCGCGTGGCCGGACCTCGGACCGACGCTGCGGCCGTGGCGGCCTGCCGCGTTCGCCATCAAGCCCCTGGCGCGGTTGCTCGCCATCGGCACGCCGGTCGGGCTCCAGCTCTCGGCGGAGGGCCTGGCGTTCGGGTTCACCGGCGTCATGATGGGCTGGCTGGGGACCACGACCCTGGCGGCGCACCAGGTGACGCTGAACATGGCCTCCCTCACGTTCATGGTCCCGATGGGGGTGGCGGGTGCCGGTGCCGTGATGGTGGGCCGAGCCGTCGGCGCGGAAGACATGCCCGCCGCACGCCGCGAGGCCGTGGCCGCGCTGGCCTGCGGCGTCGGGTTCATGCTCCTGACCGCGACGCTGTTCGTGAGCCTCCCGCGGTTCCTGGCGGGGCTCTACACCACCGACGCCGACACCATCGCGATGGTCCTGCTCCTCCTCCCGATCGCCGGCGTCTTCCAGATATTCGACGGCACGCAGGTCGTGAGTGCGTCGGTGCTGCGGGGGACCGGCGACACGCGCATCCCGATGCTGCTGCACCTGCTGAGCTTCTGGGCCGTGGCCATCCCGCTCGGCGCCTTTCTCTGCTTCACGATGGGCTGGGGCGCGACCGGGCTCTGGTGGGGACTCACCGCCGGGCTCGCGAGCGCCGCCGTGCTGCAATTGGCGCGTGTGCGGAACCGCCTTGGTCGGGACGTCAAACGCCTGCGCGTCGACTGACCGTCAGATCCGCTTCTCGTCCAGCAGGCGCAGGAAGTCCGCGGGGGATTCGAGCTCCAGGAGCCGCTGAGGGACATCCGCCTCCTTCGAGAACTGGGCGATCTTGCCCAGGACCGGGAGGTACTGATTGGACACTTCGAGCGGCGGCGCGACGATCAGGAAGCAGAACTGCACGGGCTTGCCGTCGATGGAGTTGAAGTCCGTTCCGCGCAGCTTGCGACCGAAGGCCAGCTTGAGGTCCTGCACCACCAGGGAGCGACAATGGGGGATCGCGATCCCACGCCCGATCCCGGTGCTGCCGAGTTCCTCACGACGTTTCAGCATCTTGAGCAGGGTCTGCTCGTTCTGCTCCTCCAGGCCCAGGAGGCCAATGAGCTCCTGGAGCACCTCGTCCTTCGACGTCCCGTCGAGGTCGAGCTTGATGGCCCCGTCCGTGAAGAAATCCCGCAGCTGCATGATGAGCGTTGTCAGAGGTGAATCTGACAAGTTACGTCAGGGGAAGGACATGCGTCAAATGCCGATATTGCTTGGACTTGCCCGCTTCCGTTAGCTTTTCCACATGGCCTTCCCGTACGCAGTCGACCACGAGACGCCGCTGTTCCTCGCGCCGATGGCCGGGGTCTCGGAGTCTCCGTTCCGGCGCCTCTGCCGTCGCTGGGGGGCCGACGTCGTGGTGACCGAGTTCCTCTCGGCGGAGGGCATTCGGCGCGAGAACGAGGCGACGCTGGCCAAGCTGCGATTCGGGGCAGATGAGCGGACGATCGGCGTCCAGATCTTCGGGTCCGACCCCGACGCGATGCGCGATGCGGCCGCGCTGGTCTCCGAGGTGTTCCAGCCCGAGTTCATTGACATCAACTTCGGGTGCCCGGTCAAGAAGGTCGTCAAGCGGTTGGGCGGCAGCGGATGCCTGCAGGACCTGGGGCTGGTCGCGCGCGTCATCCGGGGTGTGATCGACGGCACACGCCTGCCGGTCACCTGCAAGATCCGCAGCGGGTGGAGCGAGGAAATGCGTGATCCGGTGCGAATCGCACGAGTCTGCGAGGACGCCGGCGTCCGTGCGATCGCGCTGCATCCGCGGACCAGGACGCAGATGTATTCGGGGCAGGCGCGCTGGTCCGAGATCGCCGACGTGGTGGGTGCGGTCTCGATCCCCGTGATCGGCAACGGCGACATCAAGCACGCCGCGGACGCGGACCGGATGCGGCGCGAGACCGGCTGTGCCGGCGTGATGATCGCGCGCGGGTCCTTCGGGCAGCCGTGGATCTTCGCCCAGGCGCGCGCGCTCTTCGAGGGCCGCGAGGCCCCACCGCCGCCCACCGTGCGGGAGCGCTTTGCCATCGCGATCGCGCATGCGCGGATGGTGGCCGACTTCGAGATCGACCGCCGCGGCGCCGCGGTGGAGTTCCGCAAGCATCTCGGGTGGTACGTCAAGGGCATTCCGGATTCGGCCGAGCTGCGCAAGCGCCTGTACGCGGTGGTCGCGTTCGACGCGATCGAGGAGATCTTCGAGGGCTACCTGGCGGCCCACCCGGCCGTCGCGGACGGCGTCGTGGCTCCCGACGGCACCCTCGCGGCCTCGGCGGCCTGACGGCTCGGGCCCCGCGGCGCGATTCCTGCCGTACGACTCGGGCATGCTCTCTTCGATCGTGGCCGCGGGACTCGGCGTCATTCTCGGATGGCTGCTGTTGTGGCGCCGGGCCCGGGGCACCACGGCGCATGGGCTGCCCTCGCCTGGGCCGGTCGGCGACGCGGCGGATCGTGCGATGCCCCCCCTGTCGGACCCGTCGATCCCGTTGCAGGCCGAGCGGTTCGCCTTGCTGCTGCGTGACGTCCTGGAGGACATCCGTCTGCAGCATGGTGCGCACACGGTCGCCATCTGGCGCATGGTCGACGGGACTCTGGGCGTCGATCGTGTCAGCGGTGACCCGCATGAGCTCGCGGAGCTCGGCGCCGCGGTGCCGCGCCTGGCGCAGTGGTCGATGCGCGAGCGGATCGTCGTCTTCGGTCCTGACGGCGAAGCGCCGCGGTGCGTGGTCGCCCCGATCGCGCTTCCGGGCGAGGAGGCGTCGGGGGCCGTGATCGTGGTGTTCGCGGCACCGTTCACGGGCGAGCGCAGTGCGTTGAAGCCGTGGATGCTGCGGCATGGCATCCGGATCCAACTGCTGGAGGAGCTGCTGGCGGCGCGTCACGAGCTGGCGCGGACCAACCGGCGCGTGCGTCATATTCTGCGGGAGGTCGCGCAGTGGGATGCCGCCGCGACGGATGAGTCGCTGGCGGCGCAGTATTGCGCGCTGGTGGCCACGCTCCTCGCCGCCGATGGAGCGGCGCTCGTGCGATGGGATGAGGAGGCGCTGCGTGGCACGGTCGTGGCGGCGGTGGGTGATTGCGCGGCGCTGCTCGATCAGGTCGTCGACTCCGACTCGCTGGTCGCGGACGCGTGTCGCGACAATCAGCCGGGAATCTGGCATGACGTCGCGGTGTCGGCGGCGAACCGGCTGACGATCGTCGCCCGGTCCGTCACGATGCCCCGGGGGGCGGTGCTCATTCATCCGTTGCGCCGACGTGCCGACGTGATCGGGGCCGTGGTCGCCATTGCGCAGACACCCGGTGCCTTGCAGCCGTCGGACATGCGGACGCTCTCGCTGGTGGACGCCGCCGGGACGTCGCGCCTCGTCGCGTCGTGGCGACTGGCCGAGGTGACGCAGCGCGCGGTCATCGACGGCCTGACGGGACTCACCAACCGTCGCGGCTTCGAGACGGCGATGGCCACGGCCCGCGAGGAGGCGGACCGGTACGGGTGGGAGACCTCGTTGCTGCTCGTGGATCTCGATCACTTCAAGGCGGTCAATGACTCCTTCGGGCACGAGGCCGGCGACGCCGTGCTGCGCGCGGTGGCGCACGCGCTGCGCGACCGCGTCCGCGAGATCGATCTCTGCGCGCGCGTCGGGGGCGAAGAGCTCGCCGTCGTGCTCAAGAACACGGGCGCACGCGGTGCCATCGAGCTGGCGCAGCGACTGCGCGCGGCGATCGACGCGCTGCGTGTCGAGGTGGCGGGTCGGCACGTCCGGGTCACGGCAAGCATCGGGGTGGCGACCCACCCGACGATGGTCGTGAACTGGGACGCGCTGTACCGCAGTGCCGATACGGCGCTCTACGCGGCGAAGAACGCCGGACGCGATCAGGTCCGCGTGTTCGCGCCGCCGACCGGCGAACCGCCCGCCGTGGCTTGAGTTCGCCGACGCGGGTGGGTAACTTGCAGGAGTAGGGTGGCAAGGGGGCGACTGGCTTCGACGGGGTTGGTGAAGCCGTGGCTGCGTGCCCAGGTCTCGAGTCCTGGTGAATCCCTCGGGAAAAACACAACTGCCAACAACAACCTGGCCATGGCCGCGTAAGCTGTCGTAAGACGCTTACCTGCCTTGCTCACTGGGAAGCCCGCCCGGGGCGGCTCTGTGAGTATCGCAATACCGGGATAGCCTGCCGTCGCGTCTGCTGGCGGTGAGCGAAATTTCAGGAGACTTGTCCGCTCGTGGGCCGCCCCTTGGCCAGCGTGCGGAGACCTCAATCAAGGGGATACGCACGTAGACGCTGTGGTCGATCGAGTCTCGGACCGGGGTTCAATTCCCCGCGCCTCCACTCCGTAGTGCACGCGGGCCATCGGATCCCCCCCGATGGCCCGTCGTGCGTTCGGTCATGGCGTACGGCGACTGCGCCACCACGCCTGCGCGACGAACACCAGCACCGCCGCGAAGAAGGCGATCGGCGCCCAGCCGAACGCCATCGTCGTCCACGCATCGATGAATGGAGACCAGCGGCCCTGGTCCGGGCCGCTGAGGCGCACGCGTCGCCCGAACTGCCACGCGCTGTGGACGCTGCCCGGCACCCACACCGCGATGAACACGGCCACCGGGACCAGGAACCGCTTCACGGCGTCGCCTCGCGGACCGCGATCACGTGCATGCGGAGGCCGCCACGCGCTACTCATCCCGTCCTGCGCGCGTCGCCGTGACCGGGCGCGGCGGGAGCGTGGGGTACTGCCCGGAGAAACAGGCGTGGCAGAAGCCGTCCGGGCCGTCGGGCACCGCCGCCAGCATGCCGTCGAGGGAGAGGTACGAGAGGGTGTCCACGCCGATCGCGCGGGCGATCTCGTCGATGGTGTTGTTGGCCGCGATCAACTCCTTCTTCGACGGCGTGTCGATGCCATAGTAGCACGGGCCGGTGATCGGTGGCGAGGAGACCCGCATATGCACCTCGCGCGCACCCGCCGCCCGGACCAGCTGCACCAACCCGCGGGTCGTCGTCCCGCGGACGATCGAGTCGTCGATCATCACGACGCTCTTGCCCTGCAGGACCTCGCGCACGGCGTTGTACTTGACGCGCACCTTCGCATCGCGCCCGGACTGGGTCGGCTGGATGAACGTGCGGCCGACGTAGTGATTCCGGATGAGCGCGTGCTCGAGACGCAACCCCGACTGCTCGGCGTAGCCCAGCGCCGCCGCGTTCGAGGAATCCGGGACGGCGAAGACCAGGTCCGCGCCGAGCGCCGGGGCTTCGATTGCGAGGCGACGGCCCAGCGCACGCCGCG
>CAYSFN010000155.1:0-5345 GCA_964430045.1 uncultured Gemmatimonadaceae bacterium
CCGAGCGGGCGCGGGGGCGGCCCCGGGCTGTAACGAACCACCTCGGGGCCGCGGGCCCCGATGCGATGATAACGATGACGCGCGGTGGAGCCATGACGGCTCCGCCGCGCGTGTTTCACATCCCAAGCCGCGCTGTGACGCCAACACGATGATCGACGGGTGTCCAGCACGAATACCTACGACAACGGAGTGCTTCGACGAATCGCACCTCGATCGGCAAGCCATACGACCGCAGCGA
Organism: uncultured Gemmatimonadaceae bacterium; assembly: GCA_964430045.1. Taxonomy (GTDB): domain Bacteria; phylum Gemmatimonadota; class Gemmatimonadetes; order Gemmatimonadales; family Gemmatimonadaceae; genus DASRAP01. The sequence continues at coordinate 239 of CAYSFN010000155.1, forward strand.
TCGCCGCACTGCACACTGCTACTACGAGCAGTTCGCTCCAACTCCACATCACCATTTGCCGCGTGAATCCGGGCCAACCGATCACGAAGGCCAGGAGCCCGCAAAAGATCTGGAACCCGAATGCGGCAGGTGTCTCATCGCCGATTCCGCTCATTCGCATCAGAAGCCGGGTTGCGCCAACCACGAGCGCAACCAGCGACACGAAGAGGAACGCTGCAACCAGAGTCTGACCGGAGAGCGGGACAACTCCTCGAAAGCCGGCCGACAGACTCAACAGCGCAGACGCTCCCAGCAGTTTCAGGAGCGTCGCACCGAGTGCGATGCCGTTCGATTCCCTGCCCTCTCGACTGGTCCCATCACTGGAGTTCAGCACATGCCGTAGGTATCCCAACCAGTCCACGTTATCCTGCGTCATAGCTACAGTGAGACACAGACATCTCACTATACGCAGCGCTATTTTATATAGATTCCTAAAGTTCCTGTCAATAGTGCTTGTTTTAGCACGAGTCCGGATCAAACCGAAAGCGAACTGCCGAGGGAATTGACCGATTCACCTGCTCCTCCTTGTCGCCATATTCGCTGACGGCGTCCAAAAACTAGACGCAAGTGGTCCGCGTCATCTGTGGAGTCAGTTATTATGGGAGCCGTTCGATTGTAGCACAACGCACGGCCTTCAGATGCTGCTGTCGTTTCGCTGTACATCCAAGGGGCTATCTTTGATTTAGGAGTAGTTATTTAAGGTTGTGATTAGGCGCAGTACTCGCAGCTGATCATAACTTCGGCGTCGGCGTAGTTCGGATGTGTGCGTAGAATACCCGTTCGCAGCGGGGGCGGATTCTGACGAAACTCCGCGCGGGGCCAGGCAGGCGCCCCGATGCGGCAGAATGACAACGCGCGCGGTGGAGCCATGACGGCTCTGCCGCGCGCGTTTCGTATCGTGGGGGATGCCGAGTTGCCAACCATCGCCGAGGACATGTAGACTATGCTCATGGCAGACGCCGTTGTGCGCCCCTGGACGCGCGAGGAGCTCGCTCGACTCCCTGACGACGGGAATCGTTACGAAGTGTTCGAGGGAGAGCTGTTCGTGACGCCCTCGCCCACCTGGCGTCATCAGCGGCTCGCCACCGAACTGACAGTCGAACTCGGGCGCTATTGTCGAACGAACCGGATCGGCATGATCGCCGCACCGGGCGCGCTCATCTGGTCCGGGAACGAGTTGCTGCCGGACGTGATCGTATTTGCCGGCTCACGTGACCAGCTCGCCGAGCGGGACTGGACGGAACTCCCGACGCCAATCCTGGTCGTCGAGATCGAGTCGGAGAGCAGCCTCCGGCGCGATCGCGCCGTCAAGCGCAGCGCCTACGTGGATACGCTCGGGATCGCCGCCTACTGGCTCGTCGACCCGAAGGCCGAGACCATCCGCGTCATCGCCCCGAACGCGGTCGACCAGTTGCTCGGGATCGGCGACGTGCTCACATGGTCACCCGACCCGGCCATCGTACCGTTCACTCTTGCGCTGGAGTCTCTCTTCCACCCGGAGAGCTGACGCGGGCGCCTGCTACCGCCGTTGCAGGCCGTACAGCACGACCGACGGGATGCCGTCGTCGTCGGTGCGGATACCGAGCACATGGTCGCGCCCGACGCCTTCGATGCGAACGCCGGCGGGCGTGGTCACGCTGGCGACGATCCGCCCGTTGCGGTCGAGCACGCGATATTCTGCCGCCGCCGATGGGTCCTCACGGTAGAGTTCGACCCACATCTCGCCATCGACGCCGGGGAGGAAGCGCGTGAAGACGGGTGCGCGTGCCGGACGTCCGGCGCGGCCGTACTGCGCCGCGAACCTCGCGCGACGGTCCGGGTCGCTGACCGATTCGTGCAGGCGCCGCAGCACCGCGTCGAGACGCGCAGCATCGAACGGCCGCGGTGTCAATCGGTGGAACGGTCGCGACGGAGCCACCGTCGGCCCCCAGAATCCGGATGCTCCCCGTGGCCGATGAGCCGATCCAGATGCGATCACCGGATGCGCCGATCTGCTCCAGCGCCGCGGTCGCCGAGTTTGCGAACGAATGAACGCCCGCCGTGGACGGGATCGCGTACGACACCCACACCGCGGCGAGCGGCGAGTCGACCGGCCGATACGACCCCGCGTCACCCACCCGGATCACGCCATGCCCGGAACGCGACGGTCTCACCTCGCCCGCGGCAGCGGGCGGCTGCATGACCCGGAATGCCGACCCCATCGCGAGCCAGCGCCCTGCACCGAGCGGCGCGATCGGCGACACGCCACCACGCGGCGTCTCCGGCGCATGCACTGGAGACCCGCAACTCGCGCGACCGGTGCTCGAGGACGGCAATCTCACCGGAGGGAACCCGCGTGACATTGACGGTCGTGAACTCGTTCTCCGGCGCATCACCGGCAATGGTCACAGTCGGAGCGGCGCTCACGGTCCAGCGCGCGGGGGTGCCCTGGGCGTCGGCGATCGAGGCGACGCAAGCGAACAGGAAAAGTCGGCGCATTCTCCGAAAATGCGCCGCCCGCTACCCCGCCGCAACCACCTCGACGATCGCCTCCCCGTACGCCTCCAGCTTCTTCGCTCCGATCCCCGCGACCCCGCGCAGATCGTCGAGCGATGCCGGCCGGATCTCCGCGATCGCCCGCAGCGTGGCGTCGTGGAAGATCACGTACGCCGGCACACCGTGCTCCCGCGCCGCCTCGGCGCGCCACGCGCGCAGCCGCTCGAACAGCGGATCGCCGACCGGGTTCGCACTCGCCGCCGCCTTGCGCCGTGTGGTCTTCCCCTTCGTGGGAGCGCGATAGACGCGGAGCGACACGCACTGCTCCCCCTTGAGCACCGCACGGCTGGCCTCCGTCGGCACCAGCGCACCATAGGCCTCGTGATTCACCACGATGAACCCGTGCGCGATGCACTGCCGGATGATCGCGCGCCATTCGGGCGCGGTGCGCTCGGCACCGATCCCGTAGGTGCTCAGTTCGGTGTGCCGCCAGTGGAGGATCTTGTCCGTCTCCTCCCCGCGCAGCACCGCGATCACGTGCATCGCGCCGAAGCGCCGCCCCGTGCGATGGATGCACGACAGCAACTGCTGCACCGCGATGGTCCCGTCGAACGACTCCGGTGGCTCCAGGCAGGTATCGCAGTTCCCGCACGGCGTGCTCGGTTCGCCGAAGTACTGCAGCAGCCGCACCCGGCGGCACCCCGTCGTCTCGCAGAGCCCGAGCATCGCGTCGAGCTTGCCGGCCATCACGCGCTTGTACGACTCGTCGGCCTCCGACTCGTCGATCATGCGGCGCAACTGCACCACGTCCTGCAGTCCGTACGCCATCCACGCGTCGGCGCGGTCGCCGTCGCGTCCAGCGCGTCCCGTCTCCTGGTAGTACCCCTCGACACTCTTGGGGAGGTCGAGATGCGCCACGAAGCGCACGTCGGGTTTGTCGATCCCCATCCCGAAGGCGATCGTCGCGCACATGACCACGCCGTCCTCGCGCTGGAAGCGCGCCTGATGCCTCTGCCGCTTGCCGGCATCCATCCCCGCGTGGTACGGCAGCGCCGTCACCCCCTGCTCCTCCAGGAACGCCGCCGTCTCCTCCACCTTGGCCCGCGAAAGGCAGTACACGATCCCCGCGTCTCCCTCGTGCTCGGCGCGAATGAACCGCAGCAACTGCTGCCGCGCATTATCCTTCTCGACGATGCGGTACCGGATGTTCGGCCGGTCGAACGACGAGACGAAGACCCGCGCCTCCTCGAGCTGCAGCCGCAGCAGGATCTCGGCCCGCGTCTGCGCGTCGGCCGTTGCCGTGAGCGCGATGCGCGGCACATGCGCGTACCGCTCGTGCAGCACCGAGAGCTGAATGTATTCCGGCCGGAAGTCGTGCCCCCACTGCGACACGCAGTGCGCCTCGTCGATCGCGAAAAGCCCGATCGGTGACTCATCGAGCAGGCGCAGGCAGCGGTCCGTGAGCAGCCGCTCCGGCGCGATGTACACCAGGTCGAGCTCCCCCGCGCGCACCTGCCGCTCGACCAGCGCTGCTTCCGACGCCGAGAGGGTCGAGTTGAGGAACGCCGCGCGCACGCCCAGTTCGTGGAGTGCCGCCACCTGGTCCTGCATCAGCGCGATCAGCGGCGAGACAACGACGCCGACCCCCGCCCGCAGGATCGCGGGGATCTGGTAGCAGAGCGACTTTCCGCTCCCCGTCGGCATCAGCACCAGGGCGTCGCCCCCGTCCGTGACATGGTCGATCACCTCGGCCTGGTGGCCGCGGAAGGCGGGGTAGCCGAAGGTTTCGCTGAGGACGGAGAGGGGCGTGGCGACGGGCATGGGAGAGGAAGATAGTCAGCCGATCACACCGAGTGGGGGCCGTGCAATGAAGCGCTTGCGGGGGCAACGCCGCGATGGCGGCGCAGTGGCCGACCGGTCATACCGTACGGCATGCCGAGTTGCCCACCCGCGCCGAGGAACGTTAGACTATGCACATGGCCACGACGTCGCACTGGTGGACGGCTGCGGATCTGGAAGCGATCCCGGACGACGGGTGCCGGTACGAGGCACTCGAGGGCGTGCTGCTCGTGACCCCGTCGGCGGCACGGACCCACAACCTCGTGGCAACGAGGCTGGCGCAGATCCTCGGCGCCTATTGCACGCAGAGTGCTCTTGGCGATGTGATCGCCCCTGGCGTCGTGCGATGGCGCACGAACGAGCTGCAACCGGATGTGATGGTGAGTCCTCCTGCACCCACGGACGCCAGTTGGGACGATGTGCCGCTTCCACTGCTCGTCGTCGAGGTACACTCCCCATCGACCCAAGATCGCGACCGTGGCATGAAGCGCCTCGCGTACATGCAACTTGGCGTTCCAGAGTATTGGCAGATCGACCTGGAACAGCGAGGTATTCACATCGCGAGGCCGGCACGCGATGACGTGATGGTCACCGGAGTTCTCGAGTGGCGGCCGGACCCGGCGATCCCGCCACTGACCATCGACCTCGCCGCACTCTTCCGCTGACGCAACAGAGCGCCGGTCTCCGACCGGCGCCCTATTCGCATTCCCTACTTCCGCACCAGCGGCTTGTACTTGAGCCGATGCGGCTGGTC
>CAYSFN010000156.1:0-5179 GCA_964430045.1 uncultured Gemmatimonadaceae bacterium
GTCCAGGACCTCGGTGATCTTCATCAACCAGTTGCGCGAGAAGATCGGCGTGATGTTCGGCAACCCGGAGACGACCACCGGCGGCAAGGCGCTCAAGTTCTACGCCTCGGTCCGGCTCGACATCCGCCGGACCGGCCCGGTGAAGGAGAAGGAGGACGTCACGGGGTCTCACGTGCGTGTCAAAGTGGTAAAGAACAAGGTGGCCCCTCCATTCAAGCAGGCCGAGTTCGATATCATGTATGCTGAGGGGATCAGCCACACCTCGCTGTTGGTGGACATTGGTGCGGAGGCTGGCATCATTGACAAGTCCGGGGCGTGGTATTCCTATGGAACACAGCGGATCGGGCAGGGTCGGGAGAACGCGAAGCTCTTCCTGAAGGACAACCCGGCCGTGATGGCAGAGGTCGAAGCGAAGGTGAAAGAGGTACTCGGAATTCGCCCACCCGCTGGCGTGGATAACTCAGAGGGAACAGAAGAGTAGCACCGAGTGTTGTAGGCCTGAATCAGCAGTCCTGTGGAAAGTTGCGCCGGTGGTCGTGGTCGGTATGGGTCGAGGCCCGGAATCCTCTCCCTATCGTCGCGGTCCACCGGCGTAACTTCTTCCATGTCGTTGCATTGCAATGGTTTAGTGTGCAGCATGTCAGAGGTGACGTCACTTGACATCTGAGCGAAAACACGACTTGTCAACACTGGTTGAGGCCGCTATTTCGGGAATTGCTCGGCATTCCCGGCGCAGCGATCGCTACGTGATAAGGCTGACTGGGGTGGACGATGTTGTCCACAAAGTGTTGATAAGTGATGAGGCGTTCGTTCAGTCGGGCCTTCGGGTCGGCGATGTTATCCACACGGAAAAACTTGCCGTACTGGTCGAAATGGCGGGACGGACAATGGCCTTCGACGCAGCCAGCAACGCGCTCGCCGCGCGCGGGCGGTCGCGCCGGGAACTCGAGCGCTCACTCGCACGGAAGGGGATCCAGCCCGCCCACGTCGAGCATGCGCTCGATCGCCTGGCGCGGGTTGGCGTGCTCGACGATGCATCCTTTGCACGCGCCGTGGTGCGCTCGAAGGTCACCGGGCGCGGCACGTCGGTCTGGGCGATCCGCCGCGAGCTGGGGCGCAAGGGGATCGACAGGGCGGAGGCGGAGCAGGCGATCGCCGAGGTGATGGGCGAGCACGAGGTGGACGAGATCGCGATCGCACGGGGCGAGGGTGCCCGTCGCTGGCGCGCGTTGCAGGCCCTCCCGGCCGACGTGGCCCGCCGCCGACTGCAGGGCTACTTGCTGCGGCGCGGGTTTCCCGGCGGCATGGTGCGCACCGTCGTCGACGAGCTGATGGGTCGCTAGATTCCTCCAGCTATGCACGCATCCGAGATCCGTCGCCGATTCCTCGACTTCTTTGCCCGGAACGGGCACGTTGTCCGACCCTCGTCCACCCTGGTGCCCGGGGACGACCCGACGCTGCTCTTCACCAACGCCGGGATGGTCCCGTTCAAGAAGGTCTTCCTGGGGCACGAGGAGCCGCCCGAGGGGAAGCGCCGGGCGACGACCTCGCAGAAGTGCGTGCGCGCGGGCGGCAAGCACAACGATCTCGAACAGGTGGGGCACACGGCCCGGCACCATACCTTCTTCGAGATGCTGGGCAACTTCTCCTTTGGCGACTACTTCAAGCGCGACGCCATTGCCTTCGCGTGGGAGTTCGTCACCAGGGACCTGGGGCTGCCCCCCGAGCACCTGCGCGTCACCGTCTACAAGGATGACGACGAAGCGCATGGCCTCTGGCAGGAGGTGGCCGGCGTCGCGCCCACGCGCATCTACCGCCTCGGCGAGAAGGACAACTTCTGGCAGATGGCGGACACCGGGCCCTGCGGACCCTGCTCCGAGATCTACGTCGACCTCGCTGCGCTGACCTCGGACTGGGCCTTCCCGGCGGACGCCACGGGCGAGTGGACGGATCTGCAGCGCACGGACTTTTCCGAGGACGCGTTCGTCGAGGGGGCCGAGGCGGGGCGATTCCTCGAGATCTGGAACCTGGTCTTCATGCAGTTCGACCGCCAGGCCGACGGCACCATGCTGCCGCTGCCCAGGCCCAGCGTGGACACCGGCGCCGGGCTGGAGCGCATCGCGGCCGTGCTGCAGCGGGTCACCAACAACTATCATACCGACGTCTTCCGCCCGCTCATTGCGGCGGTGGAGCAGGCGGTGGGCATTGCCTATCCGCCCTTCCAGGCCGGGGCGGACGTCGGGGTGGCGACCATTGCGCCGTTCCCGTTCGAGGGGCGTGTCATCGACCCGGCGTCGTTCCGGGTGCTCGCCGATCACGCCCGGGCGGTGGCCTTCCTGCTGGCCGACGGCGTGTTCCCGTCGAACGACGGACGCGGCTATGTGCTCCGCCGCATCCTGCGGCGCGCGGTGCGGCACGCGTGGCTGATGGGGCGCCGTGAACCGACGCTGATGCATGTCGTCGAGCGCGTCATCGAGACGATGGGCGACGTGTACCCCGAGCTGATCGCACGCCGCGCCCACCTGGTGCAGACCACGCGGGCCGAGGAGGAGCGCTTTCTCGCGACGATCGACGCGGGGATGTCGCGCTTCGATGAGCTGGCGCCGCCGGCGACCACGCAGGGCAGTTCGCACCTCCGCGGGACCATCGCGGGCGAGGACGCCTTCGTGCTCTATGACCGCTACGGCTTCCCGCTGGACCTCACCGACCTGATGGCGCGCGAGCGGGGCTACGTGGTCGACGTCGCGGAGTTCGAGGCGGCGCTCGACCGGCAGCGCAAACGCTCGCAGGAGGAGCGCAAGGCCCGCCAGATCGCGGTCGTGCTCGATGATCTGGACGACCTCGCGACGTGGCAGGTCGCCCCCGATGCGGCGCCGACCGCGGCCTTCGTCGGCTACGCGCAGCTCGAGGTGGAGACGGTCGTGACGGCCGTGAAGCCGCTCAGCGAGGGCCGGGTCGCGGTGCTGCTGCGCGAGTCGCCGTTCTATGCGGAGTCGGGCGGGCAGGTGTCCGACCACGGCGAGATTCGTGGAACGGGGTGGCGCGTCGTGGTGGACGACGTCAGGAAGGTCGATGGCGCACCGGCCGCGATGGGAACGCTGGACGGGACGTTCGCGTTCGGCGCCGTGGTCGCCCGCATTCCCGCCGAGCGGCGGCGCGATACCGAGCGCAACCACACGGCGACGCACTTGCTGCACGCGGCGCTGCGCCGTCAACTCGGGGAGCACGTCCACCAGGCGGGTTCCCTGGTGTCGCCGGACCGGCTGCGCTTCGACTTCACGAACCACGGGCCGGTGAAGGCCGAGGTGCTGGCCGCGCTGGAGCAGGAGGTGAACGCAGGCATCTGGGCCAGCGTGCCGGTGACGACGACGCAGCGCAGTTACACCGACGCGGTGGCGGGCGGGGCCATGGCGCTCTTCGGCGAGAAGTACGGCGACGTGGTCCGCGTGGTGGAGATCCCCGGCCTGTCCGCGGAACTTTGCGGCGGGACGCACGTGCGCTCGACGGGCGAGATCACGCTGTTCAAGATCGTCCACGAGACCGGCGTGGCCGCCGGGGTGCGCCGGATCGAGGCCCTCACCGGGCGCGCCGCGTATGCCCACGTGCGCGAGGAGGAGCGCATTCTCGGGCAACTGAGCGATCAGTTGCGGGCCAGTGGCGATGCGCTGCTCAAGCGCGTCAGCGGCCTGCTTGCCGACGTGAAGTCCCTCGAGAAGCGGCTCGCCGAAGCACAGCAGGGTGGTGCGGCGGATGCCCTGAGCGCGCTGGTGCAGCAGGCGAGCGTGGTCGGCGACGCGCGGGTCCTGGCCTCGATGGTGGAGGCTGCGGACGTGAAGGCCCTCCAGGCGCTCGGCGACCGGGTGCGCGAGGCCATGCCCGACGGGGTCGCGTGCCTGGGCGCGTCCCACGACGAGGGCAAGGCGACCTTGCTCGTGGTGGTCGGTGATGCGTTGCGCGCGCGCGGGATCGCCGCCGGCGACCTGGTCAAGGCCCTCAACGCGCGGCTCGGCTCGCGCGGAGGGGGCAAGCCGCACATGGCGCAGGCGGGGTTCGCCGACGCGCCCGCGGTCGCGGCGGCCCTGCCCGTGGTGGCGGAGATCGCCTCGGCGGCGCTCGCGGGAGGTGTGTGATGCCCCTTGCGTGGTTCGGAGCGCGGGAGCGCGAGGTGCCGCCCACGCTGGCGGCGCACCTGCGCAGCACGATCGCCGAGGTGTCCCGCGGCGACGACGCCCACGTCGCGGACCGGCTGCTGGCGGCCGGGCTGCACGTGGCCTCGACGGTCGCGGCCGCCGAGGCGATGACGCGGGACCATGCGGTGCATCTGCTGGCCGCCGACGCGCTGGTCACCTACGCCTTCGAGGCGGCGGCGGACGAACCCGGACAGTTGGTTGCACGCGCCGACGCGGCGATGCGGACCATCGCGGTGATGGGGCGATGAGCGTGGATCCGGTTGCGCATCTCCGCGACCTCGCGGACACCGCGGCGCGCGCCGCCGACGCGCTGGCGGACGAGATCGCCGCCGCCGTCGTGCTGGTGCGTGGAACGCTTGCGGCGGGAGGGACGCTGTTCTTCTGCGGCAATGGCGGCAGCGCCGCGGATGCCCAGCATATCGCCACCGAGTACGTGGTGCGGTATCGGCGCTCGCGGGGCCCGCTGCGCGCCATCGCCCTGACCACGGACACGTCACTGCTCACGGCGGCCGGCAACGACTTCTCGTTCGACGAGATCTTCGCGCGGCAGGTCGAGGCGCTCGGGCGTGCCGGCGATCTCCTGGTCCTGCACAGCACCAGCGGGAACTCGCCGAACCTCCTCAAGGCGGCGGCGGCGGCGCACGCGACGGGGCTGCGGACCCTGGCGCTGACCGCCCGCGACGGCGGCGCCCTCCGGGCCATGGTGGACCAGTGCATCGTCGTGCCGACCACGCGCACCGACCGGGCGCAGGAGCTGCACCTGGCCATCCAGCACGCCATCTGCGACGTGATCGACGAGGAGTGGAGCCGATGAGCACGCGCATCCCGCCCACCGCCCGGCCGGCGTGGAGCGCGCGCCCGTGAGCGCCACGTTCTCGTTGCGGGGGAAGCGCGCGGTGGTGACCGGCGGATCGCGCGGGGTCGGTGCCGCGGTCGCGCGGCTGCTCGCCGAGGGCGGCGCGGACGTGTGCCTTGGCTACCGGTCGCGG
>CAYSFN010000157.1:0-5177 GCA_964430045.1 uncultured Gemmatimonadaceae bacterium
CCAGCAGGAGCAAGGTCGTGGCATCGTCCGCAAACGCCCCGAACGGATCACCGGCACGCGGCGCATCGCGCACGGGCTCGGGCGCGTCGGTGTCCGGCCCCGCGGGCAGCGCCGGCGCATCCCCCGCGGCGTCCACGAGCACGAGCGCCGCGAGGATCTCGGGGTCGTCGGGCGCCTGGACGCTCGCGATCACCAACTGCGCCCGCGCATCGCCGACGCGCCCCTCCCGGAACGCGACGAAGGCGAGCCCCTTGCGCGCCGGCAGGTGCGAGGGATCCAGGCGCAACGCCTCGGCCCAGCTCGTGGCGGCGGCGAGGGTGTCGTCCGCCTCGATCGCGATGCGGCCGACCAGGTCGTGCGCGTCGGCCAGCTCCGGATGCCGGTCGCGACCACGGACGGCCACCCGCCATGCCGCCGGCACGTCGCCGGTCGCCAGCAGCCGATCCGCGAGTTCGAGGAACACCAGGGATGCCGGGTCGTCGACCAGCACGTCGCTCAGCATCCGCAGGGCGTCACGCACCGACGTAGTCCTCCGTCGTATTGCGCAGACGGGCGGCGGCCTCCAGCGAGGCGCGCAGCCGTTCCACCTGCGCGTCGGTGGGGGCCAGCTCGATCGCCCGCCCCCAGGCGCGCACGGCGCCCGCGAAGTCGCCGGCCAGCGCCGCAGCGACCCCCCGGGCGCGCTGCACCTTGACCGACGTCGGAGCGAGACGGCTCGCGCGGTCGAAGGCCCGCGCGGCGTCCGTCGGGCGGCGCTGCCGCAGCAGGATGTCGCCCAGCAGCATCGCCGCCTCGGGGTCGTCCGGATCGACGTCCAGCGCATGCTGCGCCGCGAAGAACGCGCCGTCCAGCTCGCCGTGCCGGAACGCGCGCCGCGCCTCGTGCAGGAAGGCGTGCGCCGTGGCCATCGGCAGCGAGAGATCCGTCCCTTCGGCATGCGGCCGGTCGACCATGATCACGCCCGTGGACACGAGGCCGTACACCACCTTCGCGACGTCGAACTCGCTCCGGGCGACTTCCACTGCGACCCGGCGCAGGTCGCGCACCCCGTCGATGGCCGCCAGGACGTCCCACTCGTCCGGGAGCAGTTCCAGCGGCCCCGCACTCCCTTCAGCAGCGTCCGCGAGCGCCGGCACCACGTCCGCATTGGGCACGATGTCCGCCAGACGCGACCACTCGTCGATGCGCCGCGCCGCCTCCATCAGCAGCGCCTCGGCCGAGAGCGACGCCCGGGCGTCCATCGCGATCGCGGAGACGTCCTCCTCCACGAACGAGAAGAAGCCCTCGCGCCACGAGAGCAGCTCGAACACCACGGCTTCGATCTGCGCGCGCATCTGCCGGTCGAGCTCGCGTTGCGTCACCACCCCCGTCGCGACGAGCACGTCGCCGAGACGCCGCGTGTCGCCCTGCTGCGTCTGCCGCATGCGCGCACGCACCAGGTCCTGCTCCGTCACCTTGCCGGCCCGCAGCAGCAGCTGCCCCAGGGGGTGGGGATTCGAACGGATGGACGCGTACACGACCTTGCCGTGTTCGAACACCACCGTCCCCTCGTTGTCGCGCAGGTCCGACGTGACCCGCAACGTGCCCGTCTTCCGGCTCAGATCCAGCAGCGAGAAGACGTCGTGAATGCCGAGTTCGCGGAGTGGTCCCTCGATCGCCATCAGTCCGCTCCCACGGTATGCAGTTCCTGGACCGACTGCAGCGCGCGCGATGCGCGCCGCGCCGACTCACCCGACGGCTCGAGCTCCAGCACGCGATCCCAGGCCGCGATCGCGTCGGCAAAGGCGCGCCGCGCCGCGGCGATCGCCCCCGTGAGGTACCACGCCCCGGGATGCTCCCGGTCGAACTTCAGGATCCGGTCCACGGCGACCGCGGCATCCGCCGTCCGGCCCATCACCCACAGGGTCTCCGCCAGCGCATGCAGGGCCGCCACGTTCGCGAGGTCACGCCGCAGCAACTCGACCAGGATCGTCAACGCCTGCGCGGCGCGTCCGGAATCGCGATACACGCGGGCCAGCAGCAGCACCGCGTCGGTGAACGTCGGCACCGCGTCGAGGGCGGCGAGCAGCTCCCGTTCCGCCGCGGCGAGGTCCGCCTCTTCGAGCACGAGCTGGGCGACGGCCAGGCGCACGGCCGCGAAGTCCGGATCCAGCGACAAGGCGGCCCGGTACGCGACCACGGCACGTTCGCGATCCCCCTGCGCCCGGGCAATGTCGCCCAGGCGGCGCTGCACGTCGGCGCGCGTCGGCGCCAGGCGCTTCGCCGTGTTGAGCGCGTCGACCGCCGCCACCGCGTCCCCGGCGTCGAAGCGCGCACTCGCCACGACGAGCCACGCGTCCACGTCGTCCGGGAGCACTGCCACCAGCGCCTCGGCCAGAGGCCGCGCCTCCGCGCCACGGCCGAGCGTGATCAGCGCCGTCGCCGCCCCGCGCAACAGCGCCGGCGTCCCCGGCGCCAGGTGCAGACCGGTGGTGTACTGCCCCAGCGCCTCGCCCCATGCCCCCTGGCGCGCGTAGATGTCGCCGAGCAGCAGCACACCGTCCGGCGTTTCGACGCCACGCTGGATGACCCGCCGCGCCTCCGCCGCCGCACGGTCCAGCATCCCCGAATGGAAGTAGTCGCTTGCCAGCGCGAAGGGGGAGCGCCCGTCGGTCGGGACCTCGTCCACCATCGCCGTCGGCGTGGCCAGTGTTCCGAAGATCTCGTCCAGCGATCCCGCGTCGAAGGCGAACTCGCGGACTTCGCCACTGCGCCGCTCGTCGGAGCTCAGCTCCGGAGCGATCGTCACGGCGGACGCGTCGAACTCGAGGTCGATCGCGAGAACGAACTTCTGCGGGACGTAGTACGGCTCCAGCTCCAGCGCCCGCTGCGTCTCACGCAGCGCCCCCTCGAAGTCGCCGAGATTCGACAGGGTGAAGCTGAGGTTGTAGTGCGCCTCGGCGAAGTCCGGTCGCGCCTGGATCGCACGCGCGTACGCATTGCGCGCCTCCTCAAGCTGCCGGGACTCCGCCAGGATCAACCCCACCCCGTTCCACGCCACGGCCTGCTCAGGGGCGCTGCGCAGGACGCGGCGGTACACCTCCATCGCGTCCTCGAAGCACCGCTCGCGGAAGAGCTGCAGCGCAAGGTTCAGGAGCGCCTGCTCCAAGTCCGGACGCGCATCCAGGGCGGTGCGGAACGCCTCGATCGCCCCCTCGCGGTCCCCGCCCTGCACCCGCACCACGCCGATGTTGTTGTGCGAGAACGCATAGACCGGGTCGGCCGCGATGGCGCGCCGGTAGCTCGCCTCGGCCCCCGCCACGTCGCCCGTCTGATGCAGCGCGACGCCGCGCTCGTTCCACAGCTTGGCCGCGTGCGGCTGCGAGCGCAGGAGCTGATCGTACAGCGCGATCGCCGCCGGCGCGTCCTGCTGCAGCAGCAGCACCTCGGCCATCGCCTGCTGGACCAGGGCATTCGCCTCGCCCTTCTCCCAGGCAAGACGATACTCGCGCAAGGCCTCCGCGAAATAGCCCTTCTGGCGGAAGGCCGCCCCGAGCGCGTAATGGGCCAGGCCGACGCCCTCGGACTCCTGCGCGCGCTGCGCGGACTGCAGGTCGCGGCGCCCGGGCAGCAGTTCCTCGTAGCGCTGCGGGTTGTACTGGTCCAGCGAGAGGTTCGCCTGCGCGCGCGACAGCGACGGGTTGAGCGCAATCGCACGCTTGGTCACCGCCTGCGCCTCCTGGTGCCGTCCCAGGTCACCGAGCACGAAGGCGAGGAGATACAGGGCGTCGGGTTGCTCCGGATTCAGCTCGAGACTGCGCGTGAGCGCGAGTTCGGCGTCGTCCGACAGCCCCATGTTGTAGAGCACCTCGCCGATGTAGTGATGCACGAGCGCGTTGCTGGACTCCCGCTGCAGCGCACGGTCGAACCAGTGGCGCGCCGACGCCAGGTCGCCCCGCGCCTTCTCGGCCAGCCCCAGTTGGATCAGGCTGGGGAGGTCCCCCGGCGCGTAGCGCAGCAGCGCCGTGAACTCCTCCACGGCCTCGGCGGTCTGCCCCAGCAGCGCGTACGCGCGCGCCAGCTCCCAGCGCGTGTCGCGACTGGAGGGATCCACGCGCAGTCGCTCGAGCAACGCCGCCACATGCGTGTCGAAGTAGCCGGTGTGCAGGTACGCGACTTCGAGATTGCGCTGCGCCACGCTCATCTTCGGGTCGATCTCCAGCGCACGCGCCAGCGCGGCGACCGCCTCCTCGACCATCCCCTTCTTGAAGTACAGGACCCCCAGGTTGTTGTGCGCGCCCGCGTCCGACGCGTCGATCCGACGCGCGAACGTCCGCAGGATCGCCCGGTCGCGATCGGAGACTCCCGCAGCGATCGTCACGTCCTCACACCAGCCGGATCGCGTGCAGGATCGCACGCAGGGACTGGGGGTCCGGCAGCAGCAGGAAGAAGCCGCGCGCCCCCGCCACCGCCCCATCGATCTCGAAGGTGCTCTCGGCCAGGAACGCCGGCTGATCCGGCGAGCCGAACTCGGCAATCTCGGACGTCAGGATCGCCCCGAACATGTCGAGCGCGAGCGCCGGCGGGGAATTCAGCAGCACCATCCCGAGAAAGTCGCTGAGGGCGTTCAGGTACGCGCCGCTCAGGATGTTGCCTGTCTCCTTCAACGCGCTCTCCGCCAGGGCCCCCAGCGCGCCCTCCGGCGTCGGCCGCCGCGTCAGCACCGTCGTCAGGGCGCGCGCCGACGGCTCGGGGAACAGCAGCAGGGTCCGACCGGTCAGGTCGCCGACCATCGCCATCAGCACCGCCACCATCGGCGTCTCCGGCGCCGCGATCTCGTCCGTGAGTCGCTCGGCGGCGACCACCTTGAGGCGCGGCACGGAGATCATGATGCGCGCGCCGGTCATCTCGGACAAGGCCGTCGCCGCGTGCCCCGCCCCGATGTTGGCCACCTCGCGCAATGCGTCGAGCTGCACGGGCGTCAAGGACAGCGGATCGGTCGAAATATGGTCCTTCACAACAGGCTCCCAGCGTCGAAGATGAGGGCGATGGTGCCGTCCGCCAGGATCGACGCCCCGTTGAACAGCGGGTGCGCGTCACGGAGTGCATCGAGCGGCTCGACGACGATCTCGTGCTGGCCGAGCAGCGCATCGACCACGACACCCACCGTCGTCCCCCGGCGTTCCACGATCACCACC
>CAYSFN010000158.1:0-5154 GCA_964430045.1 uncultured Gemmatimonadaceae bacterium
CCGCACACCAGCCTCGTCCCAGCCGGAATACAGCGCGAACAGATGATCGTTCGACGCCACGCAGTCCTCGTAGAACGCACGGCCACTGTGCCAGATGACCTGCCCCTGCGCATTCGTTCCGAAGTCGCCATTGGACGCCGTCGGAACGTCGGCGAGTGTGGTGAGCTGTCCGAGCGCATCGCGCAGTTCGATACGACCCGCATACCGGAATGCGATCGCGAATTGCGTCCCATCGGGTCGAGCGCAGAGCGCTGCATTGGCCGATGCGTTTTGCCGCTCCCGCTTCGGGACCGACTCATCCCCGAGGAGAGCTGCCTCCTGCGCGCCGGTGATCGTCCCCGCGCGAATGAAGCAGCCTGAGCACTGCGTTTCCATGCCACTGTCGGTCCCAGCGGCATTTGAGCGGCACTACGAGCGGTTGTTGACGCTCGCGCGGCGTTTGGTGCACTGCCAGGCAGATGCGGAGGATGCCGTGCAGACGGTCTTTGCGCGCCTGGTGCTCTCCGGCGGCAGCTCGGTACCCGCAGTGGATTCCCTGGCCTACTTGACGGTGGGCGTGCGGCGTGAAGCACAGCGTACTGCCAACCGTCAGCGCCGCACCATCGTGCACCTCGCCCAAGGGTACAGCATCTCGGAGACGGCGATTTACCTGGGTGTATCCTTGAACACCGTCAAGACACACTACCGCCGAGCGCGCGAGAAAATCCGGTCCCTCGCCATTGAGCGGCCGCGGTAGTCCACGAGAGGGGCGGATGCGCTGCAGTCGGCACGCCGCTGACCCGTCACCGCCGACGCGTCACGCGTGCGATTTCGATCGCCAGCAGCGAGTCCGCCGCCGCATCGGACAACGATCCCGACACCGGGACAGGGCCAAAGAGCGACGACGGTGTCAGGGTGAACCCGAGCGCGTGCGCCTCCTGTCTGTCGCGGTGGACCGCGGAGGCGTGACGCTCACTGCGGACACACACCTCCAGCGCTGACCGGTCCGGGACGTCAGCGATGTCCGCGATCCGTCGCCAGCCGTTCCGGAGCCGACCGATGTCCTGATGTTGAAAGGCTGCGGTCTGGAACGCGCGAAACACGCCTTGCTCATGCGCACAGCGCGCCGCCAAGTGCACCTGGAAGATCGGGCCCGCCGTATCGAGGACGAAGTCCTTGTATACGACGGCGGCGTGCTGCGGATACTTCTCCAGCAACCGTGCAAGCGTGGCCGAGTACTCCGCACACCAGCCGCATCCGTAGTCGCTGAACACGATGATGGTCGCAGCCGGCTCCTCCTCGCCGATCGCGATTCCCGTTCGGCTCAGTTCGAAGAGTTCAGCCCCGCTGAGTGATGCTGCTGGCGAGCGCTGCTGATACAGCAACACGCCCATGACGAGCAGGGCAATCACAACAGCAACGGACGCGCGATCGATCCAGCGCCGCATTGTTCAGCGCCCGCCCGGACGGAACTCGCCGGGCAGCTCGAACCGGTACACCGTTGAAGTCCCTGTCCCCGCCCCGTACAGCACCCCGCGATCAGCGTCCAGCATGATCGAGGTGACGCGCTGGCCGAGTGCGAGGGAACCCACAAGCGCACCCGCCCAGTCGAACACATGGACACGGTCCGCGTAGCCCGACTCGCGGACATTCTGGCCACGCTCAGGATCCCGCTCGTCCCAGCCCGAGAAGAGTGCGAACAGATGGCCGTCGGTCGCTGCACAATCCTCGTAGAACGCACGGCCGCTGTGCCACACGGGTTGCCCCTGTGCGTTGGGCTGGAAGTCGCCATTGGACGCGACCGGTACACCGGCGAGCGCAACCAACCCAGCGAGCGAGTCACGAATCTCGATGCGGCCAGCATACCGGAACGCCACCGCGAACCGGGTTCCGTCGGGCCGAGCACAGAGTGCCGCATTCACCGACGCGTTCTGCCGCTGCCGCTCAGGGACCGTCTCATCGCCCAGCAGATCCGCCACCGCCCCACCGACGATCTGGCCCGAAGGCCCCAGCAGCAGCATTCGACGAGATGCGTCATCGCTGAACGCTCTGGCCACGAACCGATCACCGAGCCGTGCCACGGCGAGTATGCGCGGACTGGCAGGCAGCGTGACCATGGAATGGTCATCGGCAACGACCCTGGCCGACGAGTCCACGAGCGTGAGGCGGCGCCCGACAGGGTCGAACACCCAGACCGCGGCCGCTCGGCGCGCCGGCAGCAGGGCCAGTACCGAGCGGTAATCGCCCGGTCCGTCACCAGCCCTGCCGACCGAGGCACGCACCTGACCGGTCGCGAGGTCCACCGCATGCAGGAACGGGTCTCCGGCAAAGTCCGCCACCCACAGGGTCCGCCCATCCGTGGCCAAACGGTGAATGGTGCCGAACAACGGCCCTGACACGACTGGCTCGGCCTGCACGGCGAACACCGTGTTCGCGGCATCTTCGACTGGTGCCGCCTTGTCACCGGAGCATCCCACTCCGCCGGCCAATGCGAGCATCAGCCCGGCCAACACCCCGCGCGAGGCAACTCCCTCACTCCGCCCGCTCACCGTTCAACCTCCCTCCGGCATTTGAGTCACCGGCTTGTAACCTACTGCGGGGGGTCCGTCGGCATAGAAGCACATGTCCGTCAATTGCGCGGACTGGCAATCTTCGCAGCCGCCCGAAGTGCCGGCACCGCACGCATACCCCAAAATCACGCCCGACGCTCGCGCGCATGCGTGGGAGGCGTTCGCCGAGCACCCGCCCGCTTCCTCATCATCGGCAGCCAACGGTATCGGCAGAGCGATGAGCGCGGTGACGAGGAGCAGCAGGCGTACAACGCTGAGGATGGTCGCGGACGTGCTGTTGGTGCGTCCCATGGAGGCGCTCTCCTTGCGTGGGTGAATCGTTAGAGTGAAAGGAACTCGCTGTACCGGCGCTCACGATTGGCACCTCTTCCAATAAGCTGCCAGCAACCCATTTGGGTGACACGGCTGGAATAGCAAGCATTCCGAGCCAACGTGCGCTCTGGACCGGCGGGGGAGGTCGACCTCATTTTCGCCCACCACTCTACTTGCGCCACCCACCCAGGGGTTTCAAGGTCACCCCACGCGGTGGCGCCTCGGTCCTCTGCTTGCCGAGGGGAGCGTCGGGACCTAACTTCTCGCACCCACGTTTTGGCAGATTCTTCCAACCCCGCGCGAATGAAGCAGCTTGAGCACTGTGTTTCCACGCCACTGTCTGTCCCAGCGGCATTTGAGCGGCACTACGAGCGGTTGTTGGTGCTCGCGCAGCGCTGGGTGCACTGTCAGGCAGATGCGGAGGATGCCGTGCAGACTGTCTTCCTGCGCTTGGTCGTGAAGGGCACCATCACCTTGCCAACTGAGCGCGAGTTCGGCTACCTGTTGGTTGCCGTCCGTCGCGAGGCACAACGCCTCCAGAGCCGACAGCGCCGGATGGCCCCGCTGGATCAGGTGTCGTTGATCGCGTTGGCCACTGCACTGGGATTCGAAGGCGAACCACATGGATCTTCTCCGACCTTGCGGAGCGGGCCAGATCTCGACCAGTACCGATCAGTACTTTCCCCGGTGCAGCGCCGGATCGTCGACGCACTCCTGGCCGGGGGCAGCCTGCGTGAAGCAGCCGCCGACCTCGGCGTGTCTGTCAACACTGCGAAGACCCAGTATCGCCGTGCGCGCGAAAAAATCCTCTCACTCGCAGAGAGAGAGAGAGAGAGAGAGAGAGTAGCGAACGCGCGCGCCTTCGCGCGGGGTGAGTTCGCACCGACGACCAAGATCACAAGGATCGAGATGTGAAGTCTCTCACCTCGCGAACCCCGGAGCTGGCGATGACAGATGTGCGGACGGACGTGGCGCCGATTCCGTGCAAGTGCACAGCACCCCTGAAGTCTCTCGAACTCCCGCTTGACATTTAAGTGCCAGCACTTGACATTTTGATGCATGCGCACCACCGTCCGACTCGAAGACCAACTGCTCCGCCAGGCAAAGGCCAAGGCAGCCGCGCTGGGCATCACGCTGAACGACTTCGTCGTCCAGTCGCTCCGCGCCGCGCTCGCCCCACGAACGGCTGCGGGAATGCGCCCGCCCATACCGGTCGAACCGGGCGGCACCCTGCTGCCAGGCGTGGACCTCGACGACACCGCCAGCCTGCTGGACCTCATGGACACCCCGTACCCCCCACCAGGGGCCACGCGGCACCTGCGAGTGGCCGAGCAGCCGGGGGCCTGTGATCCTGCCTGACGTGAATGTGCTGGTGTACGCCTTCCGCGAGGCCGCGCCGGGCCACAACGCCTACCGCGCGTGGCTGGAACGCAGCATCGGCGGGGACGAGGCCTTCGCCCTGTCGGACGTCGTCCTGAGCGCGGTGGTCCGGCTGACCACGCACCCGCGCATTTTCGCGCCGCCCTCGACGCTGCCGGCGGCGCTCGCCTTCTGCGACGCGCTGCGCGGCCAGCCCAACGCGGTGCCGGTCGTGCCCGGCCCACGCCATTGGGACATCTTCCGCCGCCTCTGCCTGGACGGGAACGCCAAGGGCAACCTGGCACCCGACGCCTACCTCGCCGCGCTGGCCATCGAGCACGGGTGCGAGCTGATCACGACGGACCGCGACTTTGCGCGGTTCCCGGGGCTGCGGTGGCGGCACCCGCTGGGGTGAACGCCGCGGGGGGCCGGCCAAGCGGCCAGCCCCCCGGACACCACCACGCGCGGGCGTTCGCCTCACTCCGTCGAGAACAACCCCGCGCCTTCCTGCTCCAGGAACTTCGTATGCACGTCCCCCGCCCTGAAATGCGGGTCCTGCATCAGCTTGGACAGGAAGGGCATCGTCGTCGTCACGCCCTGCAGCACGAAGGTGTCCAGCGCCAGCCGCATGCGCTCCACCGCCTCGGCGCGGTCCCTCCCCTGCACGATGATCTTGGCGATCATGGAGTCGTAGAAGGGCGGCACCGTGTAGCCGGCGTACACGTGGGAGTCGATCCGCACGCCCGGCCCGCCCGCCGGGTGGTACACCTCCACCTTGCCCGGCGAGGGCTGGAAGTTGTGGAACGGGTCTTCGGCGTTCACGCGGCACTCGATCACGTGCCCCCGCAGCGGCGGCAGCGTGAGCACCGACAGCGGCTCGCCCGCCGCCACGCGGATCTGCTCCTTCACGAGATCCACGCCCGTGAGCATCTCC
>CAYSFN010000159.1:0-5132 GCA_964430045.1 uncultured Gemmatimonadaceae bacterium
GGCGGCGCGCGTGCGTGCGGCCATCCCCCCCATCCGCTTCGACGCGCACAAGGGCACGCGCGGACGGGTCGTGATCGTCGGCGGCGCCGTGGGCATGGCCGGGGCCGTCGTGCTCGCGGCGCGTGCGGCGCTCCGCAGCGGCGCCGGGGTCGTGCATGCCGTGGTCGCGCAGCCGAGTGTGCCGGTCCTGCAGTGCGCCGTGCCCGCGGCGCTCGCCCAGGCATGGAGCGACCCGTTGCCGCGGGCCGATGCGCTGGTCATCGGTCCGGGGCTCGGCGCCGCGGCGCGTGATCGTGTCACGGCGGTGCTGCAGTCGGCCGACCGTGCGCCCGTCGTGCTCGATGCCGACGCGCTCAATGCCTTTGCCGGCGCCACGGCCGCACTGCGCGAGCTGGTCGGCGGGCGCCCCTGCATCATCACGCCGCATGTCGCAGAGGCGGCGCGCCTGCTCGGCTGCAGCACGGACGTGGTGCAGCGCGAGCGCTTCAGCATTGGCCGCACGCTGGCCGAGGCCACCGGGGCGGTCACCGTGCTCAAGGGCACGCCGACGCTGCTCCACGCGCCCGACGGTCGCGTGCTCGTGGCCGCCGTCGGCTCGCCGGCGCTGGCCACCGGCGGGAGCGGCGACGTGCTGGCAGGCATCCTGGGCGCATTGCTTGCGGCCTCCATGGACCCCTTCGACGCGGCCGCGGCCGGGGTGTGGGCGCACGGCGCTGCCGCAGAGCGCGTGGCGACCACCGCGATCCGCGGCGTCACGGTCGACGACGTCA
The DNA here is from genome assembly GCA_964430045.1 of uncultured Gemmatimonadaceae bacterium. GTDB lineage: Bacteria > Gemmatimonadota > Gemmatimonadetes > Gemmatimonadales > Gemmatimonadaceae > DASRAP01. The sequence continues at coordinate 771 of CAYSFN010000159.1, forward strand.
CGCAGGCCCTGCGCGACGTGTGGCACGCCCAGGCGCCCGCGCTGCAGCAGGACGTGCTCGCGGCACTGCCGGCCGTGGGCGAGTGAGGCGCGCCGCGCTGTTCCTCGTCGCGGCGGCGGCGGCCTGCACCGGCGTTGCCGGTGGGCCCGGTACCGGGCGCCCCTTCCTGGGGGTCGGCCGCGAAGACCGCGTCGTGCTGACGTCGATGTCGACCGTGCAGGCCGTGGCGATCACCCGGCGCTACGTGTTCGTCGCCACGCCGGGGGCACTCGGCGTGTTCGACCGGCAGTTCGACCGCTGGCTCCCGCCCGTGTCGCAGCGCGAGGGCTGGGCGGGCGGCCCGTTGACGCTTTTCGCCGGCGACCCGAACGACGACGTGCTGTGGTTCGCGACCGTGTCGGGGCTCTACCGGTACCGCGCGGTGATCAACGACCTGCAGCGCACCACGCTGCCCGACCTCGCACGGCAGATCTTCTTCGATCGCGGCGACCCGTCGGCCGGGGCGTTCGTGCTCGGGTCCCAGCAGGCCTGGCGGATCACGGCCACGGGCATGGCGCAGGTCGTCGGCCTGCGCGACCTCCCGCCGCCGGTCCGCCGCGTGACGCCCCCCACGCTCGGCGACATCTACGCGCGGCACCCGGCGCTGCGGGACTTCGAGCATCAGCTCACGCAGGACGATGAGCTGCGGTCGTACCCGGTCACGAGCGGCGCATCGGCGCCCGACCGCAGCGAGGTCTGGCTGGGCACCGCAGGCGGCGGCGTGTTCCGGGTGGACCCGCTGTTCACGCGCAGCGAGGCGCGCCCGTTCGGGCTGCTGGAGCCGGGCGCTGGCGCGATCAGCAGTTCGAGCGAGGGGGTGTGGATCGCCGGCTCGGGTGACCGCGTGACCATGCGCAACGGACTCACCGCCGTGGATCATGAACTCTCGCGCTGGCGGTGGGTGGACGGCGGCACGCTCGGTCCGCTCGAAGGGGGCCGCATGTTCGCGATCGCGCCGTGGGAAGGGGCCGTGTGGGTCGGCGGCCAGTACGGGCTGCAGCGCGTCGACGTGCAGACGGGGCGTGCCGGGCGTCGCATCGCCATGGACGCGGGCCTGCCGTCCTCCATCGTGCTGTCCCTGGCGCCCCACCGTGGCGGCGTGTGGGTCGGGACCTCCCGGGGGCTGGCCTTCGTGTCGGACTCGGGCCCCGGTGCGCAGGGCCTCACCGTCGAGACCACGATGCTGGAGAACTCGGCGGTGCGCTCGCTCGTGCGTCGCCGGGACACGCTCTGGATCGCGACGGACGCGGGCGTGGCCGTCCTGCTGCCCAGCGAAACGCGCCCGCGTCGTCTGCGCGCATCGGAGTTGTCGCCGCGGCTCGGCACGGCCATTGGTGCATTGGCGATCGCCGACTCCGTGCTCGCGGTCGGCACGCTGCGGGGCGAGGTCCACTTGATCCACACCGGCGACGGGCGCGAGCTGCCGCCGCTCACCGTGGACGTCGCACGCGGTGGTGCGGTCGTGGCGCTGGCGCTCGACGCGCTGTCGCTGTGGGTCGCTGGGCCCAACGGGGTGTCGGTGATCGACCGCGCGAGCGGCATGGGACGGTTCCTCCCGGCCGGGACCGAGCTGCCGGGCGAGGTGACCGGCGTGGCGCTGGCCCGCGACTATGCGTGGGTCGCCACCCGCGAGGGCGTGGTGCGCTACCGGCGCTACGCCGACGGGTCGATCCGGTGACGGCCCTCGGGCCCGGCAGGGAGTTCGACGCGATCCGGTCGCTCCTGCGCGGCTGGGGACAGAGCGCGGCGGGCATCGGCGACGACGCCGCGCTGCTCGACCTGCCGCGTGGAACCCGGCTCGTCGCCAGCACGGACACCAGCGTCGAGGACGTCCATTTCCGCCGCGCATGGCTGCATCCCGACGAGATCGGCTGGCGCGCCACGATGGCGGCGCTGAGCGACCTGGCCGCGATGGGCGCCTCGCCGCTGGGCATCCTTGTGGCGCTTTCACTGCCGGAGCACCGCCGCGACGACCTGGCGGCGCTCGGGCACGGCATCGGCGCGGCCGCGCACGCGAGCGGTGCCCCGATCGTCGGCGGCGACACGACGCGCGCCACGACGCTCTCGATCACCATCACCGTGCTCGGCAGCGTGACCCGGCCGTTGGAGCGGCGCGGTGCGGTGCCGGGCGATGCGCTGTGGGTGACGGGGGTGCTCGGCGGGCCAGGGCTCGCGCTCGACGCGTGGTCCACGGGACGTGTCCCGGCGTCGGCGCACCGTGCGCGGTTCGCGCGGCCGGTGGCGCGGCTGGCCGCAGGGCGCTGGCTCGCCGCGCACGGGGCGACAGCCGCCATCGACGTCTCGGACGGCCTGCTGGCCGACGCCGCGCACCTCGCACACGCGAGCGCGGTGCGCTGCCATGTGGCCCTCGACGCGCTGCCGCGTGTGGCCGGTGCCACTGCGCGCGCCGCCGCGCAGAGCGGCGAGGAGTACGAGCTGCTGGTCACGGCGCCCGCTGCCCTCGACGTCCGCGCCTTCGTCTCGGCCACCGATCTGCCGCTCACGCGGATCGGTCGCATCGAGGCCGGCGCGCCGGAGGTGATCGTGGTCGACGCCACCGGTGCCCGCGTTGAAATCACCGGCGGCTACGACCACTTTTCCGAGTGATGCGTTCGCTCGTGATCTACGTCGCTGTCGTGTGCCTCACGGGGTGGCACGCCGCGCGGGTGCTGGTGGCGTCCCTGTTCGGCGTGCCGGACCGCGAAGGGGGCGTGTATCGCCGCGCCCCGCTGGACTGGGGGCGGCAGTTGTGCCGGGTCGCGGGCGTGCGCGTCGTCCCGCACGGGCTCGAGTCCCTGGGCGACGGGCGCGCGTGCGTGCTCGTCGCGAACCACGTGAGCTGGCTCGACGTGCTGGCCCTTGGCGCGGTGCTGCCGCGCATGAACTTCGTGGCCAAGGCCGAGCTGCGGCGAATCCCGCTCTTCGGGGCCGCGGCGGAGCGCGCGGGGCAGATCTTCATCGAGCGCGCGCAGCGCAAGGCGGCCTTCGCCGCCTACCAGCAGGCCGCCGAGCGGGTCCGCGCAGGGGCGACGGTGATCGTCTTCCCCGAGGGGACTCGCGGAAGCACGTACGCCCTGCGACCATTCAAGAAGGGCCCCTTCGTCCTGGCGATCGCGGCGGGTGTGCCGATCATTCCGGTGTACATCCACGGCGCGCTCGAGGTGCAACCCAGTGGGTCGTGGCGGCTGCACGCCGGCGAGATCCACGTGCACTTCCTGCCGGCGATCCCGACGCAGGGGTGCACCTACGAGGAGCGCGACCTCCTCGCGCAGCAGGCGTTCACTGCGATGCAGCGGGCGCAGCAGGACCGTTACGGCGCGCTCACGACGGGTGCGGCGCCTCATCCACCGCTCATCCCGACCTCATGATCCAGTCCATCGTCGCCCGCGAGATCCTCGACTCGCGCGGCAATCCGACCATCGAAGTCGACGTCGAACTCCACTCGGGCGCGATCGGGCGCGCGGCCGTGCCCAGTGGCGCGTCGACCGGCGAGAAGGAGGCCGTCGAGCTGCGCGACGGCGCGGGCGACCGCTACCTCGGCAAGGGCGTCCTGCGCGCGATCGCGAACGTGCACGCGAAGATCACGCCCGCGCTCATCGGGATGGACGCCGCCGACCAGACGGGCATCGACCGCGTGATGCGCGACCTCGACGGCACGCCGAACAAGGCGAAGCTCGGCGCGAACGCCATGCTGGGCGTGTCGATGGCCTGTGCGCGCGCCGCCGCCATGGAGCACGACCTGCCGCTGTACCGCTACCTTGGCGGTCCTCTGGCCCGCACGCTGCCCGTGCCCATGATGAACATCCTCAACGGCGGCGCGCACGCCACCAACACCGTGGACTTCCAGGAGTTCATGATCGTGCCGATCGGCGCCGAGACGTTCAGCGACGCGCTGCGCTGCGGGGCGGAAGTCTTCCACGCGCTCAAGAAGGTCCTGGTGAAGCGCAAGCTGAGCACGGGCGTCGGCGACGAAGGGGGCTTTGCGCCGGACCTCGCGAGCGACGAACAGGCCATCCAGGTCATCCTCGAAGCCATCGAGGCGGCGGGCTACGCGCCGGGCGAGGACGTCGTGCTGGCGCTCGACTGCGCGGCGTCGGAACTGTTCGCGCGGGGCAAGTACACCTTCAAGAAGAGCGGCGGCGGCACGATGAACGCCGAGGGCATGATCGCGCTCTACGACAAGTGGCTGGACAAGTATCCCATCGTGTCGATCGAGGACGGCCTGGCGGAGTCGGACTGGAAGGGCTGGGCCGCGCTGACGGCGGCGCTGGGCGACCGCGTGCAGCTGGTGGGCGACGACCTGTTCTGCACCAACAGCGAGTT
>CAYSFN010000160.1:0-5100 GCA_964430045.1 uncultured Gemmatimonadaceae bacterium
ATGGACGCGTCGTCTGCGGCGTCGAGCGACGCCTGTTCTTCCTCGCCCTCTTACTCGGCGCGGCGGCGTTCAACCTCTTCTACTCGTTCCTGGCCGGCCTGCTGATGTTCGCGGCGCTGTGCGGGTTCGCCCTCTGGGCGACCGCACGCGACCCGGAGATGCTCCGCATCCTCCTGTCCTCCTCGCGCGCCCGGCGCCGCTTCGATCCGGGCAAGCACTCGCGCGCCGACCTCGAGGTGACGTCATGGTGAGGCTGTCACGGCTGCTCAAGGACTACGGCGAGACCGGCGCCATCAACTCGCTGATCGCGCTCTGGGGCTTCGTCGACGAGACGACGTTCCTGACCAAAGCGGGACACGTCGGCGTCGTGTACGGGGTGCATGGCATCGACGCCGAGGGTCTGACGCATGCCCAGAGGATGACCGCGATCCGCCAGTTCGAGGGGGCGCTGCGGTCCCTCGACGAGCACTGGCGGGTCTACCAGTACGTTCTCAAGCAGCCGACGACCCCGTTCGTGGCGCCCACGGCGAGCCGGCCGGTGGCGGCGGATGCTCTCGCCCAGCGGACAGCGTATCTGAATGCGCGCCGCGACGGCCTGTTCGATATCGAGCATGTGTTCGTGCTGCTGTACGAGTCGCCGCTGACCCCGCGCACCAGCACGGGCCTCCGGGGGCTGTGGCGCCGACCGGCGCAGGCGATGCAGCGTTGGCTGTCGCTGACGCACACCACACGCCTGCTGGAATCCGATCTGGACCGCGCCGTCGCCACGCTGCAGCAGCGCGCCGCGGGACTCGAGGTGCAGCTCGCCGAGCTGGGGCTCCGTCGCCTACCAAAGGCCGAGGCGTTCCGCTTCTTCCGTCGCCTCGCCAACTGCGACCGCGCCACGGCGGACCATGCGCCCCTGACGTACGACACGCATCTGGATTACTTCGTCGCGGACTCGCCCGTCGAGTGCCACCGCGACCACCTGCTTGTGGGCCGGCATGCGGTGAAGGTGCTGTCCCTCAAGGAGCCGCCGGCGCGGACCTTTGCGCACATGCTGGGGGATCTCCTGGCCGTCCCGGGCGCGTTCATCGCCTGCCTCGAATGGCAGCGGTGTCGTCCCGAGCACATCCGACGCGACATCCAGTCCCGCCGGCGGCACTACTTCAACAAGCGCGTCTCGCTGATCAACTACGTGTCGTCAGACACGCGGCCCGAGGAGATGCTGGTGGACGACTCCGCGGGCGCGGTGGTGCACCAGCTCGGCGAGGCGCTTACGGAGATCGAAGTCCACGGGCATTGCTTCGGGCTCTGCTCGCTCACGCTCGCGCTGTACGGCGAGGACCCGCGTGCCGTGCGCGCCACGGTCGCCGAGGCCCAGAAGGTGCTGGCCACCCACGACGGCAGCGCCTTCGAAGAGACCTACAACCTGCTCAACGCCTGGCTCAGTCTCTTCCCGGGCAACGGCGCCTGCAACCTGCGACGGCTGGCCGTACTGGAAACCAACCTGGCCGACCTGAGCTTTCTGTTCACGCACGATGCCGGCGTGCGCCGGGACGAGGCAGGACGCGACGCTCTGGCCATCTTCGAGACGCCGGTGCAGACACCCTACGCCTACCACCTGCACGTGGACGATGTCGGGCACACGCTGGTATTGGGCGCCACGGGCAGCGGCAAGAGCTTCCTGCTGAACTTCCTGGTCACCCACCTGCAGCAGTACGACCCGCTGACCGTCGTCTTGGATCTGGGCCACAGCTACCGCAAGCTGGCGACGCTGCTCGAGGGCGCGTATCTCGAACTCGGCATCCACCAGCAGGCGGTGACCCTGAACCCGTTCGACCTTGCGGCGGCGACGCCGGAGCAGCTCCACTTCCTGCACGCCTTCACGCGCGTGTTGCTCGAAGGGGAGGACGGGTATCGGCTCTCAGACCGCGAGGACCGAGAAGTCTACGAGGCCGTCGAGAACCTGTTCGTCCTCGACCGCGCCCAGCGTCGTCTCTTCACCCTGGCCAACCTGCTGCCGCGCAGCCTCGGCGCGCGCCTGCACAGGTGGGTCGGCACCGGCCGCTACGCCGCCCTGTTCGATCACCCGCACGACACGCTGACGATGGGCCGGTTGCAGGTGTTCGACTTCGAAGCGATGCGCGCGTACCCGTCGCTGCTGGAGCCGCTGCTGTTCTACGTGCTCCACCGCGTCGGCGAACGCGTGCTCGACCCGGCCGAGGCCGCCACCGTGAAGGTGTGCGTCATGGACGAGGCCTGGCGGCTCATTCAGCACCCGACCCTGCGCGCCTATGTGCAGGAGTCGCTCAAGACGTGGCGCAAGCGCAACGCGTCGATGATCCTCGCCACACAGAGCCTCGACGACTTTGCCTCCGCCGATCTGCTCCGGACGGTCGTCGAGAGCTGCCCGACGCGGCTGCTGTTGGCCAACCCCTCGTTGGACCGCCAGCAGTACGCCGAGCTGCTGCAGATGAACGAGCGCGAGCTGGACCTCCTGACGTCGTTGCTCCCCCGCCAGCAGATTCTGCTCAAGCGGGCGCATCTGGCGAAGGTGCTGCACCTGCGCGTCGACCCGCGCAGCTACTGGATCTACACGAATTCCCCTGGGGACAACGCCCGTGTGGAGGCGGCCCTCCGCGCCCACGGCTTCGATGGCGGACTCGACCGGCTGTCAGCGTCTGCCTGACCGATCACGAGGTGTCCGATGCGTGCATTGCTGAGCATTCCCGTTGCCGCGCTCTTGGCGTCCTCGATGGCGCCCGTCGTTCGCGCCCAGACCGAGGGCATCCGCGAGGTGACCGCCACCGGCCGCAGCCTGATCCCGCTGCAGACGCGGCTGCGGTACACGACCATGGTGGTCCTCCCGGAGGGGGAGGAGATCCTCGACGTGATCTGCGGCGATCGCGACTTCTGGGTCATCAGCGCCGTGCAGAACGTGGCGCATGTGAAGCCGGCCAAGCCGGGTGCCGAGACGAATCTCAACTTGGTCACCTCGCAAGGGACGATTTACTCGTTCCTGCTCATCGAGAAGAGCGGCACCGCCGCACCTGACCTGAACGCGTACGTCAACGGCGATGCGACCGCACCGACGGGCGCGAAGAAGTACTTCAGCGCCGCAGACGTGGAGCGGCTGCAGCAGGAACTGACCGACGCGCGTGCGCAGGTGGCCGCCGCGGCGCAGCGCGCGACCGAGGCGATCGCGAAGGAGCGGGACGCGTACCCGACGCGGCTGCACTTCGCGTACACCACGGGGCGGTACGAGAAGCCGTTCCTCGTGCGCGCGATGTGGCACGACGGGCAGTTCACGTACCTGCAGACCGACGCGACCGAACTGCCGGCGCTGTACGAGCTCAAGGACGGCGAACCGGCGGCGCTGAACTTCCAGGTGCGCGGGCAAGGCACCTACGTGGTGCCCAAGGTGCTCGATCGCGGCTACTTCGCGCTCGGCAAGGAGCGCTTCAGCTTCTGGCAGCGGGAGCGATGACGTGGCCGACCAGCCCGAAACACCCGTCACGACGCCGGTCACCGATCGGCGACCCGTCCCCCGCGGTGTGCTGCCGCGCGGTGTGCAGACCTGGCTCATGGCGGGCCTGGCCGCGGCCATGCTGCTGATCATCGTGCTGACTGGACGTCCAGACGGACCTGTGCCCGTGCGGAACGCGGCGGCGCCTCCGCAGACGGCGAGTCCGGACCGCGTGCGCGACTACCAGGACCGCCTGCGGCTGCTCGAGGCGCAGGGGGTACAGGAGGCGCAGGCCACGCCACTGACCGAGCCATCGCTGCCGCCGTCGTTTGAAGACGATGTGCCGAGTGGGCCACGGGTGGATCCGGTGGCGGCAGAGCGGCAGCGGCGGGAGTACGAGAGCCTGTTCGCCAGCAACGTCGTGTTGAGCCGACGGCCGGATGCGCAGCGGCCTGACACGGGCGCGAGTGCGACGCGGCGCATCGAGGCGTCGGGCACATCCCCGGGCGAGCCGCCCTCAATCGACGCCATCGCCGATGCCGTGTTGCGCGCGACGAATCGGCAGGGAGCCCCGCCCGCAGCCGTGGCCACTTCTGTGCCGGCCCCAGCGGCGTCGCTCGCGTCGTCGTCCACGAGCGCTGAGGCTGCGCGACCAGTCAGGCCGGAGCTCGAGGCGACGTCTTCGCCGTATCGGGTGCTCGAAGGCACGCTCATCGACGCGGTGCTGACCAACCGGCTCGATGGCGGCTCCGCGGCGCCCGTGAGCTGCCTGGTGACGAACCCGGTGTATGCCTTGAGTGGCCGCGACGTGCTGATTCCCGCCGGTGCCCGGGTCCTCGGGGAGACGCGCCCGGTGCAGGCCCTCGGCGAAACACGCCTGGCGGTGCTGTTCCATCGCCTGCTCCTGCCGGACGGACGGAGTGTGCGACTGGATCAGTTCAAGGGCCTGAACCAGATTGGCGATGCCGGCCTGCGCGACAAGGTGAACCACCACTACTGGTCGACGCTGGGCGCGGCCGCGGCGGTGGGCCTGGTCAGCGGTCTCTCGCAGCTGATCGGCACGGCGGGCATCGGCAGTGGCGATGGCGATCGCACGGTGGTCGTGGCGGGCAGTGCCGCCGATGCGAGCGCTCAGGCGACCGCGCAGGTCATGGCGCGGTTCCTGAACCGCCTGCCCACCATCACCATCCGCGAGGGGCACCGCGTGAAGGTGTACGTCACGAGCGACCTGGACCTGCCGGTGTGGGCGCCCGCGCAGACCGATCAGCTGTCACTGCGGAGGTAAGCCATGCGCAACGTCATCGTCATCGCCACACTGCTTTCCGGGCTGGTGCCCTCCATGGCGCACGCGCAGCTCGTCGTCATCGACCCGGCCAACCTGATCGAGGCGGTCAGCATCGCGGAGCGTACCCAGCGCCAGTACCAGGAGCTGATGGCGCAGTACCGGACCATCCAGCGTATGTCGAAGGGCCTCGGCAGCCTGGAGGGCTACCGGGTGCCGGCGGTCGCCCCGTCGCGGCACGACCTCGTGCCATGGAGTGTCGGCCGTCCCTGGCTGGCGGCGTTCAACGCCGGCGATCCGGCTGGCGCCGGGTACTGGTCGACGACGATCCCGCTCCAGGTGCCGCGTGACCTGCCCCCGGGCATGCCTG
>CAYSFN010000161.1:0-4763 GCA_964430045.1 uncultured Gemmatimonadaceae bacterium
CTGCAGCGCCGCGACCTCCTGGGCCACCTTGGTCGCCGCATAGATGGTCCGCGGCGCGAGCGGCGCATCCTCCCGCAGCGGCTGCGCCTCCAGCGGCTGCGCCCCGTACTGCTCCGCGCTCCCGACGATCAGGACCGTCGGGTCCAGGGTGCCTGCCGCGACGCGCGGGGCGAGTGCGGCGAACAGCCCCACGGCGGCCACCGTGTTGGCCTGCCACGCCTGGACCGGGTCACCGCCGGCGGCGGGGACGAAGGCGACGCCCGCCAGGTGGAACACCGCGTCCGGGGAGGTCGCATCGACCACGCCGGGCCATGCGTCGGGACGGCGCAGGTCGGCTGCCGTCCAGTGCACCGCCGCCGACTCCGCGCGGGTCAGGATGGTGCGGGCCGGCGTGCGCTCCAGCGACACGCCCGTCACCTCCCATCCGTCGGCCAGCAGCGTCCGGCAGAGCCACTGCCCGACAAAGCCGGCGGCACCGGTGACGAGGGCTCGCATCTCAGCGCGCGAGCGCGCGGTGTCGATCCAGGTCGGCCTCGACCATCATCCGCACCAGTTCGGGGAACCGCACGCGCGGGGCCCAGCCGAGTTCCTCCCGCGCCCTGGTCGGGTCCGCCACGAGGAGATCCACCTCGGCCGGTCGGAAGAACGCCGGATCGACCTTGACGTAGTCGCGCCAGTCCTTGTCCACGACGCGGAACGCCACGTCGCAGAGCTGTTCGACGGACCAGGTCTCGCCGGTTCCGATCACGTAGTCACCGGGCGCATCGGGCTGCAGCATCCGCCACATCGCATCGACGTAGTCCCCGGCGAAGCCCCAGTCGCGCCGCGCCTCGAGGTTGCCCAGGCGCACCTCGGTCGCCCGCCCGAGGGCGATGCGGGCCACCGCGTCCGTGACCTTGCGGGTGACGAACTCCAGCCCACGGCGCGGCGACTCGTGGTTGAACAGGATGCCGGACGTCGCGTAGAGCCCGAAGGACTCCCGGTAATTCACCGTGATCCAGTGCCCGTACACCTTGGCCACCCCGTAGGGCGAGCGCGGGTAGAACGGGGTGGACTCGCGCTGCGGCGTCTCCTGCACCTTGCCGAACATCTCCGACGTCGACGCCTGGTAGAAGCGCGCCCCGGGACACGCGCGCTTCATGGCCTCCAGCATGCGCGTCACCCCGATCGCGGTGAACTCGCCCGTGAGCACGGGCTGCGTCCACGAGGTCGCGACGAAGGACTGCGCCGCGAGGTTGTAGATCTCCTCGGGCTGCACGGCGGCGAAGGCGTCGACGAGCGAGGTCTGGTCGAGCAGATCCGCCGACACGAGCTCGATGCGGTCGACCAGATGCGCGATCCGCTCGTACGGCGTGGTCGAACTGCGGCGCACGACGCCGACGACGCGGTACCCCTTGGTCAGGAGGTGCTCGGCGAGATAGGATCCGTCTTGGCCGGTGATGCCGGTGATGAGCGCGGTCTTCATCGAAGGGGATCAGGGGAGAGCGTATGCACGAACGGGGGAGCCGCCAGAAGCTGCTCCCCCGCACGTGGCACCGGTGCGACCAGCGTCAGACGGCGGCGACGCCGCGCGGAGCACGCTGGATCTTGCCCGCCGCGAGGCAGCGGGTGCAGACCGAGATCTTGATGACCTTGCCATCGGCGACGATGCGAGCCGTCTGGAGATTGGGCTTCCACGTCCGACGCGTCTTGTTGTTCGCGTGGGAGACGTTGTTGCCATACGCGACGCCCTTGTCACAGACGTAGCAGCGATGGCGCTGGATCGGGGACTTGGCCGCCATCGTCATTCTCCGCCGACGAGTTCGATCCGCGCGATCTCGGCGCCGTCACCCTTGCGGTGGCCGACCTTGAGAATGCGCGTGTAGCCGCCCGCACGGGTCGCGAACCGGGGGCCAAGCTCCTGGAACAGCTTGTCCGCGGCTTCGCGCTTGCGGATGTGGACACCGGCCAGGCGACGCGCGTGCAGCGTGCCGCTCTTGGCCTTCGTGATCAGCTTCTCGACGAACGGGCGCAGCTCCTTCGCTTTCGCCTCGGTCGTCTGAATGGCCTCGGCCTCGATCAACGAGGTCGCGAGGTTTCGGAGCAGGGCAAGGCGCTGTTCGCTCGTGCGGCGCAGCTGCCGGCCCGCCTTACGGTGGCGCATCGGTTACTCCTCCTCGTCTTCGACTTCTTCCGGCGCCTGAGCCGCAGCGTCGCGGGGGCTCGTCCCCCATTCGACCACGCGGAGGCCACCATCAGTGTTGGGCTCGAACTGCATGCCGAGATTCAACTTCTCCTTCTCGAGGATGCCGGCGATCTCCTCGAGGGACTTCTTGCCGAAGTTCTTGATGCGCAGGACCTTGTGCTCCGGCATCCGCACCAGATCCCCGATGGTCCGCACGGTGGCGTTCTTCAGCGAATTGAGCGAGCGCACCGACAACAGGAGGTCGTCGATCTTCGTCTCGAGCAGCTTCGCCAGGCGCTGCCCCTCGGGACCGGAGGTGTCGGCGAACATGGCGTCGCCGGCCTGCGAGGACCCGAAGTTGGCGAAGTACTGGAAGTGCGTCTGGGCCAGTGCGGCGGCGTAGGATACCGCCTCGGCCGGGGAGATCGTGCCGTTGGTCTCGACGACCAGCGCCAGACGGTCGTAGTCCGTCCGCTGCCCGACGCGCGTTTCCGCCACGGTGAAGTTCACCCGGCGCACGGGGCCGTAGATGGAGTCGATGCGCACCAGGTCGACCGGCATGCCCTTGGTGCGGTCGAACACGTGCTGATCGGCCTCGACATACCCGCGCCCCTTGTTGACGTAGAGCTCGATCCGCAGATCGCGATCCTCCGTCAACGTCAGGATGTGATGCGAAGGCTCCAGCACCGTCACGCCCGCGTGCGCCTCGATCATCCCGGCCGTGACCGCCCCGGCGCTCCCGACGTTGATCCGGAGGACCACGTCCTCCTTGTCCTCATCGAGCGCGAGGGTCAGCTGCTTGAGCTGGCCGATGATCTGGTGGACATCCTCGATGACCCCGGGGATCGTCTGATGCTCGTGCACGACGCCGTCGATGCGGATCCCCCACACGGCGGAGCCGCGCAGCGAGGACAGCAGCAGGCGACGCATGGCGTTGCCCAGGGTGTGACCGAAGCCGCGCTCGAGCGGCTGAATGCGGAACTCCGCCGCGTTCGTCCCCCGCGCCGTCATCTCGACGAGCGTGGGGCGGACGAGTCCGCGGAGATCGATGGGCTTTGCTGAGGTGGTGCTCACGATGAATCGTCCTGGTCACGTGTGGCCGACCGCCGGCCACTGGCGCCCTCCCCCGCCCCGAACGCGCGGGAGGCTCGCAAAAGAGTTCGGGTCTTGACCGTGAGGCGCGGCGGCCGATGGCCCCCGCGCCTCTCGTACTGCACTGCCGTGCTCGACCGGTTACTTCGAGTAGAGCTCGACGACCAACTGCTCCTGCGCCGCGATCGGGATCTGCTCCCGCTGCGGACGCTCGAGCATGCGGCCACTGAAGGAGTCCTTGTCCGCGGCAAGCCACGTCGGCGCGGTCCCGCGCGACGCCTGCTCCAGCGCCACCGCGATCGTGGTCATCTCGCGCGACTTCTCCCGCACCCGGATCTCCTGCCCCGGCTTGACGTGGTAGGACGGGATGTCCACGGTATGCCCATCGATCTCGATGTGGCGGTGCCGGATGATCTGGCGGGCCGCCCGACGGCTGGCGGCGAAGCCCAACCGGTACACCATGTTGTCCAAACGGCTCTCGAGCGCGGCCAGCAGGTTGTGGCCCGTGATGCCGGGCTGCACCGTCACCTTCTGGAAGGTGTTGCGGAACTGCTTCTCGCTGAGGCCGTAGATGCGCTTGATCTTCTGCTTCTCACGGAGCTGCTTGGAGTACTCCGACGCCTTGCGGCGGCGCGACTGGCTCTGGCCGTGCTGGCCGGGCGGGTACGCGCGACGCTCGACGGGGCACTTCTCCGTGAAGCACTTGGTCCCCTTGAGGAAGAGCTTGGTCCCCTCACGACGACACTGACGGCAGGCGGGTCCGGTATACCGCATGGCTCAGACCCTCCGGCGCTTCGGCGGACGGCACCCGTTGTGCGGGATCGGCGTCACGTCCTTGATGCTCTTCACCTGCAACCCCGCGGCGGCCAGCGCCTGGACCGCCGACTCGCGGCCGGACCCAGGACCCTGCACCCGCACGTGGACGCGGCGCACACCAGCTGACAGGGCCTCACGGGCCGCCTGTTCGGCGGCGACCGTGGCGGCGAACGGCGTCGACTTCTTGGAGCCCTTGAACCCGGCCTTGCCGGAGGTCCCCCACGAAATCGCATTGCCGTGCACATCGGTGATCGTGATCAGCGTGTTGTTGAACGTGGCATTGATGTGCGCCACGCCCTCCGCATCGACCACCTTCTTGGACTTCTTCCCCGTCGCCATTACTTGGTCACCTTCTTCTTGCCCGCGATGGCCCGACGCGGGCCCTTCTTGGTGCGAGCGTTCGTGTGCGTGCGCTGCCCGCGCACCGGCAGACCGCGGCGATGCCGCGTTCCACGGTACGAGCCGATGTCCATCAATCGCTTGATGTTCATCGCGATCTCGGTGCGCAACGCGCCCTCGACCCGGTACGTGCGCTCGATCTCCTGACGGAGCTTGTTGACATCCGCCTCGACGAGGTCACGCACGCGCGTGTCGGCATTGACGCCGGTCGCCTCGAGAATGCGGCGGGCCAGCGCGGGACCGATGCCGTAGATGTAGGTGAGGCCGATTTCCGCGCGCTTGTTCGGCGGGA
>CAYSFN010000162.1:0-2839 GCA_964430045.1 uncultured Gemmatimonadaceae bacterium
GCGCGATCACGGGCATCATCACGTTCAGTTCGAGCTGCCCGTGCTCGGCGGCGATGGCCACCGTGGCGTCGCACCCCATCACCTGGTAGCAGACCTGGTTCACCATTTCCGGGATGGAGGGATTCACCTTGCCCGGCATGATGGACGAGCCCGGCTGCACCGCCGGCAGCGCGATCTCGTCGATCCCGGTGCGCGGGCCCATGACCATCAGGCGGAGATCGCTGGCGATCTTGCTGAGATCGATGGCCAGCGTGCGCAGCGCCGCGCTGAACCCGGCCGCGTCCCCCATCGACTGCATGAGCTGGATGCGGTCTTCGCCCACCCGCAAGGTCAGCCCGGTGATCGCGCTGAGGTGCGCATGCATCAGGGCCGGATAGCGCGGCTCCACCGTCACGCCCGTGCCCACGGCGCTCCCCCCGATGCCGAGGTCGCGCAGGTAGTCGGCGGCATCGTGCACCCGGCGCAGGGCGCGGGTGAGGGACCCCGCGTAGGCCGTGAACTCCTGCCCCAGGCGGATCGGCATCGCGTCCTGCAGATGGGTGCGCCCCGCCTTCACGACGTCGTCGAACTCGACGCCCTTCGCCGCGAGCGCCGCACTGAGCCCGGCGACGGCCTCGTCGAGGCCGCCGAGCTGCGACAGCACGGCGAGGCGGATGTTGGTGGGGATCGTGTCGTTGGTGGACTGCGCAAGGTTCACGTGGTCGTTGGGATGCACGGGCGTGTAGGTGCCCCGTGTCCCTCCCAGCAATTCGTTGGCGCGGTTGGCGAGCACCTCGTTCACGTTCATGTTGTGCGAGGTGCCGGCGCCGGCCTGGTAGGGATCGACCACGAAGTGCTCGCGATGCTGACCGGCCAGCACCTCGTCCGCCGCACGCACGATCGCGTCCGCGAGGCGCGCCTCGAGGCGACCCGTCTCCCGGTGCGTGAGCGCGGCCGCCTTCTTGATCCACACCTGCGCGAGCACGAAGGGCTCGAGCGGGGCGAGGCCGCTGATCGGGAAGTTCAGCCGTGCGCGCATCGTCTGCACGCCGTACAGTGCGTCGGCGGGCACGTCCAGCGTACCGAGCGGGTCCTGCTCCCTGCGTACCGCGTCCGTCATGAACCGCTCCGGTGAAGGACGACCGTGGGCGCGCGCGGCGCCCGCCACCTCACGTGCGGGGGCGCAGCGCGAGGAACGACAGCACCACCACGAGCAGCGCCGCGAGGACCGCGACGCCCATCCACAGCACGCTGAACCCGTGCAACCTGCCAAAGGCCACCCGCTGCACGTCGTCGAGGGGCAGCGCCTCGATGTGCCCACCCATCTGGTCCCGCAGGCGTCCCAGCCTGGGCCCGATCACGAACTGCGCGACCCCGCAGGCGCCGGTGACGAGCAGTGCCAGGCCCGCACGCAGTCTGCCGCCGGGACCGGCGCCGACCAGCCACGCGGCGAGCAGGCCGACGGCGAGGCCGCTGACGAAGATGACCGGCAGCACCTTCCCCACGACGGTCCCGGCCAGGGCCCGCGAGGGCAGCGAGGCGAAGGCGGCGGGGGCGACGGACGCGGCCATGAGCACGGCCGCACCGACCCAGGCCGCGAGCACGGCGATGCCGCCGGCAAGCCGCAGCGTCGGGGTCATCGTGTCACCAGCCGCGCGGTCCCGCGCAGGAACGGATTCGTCGCGCGCTCCACCGCCAGCGTGGTGGGATCGCCGTGCCCCGGCCACACGGTGAGGTGACCCGGGAGCGTCGTGAGGCGGTCCAGCGACTGCTGCATCGCCGCGGGATCGGACGCCGGCAGATCCACCCGCCCGATGGACCCCGCGAAGAGCAGGTCCCCGCCCAGGATGCACTCGTCGCCGATGAAGATCACGTGCCCCGGGGCGTGCCCGGGGACGTGCCAGGCCAGGAACCGCTGCGCGCCGAGCGTGAGGATGTCCCCCTCCGCGAGTGCGTGCGTGGGCGGCGGCGGGACCTCGAAGGGAATGCCGTACCCGGCAGCCGCCCGCGGCGCATACTCGTACACCAGGCGGTCGAGCGGATGCAGGTGGATCGGCACGTCGTGCACGCGCGTGACCCCGGCGATCCCGCCGATATGATCGAGATGCCCGTGCGTGCACCAGATCGCCTGCAGGTGCACCGCCTCGTCCTCCAGCCAGTGCAGCAGGACGTCGGGCTCCGCCCCGGGATCCACGAGCACCGCGTGGCGCGTCCCCTCGTCGATGACCAGGTAGGTGTTCTCCTCGAACGGGCCGACGCAGCGCGCGGAGACGATCACGCCGCCGACTCCGCCGCCGCGCGATCCTTGCGCGCAACGAGATACTTCTCGGCGGCGATTGCGGCCGTCGTCGCGTCGCCGACGGCGGTGGTGACCTGCCGGGTGAGCTGCGCCCGGACGTCCCCGGCGGCGAAGAGCCCCGGGATGCTCGTGGCCATGTTCATGTCGGTGATCAGGTAGCCCGCGCTGTCGTGCTCGACGTGCCCCGCGATCATCCCGGTGTTGGGGGTGAACCCGATGAAGATGAAGACCCCCGTGGCGACGAGCTCGCTGGTCGTATCGGCTATGAGGTTCCGGATGCGCGCGTGCGTCATCAGCCCATCGGCCCCACCGTGGATCTCCTCGACCACCGTGTCCCAGAGCACCTCGATCCTGGGATTCGCGAAGACGCGCTGCTGCACGATCTTCGACGCACGGAACGCGTCGCGCCGGTGGACCAGGTACACCTTCTCGGCGTAGCGCGTGAGGAAGTCCGCCTCCTCGCAGGCCGCATCGCCGCCACCGACGACCATGATCGTGTGGCCGCGGAAGAAGTGCCCGTCGCAGATGGCGCAGTACGACACGCCCTTGCCCGCGTACTCG
>CAYSFN010000162.1:2849-4703 GCA_964430045.1 uncultured Gemmatimonadaceae bacterium
GGCGTGCCGCCGGCCGTGACGATCACGGCCGGCGCCTCGTACACGTCCCCCCCGTCGACCTCGACGTCGAACCACCCGTCCTCGCGCTTCACGACCCGCTTGACGTCGACGAAGGTCTTGAGCTCGACACCGAACTTGGTCGCGTGCGCGGCGAACTTCTCCGCCAGCTCGCTCCCCAGCACGTGCTCGAAGCCGATGTAGTCCTCGATCACCTCGGTATTGAGCAGCTCACCGCCCGGCAGCCCCCGTTCGAGGACGACGGACTTGAGCATCGAGCGCCCGGTGTACAGGCCGGCGCAGAGACCGGCGGGTCCCCCGCCGATGACGACCACTTCGTAGGTATGCTTTGCCACAGGGGGAATCCGGAAGGGCGACGCGCGGCGCCGCGGAACTCGCTGGTGAAATGTCGCCGGAGCACCCACTCAGTGGAACTGGGGCGCATCGATCCGCAGCCGCGCGACGGCACCGTGACAGTGCGACGCGGTGGCGAGCATCACCTCCACCGGGCCGAGCGCGCCGGCCGCCGCGATCGCGGCATCCGCGTCGACGAGCGCCGCGACGTCCACCATCCCCACCCCGAAGGCGCGGTGCGTGCAGTGGAAGGTGAACGGGCCGATGGTCCCCGGTGCGCCGGCACCGGCCCGGGCGATCGTCACGGGCATCGTCCAGTCGCGCGGCGAGCGCGTCTTGGGGCACCGCGACGGCTCGATGCAGTTCACCGGGCACATCCACGTCGCGTGCGACACGTAGCGCGTCCCGTCGGGCGCCGCCCGCTCCCAGGGCGTGCCGATCGGCGCCACCTGCGCGACGCGCTCGGCCGCCCGCCCCGGCCAGCGCCGGGCCGCGCGGCGCTGGAGGTACTCGAACAGCAGGTGCGGCATCAACGGCGACGGCACGATCGCGTCGTGCGCGTGGCTGGTCGGCACCCAGGTGTCAAGAAAGGCGCCCCAGTCCGCGCAGTGGAGGACCGCGGCAGGCGCCTCCGCATGCGCGGTCTGGTCCGCGAGCAGGTCCGCCGCGGCGCAGCGCGGGTCCCGGTCCACGAGCACGAGGCGCTCCACGCCACGGCGCGCGCGGCAGCGGCACGGCGGAGCTGGCGCAGGTAGAAGCGGCCGTAGCACCCACCGCCGATCACGACGATCGTGCCGAAGCGCACGGTGCCGCGCTCAGCGGCCGAGATGCCGTCCACCATCCACGGGCAGCACGACGCCGGTGATGTAGCGCGCCTGGACCAGGAACAGGACGGCGTCCGCAACGTCGGCGGGGTCGCCCAGGCGCTGCAGCGGCGTGGAGGCGGTGAATCGACGCTGCGCGTCGTCGGGCCAGCCCGGTGGCGGCAGCACCGCGCCGGGGGCCACGGCATTCACCCGCAGGCGCGGGGCCAGTTGGCGCGCCAACTGCTGGGTCAGCGCCCAGACGCCGGCCTTGCTGATGCTGTGCGGCACCAGGCCCGGCGAGGACTCCGTGGCGAGGTGGTCGGCGAGGTTGATGATGACCGCGTCGGTGGGCAGCAGGGGGGCGGCGGCCGTGGCGATGAGGAACGGCGCGCGCAGGTTCACGGCGAAGGTGTCGTCCCAGTCCGCGGGCGTCACGTCGAACAGCAGCACGGGCTTCCACACGGCCGCCGAGTTCACCACCACGTCGAGGCGTCCGAACACGGCGTGCGCCCGCGCGGGCAGTTCCTGCGCCGCCTGCGCGTCCTTGAGGTCCGCCGCCAGCGCAGCGGCCCGCACCCCGCGCGCCTCGAGGTCGGCGATGGTCTCGTGCGCGGCGGTCGTCGAGGTGTGGTAGTGCAGGACGACGTCGTGCCCCGCCTCCGCCAGTCGCAGGGCGATCGCCCGCCCCACGCGCCGC
>CAYSFN010000163.1:0-3455 GCA_964430045.1 uncultured Gemmatimonadaceae bacterium
CTTCCTCGCCTTCTCCGGCCACAAGATGTGCGGGCCGACGGGCATCGGCGTGCTCTTCGGCCCGCACATCTTGTGGCCCGAGAAGGCGAGGAAGTCGACCCCGAGCCGCCCCACGTCGACCGCCCGGTGCGGCACCCCCTGGGCGCCGTCGACCACGGCGATCGCCCCGCGGTCGTGGGCCATCGCGACGATCGGCTCCAGGGGGACCACCGTCCCCAGCACGTTCGACATCGCCGAGACGGCGACCACGCGGGTCCGGTCCGAGAGCTGGCGCTCGATGGCCTCCGGCCCCAGGAGGCCGTCGTCGGTGATCTCGGCGAAGCGGAGCACCAGCCCCTTCTCCCGGGCGAGGATCTGCCAGGGCACGAGGTTGGAGTGGTGCTCCAGGTCGGTCAGGACGACCTCGTCCCCCTCGCGGAGGAAGGCCCGGCCCCACGACTGGGCGACGAGGTTGATCGCCTCGGTCGTCCCCCGGGTCCAGACGACCTCCTCGACCTCGGCGGCGCCGATGAACCGGGCGACCTTCTCGCGGGCGGCCTCGAATTCCTCGGTGGCCCGTTCGCTCAGGGCGTGGATGCCGCGGTGGACGTTGGCCGGGTACTCGGCGTCGTACGCCTGGACGGCCCGGATGACGGGCCAGGGCTTGAGGGTGGTTGCCGCGTTGTCGAGGTAGGTCAGGCGGACGCCGGGCCGGATTTCCTGGTCGAGCCCGGGGAAATCGGCGCGGAGGCTGTCGAGGCTGGTCGTCGGTTCGGCGGTCGCCATCGTCCTCGGTTGGGCTGGTTGCTCGGGGGCTCGGGGCGATTCCCTATCATACGAGATCGGGGGCGATTTGGCCTGGGTCCTGGGAGGGGAGGGGGGACTCTCGCAGAGCCGCAGAGGCGCAGAGGAGAGAGCAGGAGGAGCGGCTCAATATCCCCTCGTCTTTCTCTCCTCTGCGTCTCTGCGGCTCTGCGAGAGTCCCCCCCTCCCTTCTCAAACCCCGATCCAGCGGCCAGAATGGCAACTCTCCGGCCGTCCTCGCCAATGGGAGCCCCCTCGTGTCCCGCTACTTCAAGTACAAGACCGCCGACGCCCTGCTCGACGAGGCCGAGGCGATGGGCCTTGACATCCGCCTGAGCGACGACCTCTCGCCGCTGACCGGTCCCATCACGGTCGGCGGCAGGTTCGTGGGCAACCGGCTGGCGATCCACCCGATGGAGGGGTGCGACGGCGAGCCCGACGGCTCCCCCGGCGAGCTGACCTTCCGACGCTACCGACGCTTCGGCGACGGGGGCGCCAAGCTCATCTGGGGGGAGGCCGCCGCCGTCGTCCCCGAGGGGAGGGCGAACCCCCGGCAGCTCGTCTGCGACGCCGACCGCGCCCCCGGGCTCGCCCGGATGCTGGACGACTGCCGACGATCCCACCGGGACGCCTGGGGAGACGACTCCGACCTGCTCGTCGGCCTGCAACTGACCCACTCCGGCCGCTACAGCGTCCCCCGCCCCTGGCTCGCCCAGCATGACCCGGGGCTTGACCCCCGCACGGTCATGGACCGGGCCACCGGCCGCATCGCCGACGCCGGGACGCCGCTGCTCTCCGACGAGGAGATGCAGCTGATCGCGCGCGAACTCAACAATGGCGACACCGCCTTCGTCGGCGCACCACAGGGCGCGGACCACGACTTCACCGTGCGCTTCTTCACGCCGCACAAGGAGATGCCCTTCGTGGGTCATGCCACGCTGGCCGCGCACGCGAGACGTCAGGCGACTCCGGCGGTCTAGGCCACGCCCATGAGGAATGCGGCAGCCCGCGCAAAGTGGGAGGGCGGGATGTCGCCCCCATGAGGTTCTCGACAGTTCGCATTCGACATTGCGCATTGCCAACGCAGGCATCGGATATCTCAAGGAGGCAGGTCCCATGGAGGACTTCGCACTCGTCCTCAACGCCGGGTCGTCGAGCCTGAAGTTCTGCGTCTACCGTCGTCCGGAGGACGAGGCGTGGCAGCTCGAAGCACGCGGACAGGTCGAGGGAATTGGCACCGCACCGCACTTCACGGTGAAGGACAGCGCTGGCCAGCGGATGGCCGACCAACAGCTCGACGGCGCGCTGGTACGCGACGGCGGCGCGGCGATCGACCATCTCGCGGGCTGGCTGCGCGGGCGCTATGGCGGCGCGCGCGTCCGGGGCGTCGGCCATCGCGTCGTCCACGGCGGCCCGTCGTTCAGCGGGCCCGTGGTGATCACGCCAGCCATCCTCGCGCAGCTCAGGGCGCTCATCCCGCTGGCGCCGCTGCACCAGCCGCACAACCTGGCGGCCATCGATGCCGTCACGGTGCGCCTGCCCGACGTGCCGCAGGTCGCGTGCTTCGACACCAGCTTCCATCGCGGGCAGCCGGCGGTCGCAACCGTCGTACCGCTGCCGCAGGACCTGTGCGCCAACGGCGTCCAGCGCTACGGCTTCCACGGGTTGTCCTACGAGTACATCGCGTCAGCCCTGCCGGCGGTGGCGCCGGGGATCGCGCACGGCCGCGTGATCGTCGCGCACCTGGGCAGCGGCGCGAGCCTGTGCGCGATGCGCGACGGACACAGCGTCGACAGCACGCTGTCGTTCACCGCGCTCGATGGCCTGTGCATGGGCACGCGGCCCGGCGCGCTCGATCCGGGCGTCGTCCTCTACCTGTTCCAGGCGCTGGGGATGACGCCGAAGGAAGTCGAGACGGTCCTCTACAAGAAGTCGGGACTGCTCGGGATCTCCGGCCGCAGCAACGACATGCGCGACCTGCTCGGCCAGGACGACGAGCGCGCGCGGCTGGCCGTGGACTACTTCGTCTACCAGATCGCCAAGCAGATCGGCGCGATGGCCGCCGCGTTCGGGGGCGTCGACGCGCTGGTGTTCACGGCCGGCATCGGCGAGAACTCGCCCGAAATACGGCGCCGCATCTGCGAGGCCTCGGCCTGGCTCGGCATCCACCTGGATGCCGCTGCCAATCAGGCGTCGCAGGCGCTGATCACCGCGACGGGTTCGCCCGTCTCGGCGTGGGTCGTGCCGACCAACGAAGAGCTGATGATCGCGCGCCACACCGGCCGCCTGCTCGGCCTGACGGCGCGTTCGTGACCGTGGCCCATCAGGGCTCGAGACGGCCGGCACACGGCCGGCAGGAAAGAGGACCGCAATGACGACGATCTCCGAGGACGCGCCGGCACCGGCAGCCAACGCCTGGCGCGGCTTCCGCGGCATGCTGTGGCAGCGCGACATCGACGTGCGCGCGTTCATTCAGCTCAATTACCAGCCGTACGACGGCGATGCGTCGTTCCTGGCGACGATGACCCCGCGGACGCTTGGCATCTGGGACACGCTCACCGAGTTGTTCGTCGAGGAGCGGAAGAAGGGCGTGCTCGACGTCTCGCAGATCCCGAGCAGCATCACCGCCCACGCCCCGGGCTACATCGACAAGGACAACGAGATCATCGTCG
>CAYSFN010000163.1:3465-4630 GCA_964430045.1 uncultured Gemmatimonadaceae bacterium
GTCGGGCTGCAGACCGACGCGCCGCTCAAGCGCGCGATCATGCCAAACGGCGGTTTCCGCATGGTGGCCGGGGCGCTCGAGACGTACGGGTACACGCCGGATCCGGCCGTGGTCGAGGCGTTCACGAAGTACCGCAAGACGCACAACGACGGCGTGTTCGATGCCTACACGGCCGACATCAGGCGCTGCCGCAGTTCACACCTGCTGACCGGCCTGCCCGATGCGTACGGACGCGGCCGGATCATCGGCGACTACCGGCGCGTGCCTCTCTACGGCGTGGCGCGGCTCATCGCGCACAAGCAGGCCGAGAAGGCCGCGCTCGACGCGGAGATGTCGACCGAGTCGATCATCCGCGACCGCGAGGAGCTTGCCGAACAGATCCGTGCGCTGAAGGAACTGCAGCAGATGGCGGCCACTTACGGCTTCGACATCTCCGAACCTGCCAGCAGCGCGCGCGAAGCGGTGCAGTGGCTCTACTTCGCCTATCTCGCGGCGGTGAAGGAGCAGAACGGCGCCGCGATGTCGCTCGGGCGGACGTCGACGTTCCTCGACATCTACATCGAACGCGATCGCGCCGAGGGCGTGCTGACCGAGTCGCAGGCCCAGGAGATCATCGACGACTTCGTCATCAAGCTGCGCATCGTGCGGTTCCTGCGCACGCCCGAGTACGACGCCTTGTTTAGCGGCGACCCCACGTGGGTCACCGAGACCATTGGCGGCATGGGCGAGGACGGCCGGCCGCTCGTGACGCGCACGTCGTTCCGCTACCTGCAGACCCTGTACAACCTTGGCCCGGCGCCCGAGCCCAACCTCACGGTGTTCTGGTCCGACCGCCTGCCGGAAGGGTTCAAGGAGTTCTGCGCGCAGATCTCCATCGACACCTCCGCGATCCAGTACGAGTCCGACGAGCTGATCCGCCCCGCGTGGGGCGACGACGCCGCGATCGCGTGCTGCGTCAGCGCCATGTGCGTGGGCAAGCAGATGCAGTTCTTTGGCGCCCGCGTCAACATCGCCAAGGCGCTGTTGTACGCGATCAACGGCGGCCGCGACGAGCTGACCGGCAAGCAGGTGGCCCCCGTCTCCGCGCCGCTCGGCGGCGAGAAGCTCGAATTCGACGAGGTCATGCCCGCCTACGACAAGCTGCTCGACTGGCTCGCCGAGACCT
>CAYSFN010000164.1:0-4608 GCA_964430045.1 uncultured Gemmatimonadaceae bacterium
CGCGAGATCAACATGATGGACATCCAGAAGTTCTTCTTCGAGAAGTACATGGAGAAGATCCGGCAGCAGGCGAAGAAGGTCGTGCAGTAGGACGGCGGCCGATGTCCCCTGCTCTGCCGGGCCCGGACGCGCACCACCAGCAGTTGCTCCGGGACCTCTTCGGCGACATGTCCGACGAGGCGGTTCGTGAGATCTTCGCGATCGGCACCCGCGTCGAGATCGCGCCCGGCGACATCCTGATCGAGCAGGGGAGCGACGTGCACCCGCTGTACATCGTGCTCGCGGGTCGCCTCAGGGTCCTCAGCACGCAGGACGGGGTCACCACGATCCTCGGCGACGTGCGCGAGGGGGAACCCCTCGGCGAGTTTTCGCTGTTCTCGGGAGAACCGCAAATCGGGTCCGCCGTCGCGCTGCGTCGCTGCGACCTGCTGCGGTTCTCCCGGGAGGACTACCTGCGTCTCATCGTCACGCAGCCGCAGTTGGCGATGTCGCTGCCCCGGTTCGTGATGCAGCGCATGACGATGAACCTCTTTGAGCGTCGCCGGGAGAAGGCGGCCAAGAACATCGTACTGCTGACGCTGCAGGACGACCTCGACCTGCGTCCCTGGGCGGATGGGGTGTCGCAGTTCTTCGCCGAATCAGGGTCGCCCGCCCGCTTCTACGTCCAGGCGTACCACCAGAGCGACCCGGCCCGCCTCTTCGCCACCATCGATTCCCACGAGGGCACGAACGTCTTCGTGTGCTCGCCGGCGGAGCGGGAGTGGACGAGGCTCTGTGTCGCGTCCTCGGATCTCGTCGTGCTGGTGAGCGACGCCTCGGCGACACCGGACCTCACGGACATCGAGCGCGACCTGCGGCTGTACGACACCACCATCCTCAATCGCCGCATCTACCTGGCGCTGGTGCACCCCGAGCACACGCTGCGCCCCACGGGAACACAGCGCTGGCTCGCGCCGCGGCGCGTCGCGCTGCACCTGCACGTGCGGCGGTCGCACGAGCGGGACATGCGCCGCTTCTGCCGCATCGTGACGAACCGCGCCGTGGGGCTGGTGCTCGGCGGCGGCGGGGCGAAGGGATACGCCCACATCGGCGCCGCCCGCGCGCTGCGGGAACGGGGCGTCGAGATCGACTTCGTCGGCGGGACGAGCGCCGGTGCGATCTACGGCCTGCTGATGGCGTACCTCGACTTCGACCTCGACGCGGTCGAGACGCGGTGCGCCGCGGCGGTCGAGTCGTCCCTGACGTCGTCCGGATACACCCTGCCGCTGGTGTCGGTGATGAACGGCGAGCGGTTGCGTGGGTTCATCCGGCACACGTTCGGCGAGACCCGCCTGGAGGATCTGTGGATCACGGCCTACTGCGTCTCCACCGACTACACCGGTGCGACGCCGAGTGTGCATGATCGCGGTGTCCTGTGGCGACGGGTGCTGGCGAGCATCGCCATCCCGGGGGTCTTCCCGCCCGTGGTGCTGGATGGTCGGTTGCACATCGACGGCGGCGTGATGGACAACGTTCCCGTGGAACCGATGCATCGCTATCCTGTGGGGATGGTCCTCGCGATTGCCCTGTCAGGGTCCGCGCAGCAGTCGGTGTCGTTCGAGGACACGCCCTCGTCATGGTCGCTGCTGTGGCAGCGGCTGCGCGGCGCGGCGCCGCCCGACGTCCCGGGGATCGGGACCTTGCTGGTGAACTCGATCACCCTGAACAGCAAGCAGCGTCAGGAGGCGATCCGCGAGCGCGTCTCGCACTACCTGGAGCTGGATCTGCAGGACGTGGGCATGCTCGAGGATCGGCGCTGGCGCGACACACTCCGTCGCGGCTACGAGCAGGGAGGGGCGTATTGGGATGCGTTGCCGCCGGCAGCGCGGGGGTAGGCCGGGACCGCGCCGCGCGGCGGCGGTACGGCCCACCGGCGAACGTCACCCGGCGTCGAGGCGCCCGACGAGACGCGCCGCCACGCCCGCCATCTGCTGCTGCCGACGCCGTGCCCACGGGCCCAGCGCGAGTGCCGCGCCGAGGAGCGTCCCGAGTCCACCGATCGCCAGCACACCGGTCGCCCACATCGCGCCGACGTCGGTGGTGGCCACCACGCCCGCATAGCCGAGTCCGCCGACGAGGCAGCTCACGGCCCCGCCGGCCATCAGGCCGGGCGTGTTGCCCTTGCGTGTGCGCAACCGGAGGCGGAACCCCGTGCCATCGGGCTCCTGCAACGCCTGCAGATTGCCGTTGGCCCACTGCCGCAGCGAGCCGTCCTGCCGCGTCACGCCGCGCGCGTCGAAGGTGTCGCGCAGGTCCACGACGAGGCGCTCCCACTCATCGTCCGTGAGCCGGCGGGGGAGCGGCACCACGTGCTCGACGGCGAGCGGCATCCCCGCCACGCGTCGTGTAACGGTTCCGTGTGGAAGATCCACGATCGCCGCGGACTGCGCGATCACCGCAGGCGGCACGCCGATCTCGCGGCCGATGTCCTGCAGCTGAGCGAGGGTCAGCCCGTCGCCGTCGACCGGCGCGGTCGTTGCCCCGTCGACATGCGCCGTGGCACGCTCGAGGATGCGCGCGACCTCGGCGTCGGAATAGCGGCGCTCAGCAGGAGCCATCGCTAGAATATAGCCAATGCCCGACCGCCCTCCAGCCCGCCCGCGCACGTCGCGCCAGCGGTACCGCCAGTTCGTCGAGGACTACAACGCACACCGGCTCGACGCCGTGGTGGATGCCCAGAACGCCGCCCTCGCGAACGCCGCGGTGGGCGGCGCCGAGGAACCGTCGGCGTCCGCCCCGACGGACACCGAGCCGGACCCCCGGGGCCTCTTCAAGGCCCTGCGCCTCTCGCGGGGTCGCCGCGCGCACCTGCAGGCGTACCTGCGCTGGTTCATGCCGCACCGCTCGCTGCTCGCGTCGGTGGTCGTGCTCGCACTGGCGATGGCGGCCATGGAGATGGTCGAGCCGCTGTTCATGCGCTACATCATCGACCACGTGCTGCTCGACACCACGCTGGAGCCGGGCGCGCGCTTCTCGCGGCTGCATCTCGTCGGCGGCGGATTCCTCGCGTTCATCGTGCTGTCGAAGCTGGTGGGCGTGGCCAAGGACTACCGGCAGAAGATGCTGAACGTGACGGTGGTGCTCACGCTGCGCCGGGCCCTGTTCGACCGTCTGCTGCACCTGCCGCTGCCGAAGCTGTGGGAGATGAAGACCGGCGGCATCCTGTCGCGGCTCACCGGCGACGTGGAGACGACCACCGGCCTCCTGCAGATGGCGGTGATCTCCCCGTCGCTGTCGGTGATCCGCCTGCTGATCGCGCTCGGCGTGCTGCTCACGCTCAACTGGCGCCTGGCCCTGATGGCGATGGCGGTGATCCCCGGTGCCATGGTCATCAGCTTCACCGCGTCGCGGCGGGTGCGGCCCATCTACCGCGCCGTGCGCAAGGACGTCGAAATCATCGACGGGCGCGTGGGCGAGACGTTCTCGGGGATCCGCGTGGTGCGAGCCTTCGGCCGCGAGGTGCGCGAGCTGCTGGAGTACATGACCGGCCGCCATACGGTGCTGCGCAAGGAGTTGTTCGCGCACCGGCGCGAACTCGTGCTCTGGACCTCGTGGGGCCTGCTGATCGCGGCGGTGAACGTGGTGATCGTCTGGTACGGCGGGTATCTCAACCTGCAGGGCCGGGCCACGGTGGGCGACATCATGGCCTTCCAGTGGTACACCTTCCTGCTGATGGGGCCGGTCTGGAACATCGTGAACTCGTTCTCGGAGCTGCAGCGGTCGCTGGCCGCGATGGAGCGCGTGTTCGAGGTGCTGTCCCTGGCGCCCGACAAACCGGATCGTCCGGGCGCCATCGACGCCCCGCCGGTGGTGCACGAGATCCGGTTCGAGCAGGTGGAGTTCGAGTACCGCACGGGCCGCCCCGTGGTGCGGGACTTCACACTGACCGTGCGCGGGGGCTCGGCCGTGGCGCTGGTCGGCCGCAGCGGCGCGGGCAAGACCACCATCACCGACCTCGTCGCGCGCTTCCACGACCCCTCGCGCGGGCGCATTCTCGTGAACGGCGTCGACGTGCGCGACTACACGCTGCGCAGCTACCGGCGCTGGCTCGCGCTCGTGCAGCAGGACGTCTTCCTGTTCGACGGCTCCGTGCGCGACAACATCGCGTACGGGCAGCCGCGAGCGACGGACGCCGAGGTGGAGGACGCCGCGCGGC
The DNA here is from genome assembly GCA_964430045.1 of uncultured Gemmatimonadaceae bacterium. GTDB lineage: Bacteria > Gemmatimonadota > Gemmatimonadetes > Gemmatimonadales > Gemmatimonadaceae > DASRAP01. The sequence continues at coordinate 4,196 of CAYSFN010000164.1, forward strand.
GGGCCAACGCGCATGAGTTCATCGAACGACTGCCCGACGGCTACGAGACCACGGTCGGCGAGCGCGGCGTGAAGCTCTCCGGGGGGCAGCAGCAGCGCCTGGCGATCGCGCGGGCGATCCTCGCCGACCCGCAGATCCTGATCCTCGACGAAGCGACCAGCAATCTCGACACCGAGAGCGAGCAGTTGATCCAGGAGGCGATGTCGGCCCTGCTCGCCGGGCGTACGACCTTCGTGGTGGCGCACCGCCTGTCCACCGTGCGCCGCGCGGATCAGATCGTGGTGATGGAGGACGGACGCATCACCGAGCTGGGCACCCACGACACGCTGATGGCGGCGCGCGGTGGGTACTACGACATGGTGATGCGGCAGGCGGCGGCGAACCGGGAGGAGGGTGATGCGGTGCTGCGGTGA
>CAYSFN010000165.1:0-4529 GCA_964430045.1 uncultured Gemmatimonadaceae bacterium
GCTCCTCCTGCACGGTCGTGATCACGGCCACGTCGGGGCAGGCGATGTCGCGGAGGCGGGCAATCTCGCCGGGGTGATTGGTCCCGACCTCGATCACCTGCACGTCGGTCGTGCCCGGTGCGTCGAGCAACGTCAGGGGGACGCCGACCTGGTTGTTGTGATTCGCGGGCGTGGCGTGGACGGCGTACACCGCCGCCAGCGTCGCGCGCACGATCTCCTTGGTGGTTGTCTTCCCGTTCGACCCGCCGATCGCGACCACCGGGGCGGCCCACGCCAGCCGTTGCGCGCGCGCCAGCGCCCCGAGGGCGACCAGCGTGTCGTCGACCACGAGCACCGGGACGCGCAGGTCCGCCGTGCGGGTCACGTCGTGCACCACGACCGCCGCGGCACCGGCGGCGACGGCGTCGGCCAGGTGCGCGTGAGCGTCGAAGCGCTCGCCGACCAACGCGACGAAGAGCGCACCGGGGGCGAGCGTGCGCGTGTCCGTCGCGATGCCCGTGAGCGGGCGATCATCGAGCGCGCGATGCCCGAGCACGGCACCGGCACGGGCGAGTGTCCAGAACGATGCGGTCACGTCGGCGTGGCGAGCAGGGTGGCGACGATCTCGGCTTCGTCGAATGGATAGGTGGTCGTCCCGCGAATCTGGTAGGTCTCGTGTCCCTTGCCCGCGAGCAGCACCAGGTCGCGCGCCGGATCCGCGAGCGTGAGGGCGTGCGCGATCGCCGCTCGGCGATCCACGATCCGGTCGGCGCGACCCGAGGGGATCCCCGCGATGATCGCGTCGAGGATCCGTTCGGGATCCTCGGTGCGCGGGTTGTCGCTGGTCACGACAACGTGGTCCGCCGCGTCCGCAGCCACGCGACCCATGAGCGGACGCTTGCCGGGGTCGCGGTCGCCCCCGCAGCCGAAGACGACGAGCAGTCGTCCGCCAGGGACAACGGACCGCGTCGCGGCGAGTGCGCGGGCGAGCGCATCGGGGGTGTGGGCGTAGTCCCGGAGCACGAGGGGGTGCGCCGACAGCCGCTCGAGGCGCCCGGGCACCTGGGGCACCGTCGCGAGGCGCGCCGCGATGACCTCGTGCGGCACCCCCAGCGCAAAAGCGGCACCGGCCGCCGCGACGGCGTTGTCGACGTTGAAATCGCCAAGGAGCGGGAAGTCGACCGGTGCGCTGCCCGTCGGCGTGTCGAGCGTGAAGCACGTGCCCCGTGGCCCCGGCGCGAGGTCGCGCGCGCGCACCTCCGCCTCCGCGTGCACACCGGCGTGCAGGGGCCGCGACCGCACGGGGAGCGCGCGCCACGCCGGGGCATCGGCGTTGACGATCACCGTGCCGTGCGGAGCGACCAGTGCGAGCAGCCGCGCCTTGGCGGCGAAGTACGCGTCCTCCGTCCGGTGATAATCCAGATGGTCGCGCGTGAAGTTCGTGAAGACGGCGGCCTCGAATCGCAGGGACGCCACGCGTTGCTGGTCCAGCGCGTGGGAGGACGTCTCCATCGCGACGCGGCGGACCCCCCGGTCGACCAGGGCACGCAGCAGACGCTGCAGCTCCACCGGCCCGGGAGTGGTCAGTCCACCGCCGCCCGGCAATGGCGCACCGGCGCTGCCGAGCAGCACCCCGAGCGTGCCGATGGACGCCGACGGCGCATCCGCGTCGTCCAGCAGATGGCGCAGGATCGCGACCGTCGTCGTCTTGCCGTTGGTGCCGGTGACCGCAACGAGTTGCAGCGACGCCGCCGGTTCGCCGTACGCCGCGGCCGCGACGATGGCGGCGGCGCGGCGGCTGTCGCGAACGACCAGCGCCGGGCCGGACGAGGATGTACCCGACTCCACGACCACGACCGCGGCACCCGCCGCGACGGCGGCGTCCACATAGGCGTGCCCATCCGCGGCGGCACCGCGGACGGCGAGGAAGAGCGCACCGGGCGTCACGTGACGCGAATCATCGGCGACGTCGCGGACGTCGTTCGGCAACGTCCCGTGCACCGCGATCAGTTCGTTCGCATCCCGCAGCGCCGCCACGATGCGGCCCAGCGCGTCGGCGATCACGTGCCGCGATACCATCGGACGACGCCGCCACTCGGCAGCAGCGTGCCCGCGGCGGGTCGCGTCTCGCCGGCCCCGCCACCGCCGACCACCTGCACGCGGAACCCCGCGCGATGCAACTGGGACAGCGCCTGACGCGCCGGGAGGCCGCGCACATCCGGCACACGGCGTGCGCTGCCCACGGTACTGCGGGCCGGTGGCGTCGCCGGCAGCGTCAGCACGATCGGGACATCGCCGTCGCCGCTGAGCTGTCCCGCCGCCTCGGCGACGACACGGCGCAGACTGTCCGCGCGCGCCACGAGCTGCGGCGTCAGTTGTGGTGCGGCCTTGCGGCGCAGACGTCCCGGGTCCAGCGCGGCGTCACTGGAGGCCAACGCGGCTTCGAGGACGACGCGCATCACCGGGGCCGCCGTCTGGCCGCCGTAGTACGACGACCCGGAGGGTGCATCGAGCTTGACGAGCACCACGAGCTGGGGGTCGTCGGCAGGGAACAGGCCGACGAAGTTTGCGTTGTACTCGCCGGTGACGTAGCGGCCGTTCACCGTGCGGAGCGCCGTTCCGCTCTTGCCGCCGACCTCGTAGGTCGCCAGGTCCGCCCGCACGCCGGTGCCGCCGTCCACGACGGTGCGCAGCAAGGACCGCATCGTGGCGGCGGTGCGGCTCGAGATCACACGCCGCACGGCCCGCGGCTGCGTCCGGTGGAGCACGGTGCCGTCCGCCGCGCGGATCTCGCGCACCAACTGCGGCTGCATCAGGACCCCGTCATTGGCGATCGCGCCGTACGCGGCCGCCAGCTGCACCGGGGTCACGGTGATCTCATAGCCCATCGACAGCGAGGCCTTGGACTGCCGCGACCACCGGGCGGGCGTTCGGAAGAACCCGGACGCCTCGCTCGGGAACGGGAGCCCCGTGGTCACCCCGAAGCCGAAGTCGCGCAGCGCCTCGTAGTGCTCCTGCGGCGTGAGCGCCTCCGCCGCGAGGATCATGCCGATATTGCTCGAATGGCGGATCACATCCGCGAAGGTCATGGTTGCCGCGCGGTGCACGTCGTGCACCGTCCGGCCCGCGACCGTGAACACGCCGTTGTGGGTTGCGAAGACGCGATCGAGCGGGACGCGCCCCCGGTCCAGCAACGCCGCCGCGACGAAAGGCTTGAGCGTGGAGCCCGGTTCGATGGGCTCGGTCAACGCCGTGGCCGTGGAGGCACCGGGGTCTCGGCGCCGACTCGCGAGGGCGAGCAGATCACCGCTGCGGGGGTCGAGCACCACCACATCGCCACCGCTGGCACCGGTCCGCTCCACCGCGTCCGCCAGTGCGCGCTCGGCGATGTCCTGCAGACCGAGCCGCAGCGTCAGCACCACCGCGCTGCCGGCACGCGGCGCGGTGCGCGCCAATCCCGGGGACCGCGTCGCACGTCCATACACGTCACGCACGGCCTCCGCGCGCCCCGGCGTGCCCCGCAGCAAGGAGTCCAGCGCGAGTTCGACACCGTCCAGGCCGGGACCGTCGGGGGATGCGTGCCCCACGATCCCCCGCAGGCCGGCCAGCGGAGGGGGCGTGCGCTCGAGCACCGGCTCGGTATGGACACCGCGATGGGAGGTCAGTGCCCGGGCGTCGGACGTCAAGTACCGACCGGGGACCGGCACCCATTTGCGCGTGGTGTCCCCGACTTTGTCGATCGTGGCCTGGGGCACGGACAGGGCATGCAGTGCCGCAACCACCTGCGACCGACCGGTCGCCGACAGCTCGCGGGGCGCGATCGACACCCGGATCAGGGCGCGACTCTCGACGAGCACTGTCCCGTCGGCGTCCAGGATGGCTCCGCGAGGCGCCGGCACCGCGACCGCGGTCATCTGCTGCCGCAGGGCTTGCGCGCGCCACGACGGCGCCTGCACCAACTGCACGTAGCCCGCGCGCGCGACGATCGCGACGGCGATGACGACGAAGCAGCTGTGCACCACGGCGAGGCGACTAGGGCGGATCACGGCGAACGGGTCGGGGAAGCGTGATGACGTGGCTGTCGCTGGGAACGCGCATGCCGAGGCGCTCCTCTGCGATGCGCGCCAGACGGGCGCGACTCGACGCGTCGCGGATCGCGCTCTGCAGGGCCGCCCGGCGCGCGGTGAGGTCCGCGTGTTGTTGTTCGAGCACCTCGATCCTGCGGACCTGTGCCACACCGACGCTCCGGCGCCAGATGACACTCACCGCCACCACGACGAACCCGACCAGGAGCAGCGCGACGATCCCTCGCCCACGCATACGACTCACCCCGCGCGCCGCCAGGCACGCAATTTGGCACTGCGAGCGCGGGGATTCCGCGCCGTCTCTTCGGGGGACGCCTGGACCGGCCTGCGCGTCACGGTGGTCCCGAGCGCGACGCCTCCGCAGGTGCAGTACGGGTGACGCGGCGGACAGGTGCAGGCGGTGGACCAGGCCTGAAACGCCCGCTTGACCGCGCGGTCCTCGCCGGAGTGGTAGGCGATCACGGC
>CAYSFN010000166.1:0-4425 GCA_964430045.1 uncultured Gemmatimonadaceae bacterium
CGGCGGTGGGGGCGGCGGTGGTGCCGCCTTGCCGCACTCGCTCCTCGCCCCGCTGCCGAAGAACTTGCTCAGCCCGAGCCGGACGCCCACGTGGGTGGACGTCGACTCCAGCGTGGGCTGGTTGTTCGGCGACGGGTTGTAGTCCAGCACGGCCTCCGGACGCAGCGACCAGCTGTTCTTCAAGCACACACGGAGGCCGACAAGCCCGGTGAATCCGTCCTCGAACTCGTTGAGCGTCTGGTCGTCCATCCAGTTGTTGTGCTTGTACCCACCGCCGAGCAACAGCTTGACGTTGTCGCTGAGTGGCGCGTTCACGACGGCGAGGCCACGGAAGCCACCCCACGGCCCAGCGTTGCGTGGGTTGTCTTCCAGTGTTCCAATGCCATACTCGGCTTCGAGGGCGAGCCAGCGCGTCACAAAGAGGCCGAGACGCGCACCGGCACCCAGCGAACTGCTGCCGAGATTGACGTCCTCGTCGAGCTTGGTGTAGCCTCCGAACACGCCCGCCTCAATCGTGCCCGTTCGCTGCGCATGCGCTGCCAGGGGCAGGATGCTCAGCGCCGCGGCGGTGAGGAGAGTCTTACGGATCATGTCCACTCCAGTAAAGTGATCGTACCAGGTCCCTGAAAGGTCGGTCCCGTCGGCTAAACGCGCAAGGGCGCGCCGCGCAACATCCTGCGTTACGTTGTGCAGTCGTGACCCTCGTGGAATCCCCCTTCTGGTCGCCCGATCCGGGCCGAGCGCCCGAGACGCGGCTGGCCGCCTTTTATGCGCTCGCGCAGGCGCTCGAGCCCTCCGCGCCCGGCACGCGCGACGACTACCCGGCCTGGCACCGCTGGAGCACGGAGCAGCGGGGGGCCTTCTGGCGGACGCTCTGGCGTTATGCGGCGGTCATCAGCGACGACGGGATCGGCGTACCGCCGACCGGGCCCGTGGGGGTCGGCCTGGACCGCATGGCCCCCCCCGACCCTGAGCTGGGCCCCCGGTGGTTCCCGGCGGCCCGGCTCAATTTCGCCGAGAATCTGCTGCGCCGACGGGACGACGAGGTGGCCGTTCTCGCCGTTGGGGAGGATGGCACGCGTCGTGCAATGAGCTTCGGTGCGCTGCACCACGCCGCAGGGCGGATGGCGGCGGCGTTGCGGGCGGCGGGCGTCGGCCCGGGGGACCGCGTCGCCGGCTTCGTGTCCAATGTGCCCGAGGCCCTCATTGCCATGCTGGGGTCCGCGTGGATCGGTGCGGTGTGGTCGTCGTGCTCTCCGGACTTCGGCAGCGCCGGTGTCGTGGACCGGTTCGGGCAGATCGAGCCCGTGGTGCTGGTCGCCACGGCCGGGTATCGCTACAACGGCACCCTCATCGACCTCCGCGAGCGCATCGACGAGATCGCGGCGTCCCTGCCGACCGTGCGCGCGCTCGTGCTGGTGCCGATGGACGGCATCGACGGCGGCATCGCGGACGCGCGCGGCATCGCCTGGGAGGCGTGGCTGGCGGGGCGGGGCGACCCCCCGCCGTTCGCGCGGCTGCCGTTCGACCACCCGCTGTACGTGATGTACTCGAGCGGCACGACGGGACTGCCGAAGGCGATGGTCCACGGGGCCGGGGGGACGCTCCTCCAGCATCTCAAGGAGCATCAGCTCCACGGGGACCTGCGCGCCGGCGAGCGCATCCTCTACTTCACCACCTGTGGGTGGATGATGTGGAACTGGCTCGTCAGCGCGCTCGCCGCCGGGGCGACGGTCGTGCTGTACGACGGCGCGCCGCTGGCCCGGCAGGGTCGCGTGCTCTGGAACCTCGTCGCGCAGGAGCGGGTGCAGGTGTTCGGCACCAGTGCCCGGTTCCTCGCGATGTCCGAGAAGCTGGGGCTGCGGCCGCGCGAGTCGCACGACCTGTCGGCGCTGCGGGTCCTCCTCTCCACGGGCAGTCCGCTCTCGGCGGCGTCGTTCGACTACGTCGCGCGGGACGTGAAAGCCGGCGTGCCCGTGGCCAGCATCTCCGGTGGCACGGACATCATCTCGTGCTTCGCCCTTGGCAACCCGCTGCTCCCGGTGTGGCGGGGCGAATTGCAGGCCCCGGGGCTGGGCATGGCGGTGGCGGTGTTCGACGAGTCGGGGCGCGCCGTGGTCGGGACGCCCGGGGAACTCGTGTGCATGCTCCCCTTTCCGAGCATGCCCGTGGCGTTCTGGAACGATCCGGATGGGGCCAGGTACCGGGCGGCCTACTTCGAGCAGATCCCCGGCGTCTGGTGTCACGGCGATTGGGCCGAGGTGACCGTGCGCGGCGGGCTGATCATCCACGGGCGTTCCGACGCGACGCTGAACCCGGGGGGCGTGCGGATCGGGACCGCGGAGCTGTACCGCCAGGTCGAGCACTTCGAGGAGATCGTCGAGAGCGTCGTGGTCGGGCTGGCGTTCGACGACGGCAGCGGGCACGACGTGCGGATCGCGCTCTTCGTGCGCCTCGCCGGTGGCGCCGTCCTGGACGACGCGCTGGTGGACCGGCTCCGTCGCCGCATCCGCGCGACCACGTCGCCGCACCACGTCCCGAAGATCATCTGCGCCGTGGCCGACATCCCCCGCACGCTGAGCGGCAAGCTCAGCGAGATCGCCGTGCGCGAGGCCCTGCATGGCCGGACCGTCAGGAACACGGGCGCCCTCGCGAACCCCGAGTCGCTGGCCGAATTCGAGGAACTCGGGCGCGCGCTGCGCCGCTGAGTCCCTTGCCGTTGCCGCATGCGCAGGCCTGCCCGCAGGCGCCGTGTGCGGGCCTCACGCGAGGCGGGGCGGGTTCAGGAACCATGCGGCCACGGCCCCGCGAAGTTCAGACCGATATATTCCGATACTGAAGTGTCGACGCCTTTCGTCGTCCATTCCAGCCCGACCGGAGCATACCCCATGGCCACGACCACGCAGCCGATCCCCGCGACCCACGACGACGCGTTCCCGATCAACGGGACGGACTACATCGAGTTCTACGTCGGCAACGCGAAGCAGGCGTCGCTCTACTATCGCACGGCGTTCGGCTTCCAGCTCGTGGGCTACCGCGGGCCCGAGACGGGCGTGCGGGACCGGGCCAGCTACCTCCTGGAGCAGGACAAGATCCGCCTGGTGCTGACCTCGCCGATCGGCCCGGACGGCCCGATCGCCGACCACCTGCGCCGCCACGGCGACGGGGTGCGTGACATGGCGTTCTGGGTGGACGACGCCCGCGCGGCCTGGGCCATCGCCGTGGAGCGCGGGGCGCGATCGGTGCAGGAACCCACGGTGCTGGAGGACGCGCACGGACGGGTGGTGATCGCCGCCATCGCGACCTACGGCGACACCATCCATTCGATCGTCGAACGCACGGAGTACGCGGGCCTGTTCCTGCCCGGTTTCGTGGCGAAGTCCTCGCCCCATGCCCCGGCGTCGGTCGGCCTCAAGTACGTGGACCACTGCGTCGGCAACGTGGAACTCGGCAAGATGAACGAGTGGGTCGCCTTCTACGAACGCGTGCTCGGCTTCTTCAACCTGCTGACCTTCGACGACGAGGACATCTCCACGGAATACTCGTCGCTGATGTCGAAGGTGATGTCCAACGGCAACGGGCGGATCAAGTTCCCCATCAACGAACCGGCGTCGGGGAAGAAGAAGTCGCAGATCGAGGAGTACCTCGACTTCTACGGCGGCCCCGGCGTCCAGCATATCGCGTGTGCGACGGACGACATCCTCGCGACCGTGACGGCGATGAAGGCGCGGGGCGTGGAGTTCCTCCAGACGCCGACGTCGTACTACGCGGACCTCGAGGAACGGATCGGGAGCATCGACGAGCCCATCGCGCAACTCGCGGAGCTGGGCATCCTCGTGGACCGCGACGACGAGGGCTACCTGCTGCAGATCTTCACCAAGCCGGTCCAGGACCGTCCGACGCTCTTCTACGAGATCATCCAGCGCAAGGGGGCCAGGGGGTTCGGCAAGGGGAACTTCAAGGCGTTGTTCGAGGCCATCGAACGCGAGCAGGAACTCCGGGGGAACCTGTAATGCCGATCTACCATGCGATGGGGGAGATGCCGCGCAAGCGGCACACCGTCTTCCGACGTCCCGACGGCGGCTTGTACGCCGAGGAACTGATGGGGCACGAGGGATTCACGGGGACGTCGTCGCTGCTGTACCACATCCACCCGCCGACGACGATCCTGGCGGCACGCCCGGTGCGGCCGGTGCGCCTCGAAGCGGACGAGGACACGTCGCTCCGGCACCGCCATTTCCTCACGGGGCGGATGGCGTCGGCCGCCAGTGCGACGATGGACCGCACGGCGCTCCTGTTCAACAGCGACATCGCGATGTGGTACGTGGCCCCGACGCAGATCGACGGGCATTTCTACCGCAACTCGCAGGCGGACGAGGTGGTGTACGTCGTCGAGGGCGAGGGCACGCTGGAGACGCAGTACGG
>CAYSFN010000167.1:0-4299 GCA_964430045.1 uncultured Gemmatimonadaceae bacterium
CGCGCCGAGCGATCCCCCACAGGTCATCGCCGCGCACCACCGTGTACGCGACGACCTGTGCCCGTTCGGGCTCCTGCTCCGCGTGCCGGGGTGCAGGACCGCCCGTCTGGACTGCCGCCGACACCGGCACCGACACGATGGGGTCCGCGGCTACCGCCACCCGTGCCGTCGCGGGCATCCAGCTCGCCACCAGCAGCGTGCCGGCAACGCCGCCGTCGACGATCCGCCGCACCGCCGGCAAGGTGATCAGGTTGGTCAGTCGCAGGGCGACGCGCGCCCACCGCGCTCCGCGCGTCGCCCGGTCGGCAGCGAGAGCCGCGCAGCGCAGCATCACCGTGACCGCGAGGTAGCCGAGGGCAAGCCACGCGAGGGCGGCAGCCATGGCGATCAGGTCGCGGTCCGCGATCTCCGACGCGGTCAGCGTCGCGCGCACCGTCGCCAGGTCAGGGAGGCGCCATAACTCGGATGGCGGCCCCGCAATCGACCAGAGCGTCGCGCCCAATCCCAACGCGACGACCACCATCACCGCCATCGGCCACGGCCCGGGCATGACTGCCGCATTGGTATCTCGTTGCCGTCGTGCGGCGGGGAGTGTCCGCGCCATTCCGATCCTCCTCGCTAGCGCTGGCCCGCGGTCAGCACGGACTGCAATTGCTGCACCGGATACGACGCGACGAACGACCGCACCATCGGGTCGAGCGGCTCCCAGTCGCCGACGGTGACGACGATGTTTCCCTCGCCGTCGTCTTCTTCAGTGATGACGCGGAACTGCCCGGCGAATGTGATCTCCAGCCGCACCTCGAACTGCCCGCCGGAGACCAGCGAGGACTGCTCGTAGGTGTGCTGGATGTCGCTCTCATCCGGGTACGGCCGTCCGAGCGATCCGGTGGAGAGGAAGCCGCCGTCGCCGAAGTGCCAGTCGTAGCGCTGCGGCGTGATCTCGACTTCGACCGTGGTGCCGCCGAGCGTCTCCGAGCCGTAGAGGGGGATCCCGTCGTAGCCCTCGACCCAGAACCAGGCCGGCATTGCGACGAGGCCCGTGCCGGGGTTGGCGCGGAGGGAGATCGGGGGCAGAGGGACGATCCCGAAGAGGTCTTCGGCAACGAGCGAGGGTGCGCCCGGATCACTCGGCAGAACATTGACCACGATGTCCGGCGGGGTGCCGCCATCGACCGGGACCCACACGATGGTGACAGAGGGCGTGTCATCACAACGCACACTGACGGGGATCGTGCCTGGATTCTCTCGGAGTCCGTCCCGCATCCACCCATTGGTGGCGCTGTTGAACGGCACATTCAGTGCTTCCGCAGTGCAGGTTGGGAGGTCGGGGCCACTGATGAGATCTGAGGAGCCCGGACCGCCTGGTGAACCGGGTCTCGTAGATCGAATGCCAACATAGATGGTGACACCGCCGTCTGTAGCGACGACGTCAGTCTCGACTGCTTCTTCCGGCCGATTCCCGCGTGGGTCACGCGCCTCACCGAACCGCGGTTCGGCACTCACCGTCCCAAGGCCCGCCACAGCGAGCACGAAGAAGGCAAGCGCGATCGACACCCAGCGCATCGCTACTCTCGGCTCTCCCTCGTACCGGACACGACCACCCAGCGCCCGTCGATTAGTTCGAGCCGTACGGTGTCGCGCAAGGCATTGCCGGATCCCTCAGCTTCGGGTGGCTCCTTCGTTTCCGGATCAACGGTGAAGCTGTTGTTCACGAGCTCATCGATCACGATCGCGTCCGTCGATGTGACATCCACGACCGCAAAGTCGTGCTCGACGACGACCCGCATCGCGACGCCCTCTGCGCGAAGCTCTTCGATCTCCTCCCGGATGCTTTCGAGTTCCTCGCCCGCCGCAAAGCCCTCAACGAGCGAGGCATCCAGGTTCAGGACTGCCTCTGCGTAGGCATCCCAGTACGCGAGATACGCCTCAGCGACCTCATCCGCGATCTCCTCGAGGGATGGCGTCGCGGTGGCGGGCGGCTCGGTCGGCGTGACCGTTGGGGACGCGACCACCGTGGCCGTCAGCGTTGGGGTCGGCGACGCGTCACCGCCACCGCAGGCTGCCAGCGCTATCGCCGCGATCACCCACCCGGCGTGAGTCATTCCTGCTCGGATCACTGTCATGGCACCGGACCTCCTACCCCGAAGCGCGGCTCCGCGACGGCACGGGCGGTGATCTCCACCTCCCCCACCCCGAGCACCCGCAGGAAGGCCGTCGTCGCCTGGCGCGACACCTCGACCTCCACGCGCGTCCCGTCCGCGTAGACCGCATGGTCCATGCCATCTTCCCCGATGAGGCGCACGATCGCCGCCTCCCGCGCGGCACCTGGATCCAGCACGACCACTGCGCCCCCGGATGCCCGGTAGGCCACCTCGTCGAGCTGCATCGCCCCTGCGGCCGCGGCTGCATCCGCGGCGTGCTGGAGATCGCGCCGTTCGGCCATCACGAGGCCACCGTCCGCGACCAGCCCCACGACGGCGACCAGTCCGACCAGGAAGATCGCCGTCAGCGCCAGCGCCTGACCGCGCTCATCCGCCGCCAGTTCCCGCAGTCGCGCGCTCATGGCGCCGCCGCCCGGCTGCGATATTGGTCGATCCGCTCGGCGTGGCTGCTCGAGACCGTCACCCCGACCACGCCAAGCAGCGGCAGGTCGCCGAGCTGCACCTCGTAGGTCGCCCGCGTTAGCACCGTGCCGCCGCGCTCGAAGCCGCCGGGGTCGATCTCGACGCCGAGCCGGTCGGGGGCGAGCCCGTGGCCCTGCGCGACTGCGACCGCCCGTGCCTCTGCCGACTGAAGGCCCGCCTCTGCCGATGGCGCCACCGCCACGGTGCGCGCGGCTTCACGCGCCACCGACTGCACCGCGATCTGTGCGTGGGTGACGCGCCCGACCATCACCACGCCGAAGGCGAGCACCAGCAGCAGCGGCAGCACCAGTGCGACCTCGACCATCGTGCTGCCCGTCTCGTCGGTCATCAGGCGGCGCGCGGGCGCCGGCAGTCTACGGACCACCACGGAACCCCTCTCGCCAGACCTCGGCCTGCGACTCGACCGGGACGCTCAGTGATGTCACCCAGGGGATGAAGAGCCGGTACTCCCCGGTCGCCCGCGTGATCACGACGTCGTCGGTCGCCTCCATGTCCACCGCGAACGCCGCCCCCGTCGCGCCCAGGCCCGCCTCCAGCACGTCCCGCGTCCGTGACGCGCCGTCCTGGAGGCTGTATCCCTCGGCCGCGGCAAGCCGCGCGCCCTCAATCGCCGCCGTCTCCGCCACGGTCTGCGCATGGTGGACCAGCGCGAACTGCACGACGCCGATGAGCGCCATGAAGAGCAGCGGCAAGACGAGCGCCGCTTCGACGGTGCTGGCCCCGGACTGGTCGCCAAGGAGGCGGCGCATCGGGCTACACGCTCGTGATCGCGGTGACGATGTCGTTGAACACCCCGACGATCGCCGTCCCGACGGCCTGGATTGCGACGATCGCCACGACCGCGATGCCGGCGACGACGATCGCGTATTCGGTCATCGCCGCGCCCTCCTCGTCCGCGTGGAGCCGCGTGATCTCGTCCTTGACGTGCTTCAGCATCTCGATACCTCCTGTCGTCGACCCGGTTCTATCTGTTCTGTTGCCTCACCGTCCCAGCCCCAGTAGCTCGGTCCCCGCGGGATAGAGCAGCACGACCAGGAACGCCGGAAAGATGAAGAGCGCGATCGGGAACAGCATCCGCACGGCGGCCTTGCCGCCCTCCTCGAGGAGCTGCGTGCGTTCGCGGTCGCGTGCGGTCTCGGCCAGCGCCAGCATCGCGGGCGCGAGCGGTGTCCCCTGCTCGTGGGCGAGGCGCCAGGCATCGGCGAGCGAGCGCAGCTCCGGCACCTCTTCGCGGTCGGCGAGCGCGCCCAGTCCGTCCGCATAGCCCTCGCCACCGATCGCCGTCTCGCGGACGACGCCGCGCAGTGCCGCCCCGAGCATGCCGTCGAGCTGCTGCGCCGCCTCGGTGAGCGCCTGCTCCGCGGAGAGCCCCGCGCTCGCGCCCAGCACGAGCAGGTCGAGCGCCACGGGCGTCTCGCGCACGATCGCGATGCGCCGACGGCGGAGCCGCCCGCGCAGCTGCCACGAGGGTGCCGCGAACCCCGCCGCGAACGCACCCACCCACATCCAGACGGGCCACGGCCCCAGCGGGTGGGCGCCGAGCAGGTTGAGCAGCGGCAAGACCGTGCCCGCCACCAGGCCGGTCGCCAGTTGCTGTCCGCGGAACTGCGCCGCGCTGATCCCGGGCATGGCGAGCGCGAGGCGTCGGTCGAGG
>CAYSFN010000168.1:0-1187 GCA_964430045.1 uncultured Gemmatimonadaceae bacterium
GGCTCCTGGCCCAGCAGCCGCCCGCGCGGCCGAGCATCGAGTTCGCGTCGCGCGGGATCGACGCTGCGGCAGGACTGCCGCAGAATTCCGTGAACGCGATGCTCGTCGGGGACGACGGCGCGCTCTGGCTCGCCACCTACGGCGGGCTGGCCCGCTTCGACGGCCATCGGATCACGATGCTGCAGACGGGAGGCGTCGGCCAGTTGCCCAGCCCGCGCATCATCAGCCTCGCCAGGGGGCCGCGCGGGTCGCTCTGGGCGGGGTCGCAGAGCAACGGGGTCGGGGTCGTCGACGGCCGGGCGTTGCGGCGGGTGGAGCTGACCGGACCCGCCGCGCCATTCCAGAAGGACGCCATCCACTCGATCGCCTTCGACACCGACGCGGCGCTCTGGTTCGCGGCGGAACAGGGCGTGGCGCGGCAGAGCCCCGACGGATCGACGCGGGTCTTCACGGACCGTGACGGTCTCGTCCGGGCACAGTCGTACCGCGTGCTGGCCGATCCGGCCGGAGGTGTGTGGGTCATCAGCTACGGCGGTCTGGCGCGCATCGTCGGCGACACCGTCGTGCAGGTCACCGTCCCGCGCGAGGAGTTCCTCTTTCCGCCACCGGTGCTCGCGGTCGATTCCACCGGAACGGTCCTGCTCGGCACAACGGCAGTGGGGGGCGAAGTGCTGCGCTGGACCGGCTCGTCCTTCGTCGTCCAATGGCGCGGATTCCTCGACCGCACTGACCAGGTGCGCGCGCTCACCGTCCTGCGGGACTCGTCGATCGCGATCGGGACCGGTGCCGGCCACCTGTTCCTGATCGACGCGCGCGGGATCACGCGCGTGGCGAGTGCGCATCTCGGCAGCTCCAGCATCACGCAGATCGTCGAGCGACCAACGGGGGGACTCTGGATCGCCACCACCACGGACGGACTGGTGGAGCTGACCCGCCAGCCAGTGCGGTCGTTCAGCCAGGACGGGGCCCGCCTCCCGTCAACGGGAACGGTCCTCGTGGACCGGCAGGGCGCCCGGTGGGCGACGCTGGGCTGCAAGGGGCTCATGCGCGCACGGCTCTCCGGGAGCGTTGAACGATTCTCGCTCGACCACTGCATCTACACGATGCTCGAGGCGGACGACGGCGCGTACTGGGTCGGCGGGAGCAACGGACTCTTCCTGTGGTCGCCGGCAACAGAACTCCCCGCG
>CAYSFN010000168.1:1197-4242 GCA_964430045.1 uncultured Gemmatimonadaceae bacterium
CTCCCCGCGTCCGCCGCGGTCGGGGAGGTGAGCAGCACGCTGGCGGTCGCCCGCAACGGGAGCGTCCTGGTGGGTGGACTGCGCGAGGTCTACCGGCAGGCGGCACCGGGGAGCACGATCTTCGACAAGCTGGTGGATTCACTGACCGCGCGGGTCATCGCGCTGCACGAGGACCCGCGCGGCCAGCTCTGGATTGGCACCGATGCCGGCCTGTTGCGTCTTGAGGGGACGCGAGCGCGCCCGGTGGCGACTGCGTTGACCGGACCATCGATCCGGGCCATGCACACCGATGCCGAAGGCCGGCTGTGGGTGGGGACGTACGGAGCAGGACTGTGGCTGGTGAGCGACACCGCGGCGCAGCAGATCACGACTGCCGACGGTCTCCCGGAGAACGTCGTCTCGTGGATCGGCGAGGACGCGAGCGGGTTCCTCTGGCTGAGCGGGAATCGCGGCGTGCATCGCGTGTCGCGCGCCGCCCTGATGGGCCGGATCACCCGGACCATCTCGCGACTCGCCTCGTTGAGCATCACCACGACCGCGTCGGGCGACCCACTGGAGACCAACGGCAGCGCGCAGCCGGCCGGCGCCTGGCATCCGGATGGGACCCTGCTGATCCCGACCATCTTCGGGCCGATGGTGATCGACCCGGCACGACTGGTGTTGTCGCAGCACGGACCCGCGATCCAGATCGACGCGGTCTCCGTGGACCTGCAGGAAGCCGACCTCGCGGCCCCGGTGGTCGTCCCGATCGGCGCCCGTCGGCTGGAGGTGCACTTCAGCGCGATCGAGTTCGATCATCCGACTGGCCTGATCTACGAATACCGCCTGCTGCCGTACGACGACACATGGCAGCCGGGTGGCATGGGTCGCGGCGTGTATACCGAGCTCCCGCCGGGCAGGTACACGTTCGAGGCGCGGGCGATCAACGACCGCGGGATCGCTTCGGCGCACCCGGTCACGCTGACGGTGGTCGTCGAGCCGCGGTTCACGCAGACGACCGGGTTCCTCGTGCTGGTTGCCGTGCTCCTCGTCGGTTCCACCATCCTGCTGGCGTGGCTGTGGAGTGGGGTCGCGCGGCGGCGTGCCCGGGCGCTCAAGCAGCAGGTCGATGCCGCCATCGCGGAACTCAAGGTGATCCGCGGGCTGCTCCCCATCTGCGCCTGGTGCAGGAAGGTGCGCAGCACGGCCGGTGGGTGGAGTCAGTTGGAGCAGTACATCGCCGAGCACACCGAGGCGCAGGTGACACACGGCATCTGCGAGAGTTGCTCGGCGAATCTGTTCGAGGGGGAGCCGGGAGGGACGGCCGGAGGATCGCCGGGGTAGTGGAACGTGAGATACAGGAATCGAAAGCAACAGTCTTGCTGGGCAACCCGGCGCTCTTTGTGTCGATGCCGAATGCAACGGATGGCGTCGTGTCCCGGATATGCAGCACGGTGGAAGAGGCGACTTCTGCCTGGCGTACCGATGGCGGGGCCTGCCTGATCAGCACCCGACGGGACGCTCGCGAGCAGCGCACGGACGGCATGATTCGCACCATGCTGCGTCACGCACCACGCATGACCGTCGCGCTCATTGTCGGTGACCGGGATGCCGACGATCAGGAACTCCCTGCAATCGCGAACGCACCCACCGTGCACTTGCTCGATGAGGACGATCCCGCCCTGCACCACCAACTGCGGAAGATCGTCCTGCGGTCAGACCCACAGCGACGACTGATCAAGTATGCGGACCGGCTGCTGGGTGCGATCCCTGGGATCGCCGGAGAGATGGCCGCGCGCGTCGTTCGGAACGCCGAGGATCCGATACTGCTGAGCGAGATCGTGGATGACTTGGGGACCAGCGGCAGTACGCTCCGGCGGAAGGCCCGGCGGTCGCTGCATTGCACTGCCGACTCGTGGGTGAGCGAAGCGCGCCTGCTCGCCGCCCTGATCCGACTGGAATCGACTGGTTTGACAGCGGAGCAGGTCGCACTGCGGGGGAAGTGGTCCGGCACCAGCGCCCTGGGGCGAGCATTTCGGCGCAGTCATGGACAGGTGATGCGCGCGGTCTGTCGTGCCATCGGAGCGGAGGGGCATTTCGAGCGCATGTTGTCCCGGTCATGGCCGCGGCGGGGCAGACATGACCGATAGGGAACAGTCATGGATGATAGGGGACACCCGTGGCTGCTAGGGTGTAGGGCGCAGGATTGCTGCCGTGCAAACATTGAGCGTCAAGGCGACACTGCGGTCGCCGAGACGCTCCCTTTGACGGTGAGGATGATCGCGTTATGACAACAACGTTGCGGTACGTCAGGCTCCTGAGTGCGCTGGTGCTGGTCGGAGCAGGGACCCTGGTGGCTCGGACGGCGGCAGCGATCGAGGCTGCTGACTTCCGCATGTGCACTCCCTGCGAGGTCGAATCGTTTGGAGGGCTCGCCAACTCCATGTGCTTCAACTACAACCCCGAGACACAAATGTTCACGTGCGGCTGGGTCACGGGGTGCTGGTGGAGCGAGGTGTGGGAGGAGTACTACATCACGGTGGGTTGCTATGACGATCCGTCCCCGTGCCCGAATCCCATGCCGTCACCGGACTGCGAGGACTGATGCCAGTCCCGACGCAACCCCCCGGCACCCGACTGGAGCTCGGGTTGACAGCGGTCCTGGCACTCGCTGCGGTGGTCCTCGCGGGAACCGCCGTGGCGGACGGGAAGGGCAAGCCGCCTTCGACGCTGTCGAAGCAGCCCATGTTCACAACGGAGACCGACTGGCGTGAGTATGCGGCAGTCGGGGAACGGATCGGCGCTGCCGCACCCGCTGCGACGCTGGTCGTCTTCGCGGACTACCAGTGTCCCGCGTGCAAGACCCTCGCACCGCAACTGGAGGCGATCGTCGCTGCGTTTCCCACGCAAGTCGCGGTGGTATACCGGCACTTCCCTCTGCGGTCGAACGTTCACGCGGCCTCAGCGGCGGCAGCGGCCGTCTGCGCGGCACGGCAGGGGCGCTTCGCCGAGATGAACGCTGCGCTGTACGCACACCAGGCGCTGCTGGGCACTACACCATGGACC
>CAYSFN010000169.1:0-4204 GCA_964430045.1 uncultured Gemmatimonadaceae bacterium
TTCTACATGGGCGTGGCCAGCGGCGGCGTGTTCCGCACCACGGACGGCGGCGCCAGTTGGCGACCCATCACCGACGGGCAGGTGCCGGTGGCCTCCATCGGCGACATTGCGGTGTCGGTGTCCGACCCCGGCACCATCTACGTGGGCACCGGTTCCGACGGCGTGCGCTCCAACGTGTCCACCGGCCGCGGCGTGTACAAGTCCACCGACCACGGGGCCACGTGGTCCTTCGCCGGCCTGTACGACGTCGGGCAGATCGGTGCCGTGCGCGTGCATCCCACCGATCCCAACACGGTATGGGTCGCCGCCAACGGCGACGTCTTCAAGCCCAGCCGCGCGCGCGGCGTCTTCAAGACGACCGACGGCGGCAGGAACTGGCGCAACGTCCTCCACGTGAGCGACTCCACCGGCGCGATGGACGTCGAGCTGATGCCCGGCAACCCGGACGTCGTGTTCGCATGGATGTCGCGCATCGAGCGCAAGCCGTGGTCGATCATCTCGGGCGCGCGCGAGGGGGGCTTCTACAAGAGCACCGACGGCGGCGAATCCTGGACACCGATCCGCACGGGCCTGCCCCAGGAGCTCATCGGCAAGGGGAATCTCGCCACCACGGCCGCCGACCCGAACCGGCTCTACGCACTGATCGAAGCGCTCCCCGGCGGCGGGCTCTACCGCTCCGACGACACCGGCGACTCGTGGCAGTTGGTCAACAGCACGCCGGGCCTGACGCAGCGACCCTTCTACTACACGACGCTCGGCGCCGACCCCACCAACGCCGACGTCGTGTACGCGGGCGCCGAAACATTCTACAAGTCGGTGGACGGCGGCCGGACCGTGACGGTCCTGCGCACCCCGCACACGGACAACCACGACATCTGGGTCTCCCCCGCGGACGGCAACGTGATGGTCCAGGCCAACGACGGCGGGGCCAACGTGTCCACCGACGGCGGCCGCACCTGGACCACCCAGATGAACCAGGTGACCAGCGAGTGGTACGGGGTCTGGCTGGACAACGCCTTCCCGTACAACCTCTACGCCGCCCAGCAGGACAACACGACGATCATCATGACGTCGCTCGCCGACCCCTTCGACCCGGCGTCGTTCCGCGGTGGGCCGGGGTGCGAGACGGGTCCCATCATCCCGCATCCGCGGGATGAGCACATCGTCTACGGCAACTGCAAGGGCCAGTTCTCGTGGACCAATCTCAGGACCGGCCAGCAGAAAGCCTACTGGATCGGCGGACAGTCGCTCTACGGCAACGACGCGCGCGACCTCATCTGGCGCTTCCAGCGCACCACGCCGATGGCCACGTCGCCGCACGACCCCGACGTCCTCTACTACGGCTCGCAGTACCTGCACCGCACGCGCGACAAGGGCGTCACCTGGGCGACCATCTCGCCGGACCTCACCGCCAACGATCCGTGCTGCCAGGGCTCCAGCGGCGAGCCCATCACCCGCGACGTCACCGGCGAGGAGTTCTACTCCACCCTCTACGCGATCACCGAGTCACCGTACGAGAAGGGCGTGATCTGGACCGGCGCCAACGACGGCCCCTTCCACGTCACCCGCGACAACGGCAGGACCTGGACCAACATCACGCCCACGGACCTGCCGCCGGGCGGCCGCGTCGCGTGGATCGACGCGTCTGCGCACCGACCGGGCGCGGCGTACTACGCCGTGTACCGCTACCTGCTGGGCGACTACGCGCCCTACATCTACGCGACGGACGACTACGGCCGGACCTGGACGCGACTGACAACGGGCACCAACGGCATCCCCGCCGACTGGCCGACCCGCGTCGTGCGCGAAGACCCGGAGCGTGAGGGCCTGCTCTACGCCGGCACCGAGTTCGGAATGTTCATCTCGTTCGACAACGGGACGCAGTGGCAACCGTTCCACCTGAACATGCCGCACGTGCCCATCAACGACATCCGGGTGCACCGCGGCGATCTCGTCGTCGCGACGCAGGGCCGCGCCATGTGGATCCTCGACAACCTCAGCACGTTGCGCCAGCTCACGCCCCGGTCGCGCCCCACGGAGCTCACCGTGTACACGCCGCGGCCGGGCTACCGCACCCGCACCGGTGCATCCATCCTCGGCCCGCAGGTGGACTACCGCCTGCCCGCCGCGCCGCAGGGAGCGGTCACCATCACCGTGCGCGACCATGCGGGGGCGGTGGTCAACCGCTATCTCAGCACGGCGCGTCCACCGGCGCCACCGCGCGCACGCCCCGGCAGCGACGACGACGACGATCCCGCCGCCGGGATGGTCGGTGGGCGCGCCGCCGACCTCGCCACGGCGACCGTCAACAGCATCCCCTCGGCGCGGGCGGGGCTCAACCGCTGGACGTGGAACGTGCAGCACCAGAACGGGCTGGGCGCACCGCCGGGCGACTACACCGTGACCGTGGCGGTGGATGACCAGGAGCACACCGTCGCACTGCAGGTCCTGATCGACCCGCGACTCGCCGAAGAGGGGCTGACGGCCGCGGACCTCGAAGAGCAGTTCACCCACAACGCCCGCATGCAGGCGATGGTCGCCGAGGTCCGTGCGCTGACGCAGCGGCTCACGGCGGAGCGGCAGCGCCTCGGCGACAGCCAGCCGACCACGCGGGCGGAGATCGACGCAGTCCTCGCAAAGATCCAGACCGCGCCCGTGCGCTACGGGAAACCCGGCATCCAGCAGCACCTCACGTATCTGGCGGGCATGACGACGCGGGTGGACATGAAAGTCGGGCGCGACGTCCTTGCGCGGGCCGACGTCCTGCGGACCGAGCTGGACGCCATCGTCACCGAGGCCGAGCGCGTGCTGCGCGCGCGCTAGGACTCGTCCGCCTTCACCTCGGCCCACAGCGACTCCAGCACGGGGAGCCCCGCCGTCTGCATCGCGATCCCGCGGACGGCGGCCAGCTCCTCGACGCCCTCGAATCGGCGCTGGAACTTTTCGTTCGCGCGGTCCAGCGCCAGGGACGGGTGCACGTCGCACTTCCGGCACAGGTTGACCACCGCGAACAGCAGGTCGCCCAGCTCGGCCTCGAGCTTCGCGTGCTGCGGGTCGGCCGACGGGACGCCGTACGTCGTGAAGCGATGCCCCGTCTCGTCGAGCACGGCCTCCACTTCGGTGAGCTCCTCGCTGACCTTCTGCGCGGGGCCGGAGGGATCCGGCCAGTCGAAGCCCACCGCCGCCGCCCGCTCCTGCAACCGGTGCGCCCGGTGCAGGGCCGGCAGTCCGGCCGGGAGCCCCTCGGCGATGCTGCGCCGCTGCGCGGCCTTCATCTGCTCCCACGGGATCTTCTCCGTCGCGGCGCCGTACAGTTGCGGGTGCCGCGTCCGCATCTTGTGCACCAGCGACCCCGCCACGTGACGGATGTCGAACGCCCCGCGCTCTTCGGCGATCACGCTGTGGAACAGCACCTGGAGCAGCACGTCGCCCAGTTCGCTGCACATCGCCGCGTCGTCCTCCTCCCGGAGCGCGTCGTCCAGCTCGTGGGACTCCTCGTTGAGGTAGGGGCGCAGGGAGTCGTGGGTCTGGGCGGCGTCCCAGGGATCGCGGGCGCGGAGGTCGCGCATGATCGCGAGGGCGTCGTCGAGACTGGCGTTGGGTTGCTCGGACATTCGGTGGTCGGCTACGTTGCGTGAACGGTGATGACCTCCGAATCTACACAGGAAATGCCGCGCGCCTGGATCGACGTCGATCTCGGCGCGCTCGTGCGCAATGCCGAACGCCTGCGGGTGCACGCGGGCGTCCCCCTCCTCCCCATGGTGAAAGCGGACGCCTACGGGCTCGGGATGCTCCCCGTGGCCACGGCCCTGCGGGCGGTCGACCCCTGGGCCTTCGGTGTCGCGACCATCGACGAAGGGGTGCAGTTGCGTGCGGCGGGATTCCGGGAGCGGATCCTGCTCGTCACCCCCATCCTGGAGGGGGAACTGCGCGCCGCCGGCGAGCACGGTCTCACCCCGACGCTGGGGCACGCCTCGCTGATCCGCGCGTGGGCCGGGACCGGGGCGCCCTGGCACCTCACCATCGACACCGGGATGCAGCGGGGCGTCCCCTGGGACGCGGTCGCTGCGCTGCACGACCTGCTCGCGGCCCACCCGCCCGAGGGCGTGTTCACGCACTACCACTCGCCGGACGGCGCGCCGTCGTCGATCCGCGAGCAGGACCAGCGCTTCGCGGCCGCGCTCGCCGCGCCGGCAGCGCGGCG
>CAYSFN010000170.1:0-1768 GCA_964430045.1 uncultured Gemmatimonadaceae bacterium
TTTATCTCTTTGATGAATGCGGAAGGTTTCACTTTTGTATGATTTTGAAAAGCCCTTGAAAAAGCAGAGGTGCTGTTATAGCCGATAAGTGCTGCGAGGTGCTCAATAGAATAGTTGAAGATCCGCGGATCATCGTTCAACACCATTTCGTTGATGAGATAGTCTATACGCAAGGTGTTGAGGTATTGGGAAAATTTTTGGTTTTTGTAAGTATTGATCACATAGGACAAATATGTGGTATTGGTTTCGAAATTCTCGGCCAGTTTCTCTAAAGTGGTGTCTGGTCTCAGGAACTTCTTTTTTTCTTCAAACTCACCGAGCTTGTTCAATAGCCGCTCCACTACCTCATCTTTCATTTGAACAGCAGCCTTGACCGGGACTTTCATAATTATGGAGGAGACTAAAGGTACGGGTTTCGGTTGCACCTGCGAGGCTTTTACCTTTTGGATCAGCTCATGAACAATTTTTCTCGTCTTTCTCCGTTGGTAATAGATCCAGGCCATAGTAAGCAGAAGCACAGTACTGGATAGGACCGCAATCAAGATCGTTTTGTTTTTCTGAATATATAGTGCCGTTTCCAACTTCCTTTTGGACAAAATCAGCTCCCTGGTAGTATATCTTTTGTGAATATTGTTTATCAGATACTTGTGGTTTTGATTAAACACGCTGTCCGCTTTGACCAATTGACCAATATATCTCAATTGTCCATCCTTGTTGCCGAGGTCTTTGTAGTAATTGATGAGTAGTTCGTACGCCTCTCTGAGATCAGGGTGGGTATAATTATGGGACCGGAAGACTTCATCTATCTTATCGAAATAAGGGAGCGCTTTTTCCCGTTCTCCTTGTATCCACCAGGATTTACCTATATAAAATTCACCGATACTGGCCCAGGCAAAATCCTCGTTTTCATATAAAAAAGGTAGTTTTTCCTCTATTTTCTGAACGGCACCTTCGTAATCCCCCAAATAGTAATCATTGATCCCCTGTTTGAAAACAAGATAATGTACATCAAGCTCAGAAAACCCCATCTTTTCCGCAGACTCCCGTGCTGTGGCCAGCATTCGAACACTTTCCGCAACACGATCGGTTTTGGTATAACTCCATGCCAGGCCCATCATCGAACTGATATAGCCCCGATGCATATTGTAACTGGCTTCCTCCTGACCAAAATAACGGACACATTCCTCAAACAGCTCCTCTGCTTCCTCATAGTATCCCAGATAACTTTTGATGCCAGCAATATGGTTCTTGATGCGGTACTTGTTATATACATCGTTGGTCTGTACAATATACTCATTGGCAATGAGGTAATGATCCAGTGCTTGCTGGTAGTCCTTGATATTGTGATAAACTGTTGCTTTGGTCAGATAAACACTGGCGATCAGTGCCTTGTCACTGCTCTGGTGGGCATAGTACAGGGCGCTGTCGATGAAAGGTAACCGGTCTGCCTCCTTTTGATAAAAAACAAAACTCCTGTAATAGATGGCAACCCAATTATTGTGCTTTTCCTTTCGGGCCTTTTGCAGATAGTAGCTAAGGTATTGAGACATTTTCAAGGAATCAGACCTATGTTCTGAGACAAGGTTGTCCAACTCACGATAAGAATATTTAGCTAAGGTATCCTGATGATCTTCGGCCCTGACTGCCTGGAACATCATGCATAAGCACGAGCAGAATAAGACAATGAAAGCCGCTATTTTCCTGTCTGAAATGGCCATTTAGGTTACGTTTATCCAACAAATATAACCCAATTTATTTTTGCTTCCAA
>CAYSFN010000170.1:1868-4175 GCA_964430045.1 uncultured Gemmatimonadaceae bacterium
TTTTTGCAAAAAGCAGATATCCTCCCTTCATTTACAGCAACGATGAACAAAGCCGGCAGCGTTCATAATGGTTTAACGAAAATAAATTATTATGAAAAATTACGCCTTATTATTAGGTGCAGGAGTACTATTGTTATTGAATTCCTGCAACAAGGAACGCCTGGAGCCTGCGGTTCTTCAAATCAATCCGGAACGTCTATTCCATGAAGCAGTCAATGACAGCACGGACATTAGGGATGATTGGAATAAACATAGATACGATAACGGTGAAGAACCCCCTGAAGAACCGGGAGATGAGTCATAAGACGAATATGACTCTTATGAATTCACAAAAATTAACCTGTATAATTTGCAAAATATACCAGACAGAAGAATAGAGCAATAAAAGCCGGAGTGCTGTCAAAGACGGTACTCTGACAGGGATTGGCCCACCAAAATAGGCCAGGATAAAAAAACGTAATTTAAACTCACGGAAATTCTGGAGATAAAAGATAAAAATCAGGATTCCGTTCTAAATTTTATGATAATGAATACATTGAAAAATTTGAGAAACCAATTTTCTGAAGTATTGACCCGGGATGAAATGAAACATGTGACTGGTGGTGTTGTTGATGTGGAAGATGGTGAAGGCCCTTGTCTGTTAGCTTACAGAGCACAAGAAGATAATTCATGGCTTGGTTGGAGTGTAAATACATTTTCAGTAAGTCAGGCTCAATCTGATTATCAGAATGGAGCGACATTAATGATAAATGGGGTACGTGCGTACGTTTCAGGGTATTGCTGTGCGAGTTGTTAATTAAATATAATGCCAGATCTACCGGTTCAATCTATACTCGGACCGGTAGATTTTTAGATTTCATCACTCATGAATAAATATAGCCTCCTATCTGTTTTGTTTTTGTTTGCTTGTTCAACCAAAGAAGATCAAGCAACGCTCGCATCACACCCGCCCAATGAGTACCTGACCATTATTGTGCACAATGAGACAGCATATCCTTTGCGCATAACTACCGAGGCCTCTTATATCAAGCCGGTTGATTATGACCGGATTTCATATCAGAGATTGGACACATTGCAGTTACCCCTGCTGCCCTTTGAAGAAATATCCTTTAGCCATAAGGGTGCTATCGCTGAAAAAACGTTTGCCGGCAGGGGGGATACGCTTGTATTGTATAGTAGTAAGGACAAGATACAATATCAAATCAACCACTGGAATGCATCCATTGATGCCGCACTGGCAGCATATACGGAGTTTCAAGAAAGTGATGATATGCAGTACATTGATCAGCAAATGGATTCCATCCGGTCGGTTTTTTATCCACTTGACAAATCAAGGCCTCATTACTTGTCTTCGGATTATGAAAAAATGGTTGGATACACATTTATTGATTATGATGAAAGCCGGTTTGTAACGCAGCGGGATCTTTTGGATGAGTATTATCATCTTGTCAGTGAAAAATACGGAAAATCATACTCCTTTTTGGAGCAGATGCGAGATAAAGCACCTGGCGATTTCATAACCGCATTGATAAGTATAGCTGAAAGGGATTATTTTGATGAAATTATGTTGTTCAATAACTTGAGCAGCCCTGCATACGAGCCTGACCTGATGAAGCGGATGAACGCCGAATTTTACCTGCGTGATGATATCCTTTTACACCCTTATGCAAAGAAGTTCCTCTCGCATTATATGCAATATCAAGTGGCCTCACCGAAGAAGGGGAGATCAAATACGGGTAGCGGCTCCTTTTATTCGGCATCATATGATATTGCAGAACAACATGTTGCGGATACCGATGTACTCAAATACATCCACTATCTCTGCATTACCGGAATGGCCGAACAGCAGGAGTCTTTCAAAAGTATCGAAGAGCGGTACCGCCAGTTCAAAGCGGCTTATCAGGACCAGCGGTTTAATGAAATCCTGGAAAACAGGTATTTATTTGATTTTGAAAGATATACACAACTGACAGATGATCTGAAACTGATCGATGGAAAAAGGGAGGTGGCCTCGCTGAATGAATTGCTGCAAAACGCCAGAGGCAAGCTCTTATATATCGATTTCTGGGCCAGTTGGTGCGCTCCTTGCAGAGCAGCAATGCCTGCTTCCCGTCAATTAAAAAAGGATTATGAATATAAGGGCGTAATCTTCGTCTATCTGTCCACCGATCAGGATATTGACGCATGGAGGCAAGCTGTAAAAGCCGAAAAATTGGATAATTTTACATTTAATTACCTGATAGTCAATCAGAAATCATCTGATTTTATCAAACAGATCCATCTGACTACCATTCCCCGTTATTTGCT
>CAYSFN010000171.1:0-4129 GCA_964430045.1 uncultured Gemmatimonadaceae bacterium
AAGCCGCCGGCAGGGCGAACGTCAACCAGGGTCGGCTGGCCCTGCGTGAGCGTTCCGGTCTTGTCGAAGGCCGCGGACCGCACCCGGGCGAGCTGCTCGATGACGCCCCCGCCCTTCACGATCACGCCGGCCTTCGCGGCCCGCGAAAGCCCGCCGAGGAACGCGACTGGCGCGGCGATCAGCAGCGGGCACGGCGTTGCGAGCACCAGCACCTCAGCGAAGCGCGTCGGATCGCCCGATACCGCCCACGCTGTGCCGGCGAGGGCGAGCGAAACGGCCGTAAACGGGATCGCAAACCGATCCGCGAGCCGCACGACGGGCGCACGCGAGTCCTCCGCGGCACGCACGAGCGCGACGATCTGCTGGTACTGACTGTCCGCGCTGCGCCGCACCGCCCGGATCCGCACCGCCCGGCTTCCGTTGATCGCGCCGGAGAGCACTTCGCTGCCCGCCTCACGAGTCACCGGCAGGCTCTCCCCAGTGAGCGACGATTCGTCGAACGTGCCGCTGTCGGTGAGCAGGATGCCGTCGACCGGCACGATCTCGCCCGGCCGCACCAGCAGCACATCGTCGATCCCTACGTGCTCGACCGCGACATCCTGCACCTCGTCCGAGTCCGGTGCATGCTCGTGGGTGAGAACATGCGCGGTGCGCGGTGATCGGTCCAGCAGCGCGGTGAGGTCGCGCCTGGCCCGTCGGGCGGCGAAGTCCTCCAACGCTTCACCGCCGGAGAGCATCAGGACGATGATGAGCGACGCGATGTACTCGCCCACGGCGAGGGTTGCGACCATCGCCACCACCGCGAGGATGTCGAGCCCGACATGCCCGCGAAGCACATCCCGCACCATCCGAACCAGCGTCCACACGACGAACGCTCCGACGTAGGCCGTCGCCGTCCACCGTCCCACCGCATCCGCTCCGACGGCGTGGAGGACCACGACCGCGGCGAGCACCACGACGGTGACCGAGATGATCGGGTATCGCCACACCGGCCGCAGCAAACGCATGCGTCTCAGCCTTGTCGACTGCTGCACTCGCCGCTAGCAAGGCAAGCCATCCCTGCCGGGCGGATCAAAGCCGGCTTCCCTTTGGCGCGGGGGTCCTCATCATCACGCCCTTCGGTGCCGCGTCGCTGACTTGGCGGTGCCCTCCGGATTGAACGCGACCCAACTAGCCCGACTTGCGGTCCATGTCGTAGTCGCCCGTGTAGATCAGGCGGCCGCTCGCATCCCAGCGTTTCCATCGGCCGTGCTTGGCGTCGTGCTCGAAGCTCCCTCGCTGCATGAGCGCACCGTTCGCGCGGTACCACGTCCAGGCGCCATGCAGCGCACCGTCGTCATACTCGCCTTCGGATCGCAGCCTTCCATCGCCGGCGACGTGCCGCCACAAGCCCTGCCGCCGCCCTGCGACGTAGCCGCCCGTCATGACGCCGCCATGCGGGTCGGGCTCGGTCCACTGTCCCGTCTTGCGTCCCTCCGCATCGCAGGCGTTCGGCGAGTCCTCAGACACGCTCATGCCGGGCTGGCGAGCTGGATAAGGTTGCCGCACGTGTCGTCGAGGACGGCGGTGACGACCGGCCCCATCACGGTCGGCTCCTGCGTGAAACGGACGCCCTTCGCGGTGAGCTCGGCGTGCGCCGCCGCCGCATCATCGACGGCGAAGGACGCCGCTGGGATGCCGTCGGCGACGAGCGCGGCCTTGTACGCCCTTGCAGCCGGGTGCTGGTCGGGCTCGAGCAGCAGCTCTGTGCCGTCAGGATCATCGGGGCCGACGACCGTGAGCCAGCGGAACTCCCCGACGGGCACATCGGTCTTCGGCAGGAAGCCCAGCCTCTCCGTGTAGAAGTCGAGTGCCTTGGCCTGCTCGTCGACGAACACGCTCGTCACGTTGATACGGATGCCCATGAGTCATTCCTTAGGTTCGGCGGGCCAGCGCTCGACGATCTCGCGCAGCGGCTCCGTGTGCAGGTGGTGGAGCTTCGTCCGCCCCGAACGGCGCGAGCTGACGAGGCCCGCGTCCTCCAGGACGGCCAGGTGCTGGGAGATCGCCTGCCTGCTCGATGTGATGCCGTGCCGCATGACCAGCCGGCTGCACAGCTCGAAAAGGCTCTGCCCATCCCGCTCCGCCAGCTCATCGAGGATGAGCCGCCGGGTCGGATCGGCGAGCGCCTGGTAGACGTCTCCCACTCCGATCACAATAGGCAAGTAGACACTTGCATGTCAACATCGCGTCGCTCGCCCTAGGTCGCAGCCCAGCAGTTATCACCGCATGCAGGCACATCTCTCTGAGATCTTCACCACTGTCCACTCTCCCCAACTCATGACCCTCTGACCTTCGCTGATCCGCCAACCGGACCCCGGACTCGCTCATTTCTGACTTCTTCACAAGAATGGACGTATTCTACCTGATATGGTAGCTGTCATCTTAGACAGGAGGCGAGGGCATGAAAGGTGGCGTGATCCCGTTCCGGGGCACAGGCTCGGATGCCCTGCGCTATCTGGAGTCCGACCGCGCGCGGGCGGACGAGTATTACCTGGAGGCGGGGACCGCCCTGGCCGAGTTCACGGCGGTCGACGCCGAGGGCCGAGTGATCGGCGAGCTCGGGCTGACCGCCGAGGAGTACCGCCAGTGGGTTGACTGGATCAACCCGCTCACCGGGGAGTCGATGGGCCGACCCCGGCTGCGGGGCGAGGGCGGCCGGGGATCGCCCCGGTTCGTGGAGATGGTCGAGAACGTCCCGAAGTCCTTGTCGGTCGCCGCCGGCCTGCACCCAGCGGTATCCGAGGCCCTGGACGCCGCCCAGCGGGGCGCGGTTGCGGAGATCCGGTCCTGGCTCGGCCAGCACTCGGTCACGCGGGTCGGCTCGCGTGGGAAGCAGGAGGTCGTGCCGATCGAACAACTCGAAACCGTCGCCGTGTCGCACAAGACCTCCCGTGCGGGCGACCCCCACCGGCACATCCACTTCCAGATCGGGACGCGCGTGTGGGCGGCCGGTCGCTGGCGCGGGCTCTATACCGCGGCGCTGTTCCGGCAGCAGGGCGCGATCCGCGCCCTCGGTACGGCGGTCATCGCCGCGCACCCGCAGCTCGCCGCGATGCTCGACGCGCACGGCCTCACCCTTGACCCGGTGACCGGGGAGGTCGCGGAGTTGGTGCCGTGGAACGCGGTCATGTCCAAGCGCGGGCAGCAGGTGGCGCGGAACCTCGCCAGGTTCGAGGCCGAGTGGGAGGCGGCGCATCCCGGCCAGGAGCCGGGGCCGGTGGTGCGCGCCAGGTTGCACGCGAAGGCGTGGGATCACGAGCGGCCGAGCAAGAAGCCCAGCGTGCTCGGCTCCGAGGCCGGCTGGCTGCGCGAGTTGCAGGAGGCCGGCTACACGCCGGACCTGCCGCGCGCCGCCGTGCAACCCCTGCGCACGCTGGACGAGCTGGCCGTGCAACGGGTCGCCTCCCGTGCGCTCGACCGCTGCGCGGCTGCTGCATCTGCATGGACGGTGCATGACGTGCAGGAGCGGGTGGCGCGCATCGTCACCGAGGCCGGTGTGCGCGCCACCCGCGAGGAGCTGCGCGAGTTCATCGCCATCACGACCCGGCTGGCCTCGGACGACTGCCTCTCGATCCTGCCGCCGGGTGCGCCGCGCCTGGAGCATGTGGCGCACCTCACGACGCTGCACGTCGTGGCCGTCGAGACGGAGCTGCGCGACCGGCTGGCCGCACGCGCCACCCGGCCGGCGCACGGCGCAACCCCGCGCGTGCAGGAGCCGGGGCTGGACACGGACCAGGCGCGCGCCGCCGCCGCGGTCGCCAGCACCGCGCCGCTCGTCGTGGTGGAGGGCGCGGCGGGTGCGGGCAAGACGACCATGCTCGGTGCCGCGATCCGCACCGCCGAGCGCGAGGGCCGTTCGGTGCGGGTGGTGACGCCGACGAAGAAGGCCGCCGACGTCGCTGCCGTCGAGCTGGGCGTGCCGACCGACTCGTTTGCCGCGCTCGTCTACGACCACGGGTTCCGGTGGAACGCCGATGGGGTCTGGACCCGGCTGGCCGTGGGCGACACGGACCCGGTGACGGGCGCGACCTACCGCGGCCCGGCGAGGGAGAGCCGGCTGGCCGCCGCCGAGCGGGTTGTGGTGGAC
>CAYSFN010000172.1:0-4129 GCA_964430045.1 uncultured Gemmatimonadaceae bacterium
CCCGCGACCTTCGGGTTATGAGCCCGACGAGCTACCAGGCTGCTCCACCCCGCGATAGAACACGGAATATGCTCGCGTGGCACGAGTGCGTCAAGGTCACCGGCTGCATCAACGCCCGGCACGGCGCCTACCGCACGGAGCCATCGGGCGCCGAGCCCTCCATGCCATCCATGACCTCGGTGATCTCCGCGTCCACGGGCACGCCGGCGTCGGCTGGCGGCGGCGGGGCGTCGGCCAGGTAGTGCGCGGTGCGCCACGCGTGCCGCGCCACGTCTTCGAGCCACCGCACGCGCTCGAGCGCCTGTGCGGCGGGCCCGGGCTCGATCACGCCCAGCGCGAGCTGCTCGAGGATCGCGCGGCGTGCCGACTCACGCGCGCGGCGCACCGCGTCGTAGGCGCGCGCGGCGCGCTCCGCGCCGTCGGGCTCCGGGGTGTCGTCCTCGCGCGTCACCTCGCGTGACACCGCGAACAGAGTGCTGCACGCCCGCAGCAGGTCGGGGGCCAGCGGCGGACCGGCAGGTGCCGGGGCCACGGCCAGGTGGCCCGTGAACTGGTCGAGGTGGTCGAGCGCGTGCGTGATCGCCAGGCGTTGGGCGTAGGTCGCGTGGGCGTCGGGTTGCACCGGCGCGGCACGCAGGTACCGGACGGTTGCGCCCAGCGCCGTGCGCAGCATCGCCACACGGCGCTCCAGGTCCTCCGGGGCGGAGCCGACGGCCACCAGGTGGGCGAGCCGCGCAGCCTCGTCGCTCAGGCGTCGTGCCGCAAGCCGGGCCCCCGCGACCGCCGCCTCCTGGCCCGTGATGGCGTGGCGGTCGAGCGTCGGGAACCCGTCCAGCGGCCGCGGCTCCGGCAGCAGCCGTTCGATCCATGCCGCGAACCGGGGCGTGGCCGGGAAGAACAGCAGCACGCCCAGCAGGTTGAAGGCCGTCTGAAACACGGCCAGGGCAACGGTGTCCACGTCGTTGGCCATGCGGTCCGCCCATGCCACGAAGGCCGGAAAGATGGCAAGCGCGACGACGGCCGTCACCACGTTGAAGAGCGTATGCGCCAGCGCCGTGCGCTGCGCGTGCACCGGCGCGCCGATCGCACTCAGCGCGGCCGTGGAGGTGGTGCCGATGCTCTGGCCGATCACGGCCGCGGCCGCCAGCGGCAGCGTGAGCGCGCCCGAGTGCAGGAGCGTGAGCGTCACCGCCGCCGCCGCGCTCGAGGACTGCATGATGATCGTCATCACCAGGCCCAGCAGCACCATCAGGAGCGTGCCGCCGAGCCCCGGGCGTGCGAGGGCGGCCGGGTCGATGCGCGCCCCCAGGTCGGCCAGCGAGAGCTGCAGGAAGTCGATACCCAGGAAGATCATCGCGAACCCGGCGATCATCAGGCCCACGTGCCGCCACGGCCCGCGCGCGAACAGCCGCAGCATCGCGCCGAGCCCGAGCAGCGGCAGCGACAGCGCCGTCATGCTCACCTTCAGCCCGACCAGCGCCACGATCCACGTCGTCGACGTCGTGCCGACGTTGGCCCCGTAGATGATGCCCAGGGAGCGCGGAAACGACAGCACGCCGGACCCCACGAGGCCCACCGTGATCAGCGTGGTCGCCGTGGACGACTGCAGCAGCATGGTGATCAGCGTGCCGGTGAGGACGCCGCTGAGGCGCGTGTTCGTGAACCGCTTGAGCGCGCGCGACAGCGAGTCCGACGCGACGAGCCGCAGGTTCTCCGTCAGCAGCAGCATGCCGAGCAGGAACAGGCCGATCCCGCCGGCCACGCCGCTGAACATCCCCACGTCGCCGATCACCGCGTCACCGCAGCGGCAGCCGGAACGGGCCGCTCACCGATTCCGTCGCCCCATACGGGTCGAGCCACACGGCCTCGGGCCGCAGGGCCGTGTCGACCACCACGCGCTGCGTCGGCAGCAGCGGGTCGCTGCGCACCACCGTCCAGCCCTGCGCGGTCCGCACGCCGACGGGCATCGCGTGGCGGTACGCGCCGACCTGCTGCAGGGTCACCGTCGTGCGCCAGCCGCCGTCGACCGGCTCGCTGTGCACATTGCTCAGCGCATAGTCGATCACCCCCGCGGTGTTGACCCACTGGTCGAAGAACCACTGCAGGTCCCGCCCGCTCACGCGCTCGGCGCTGCCCTGGAGCGCCCAGCGGTCCACGTGGCGGAACGCCCAGCGCGTGTAATAGTCGCGCAGCACCGCGCGGAACGGCGCGTCGCCCAGCAGGTCGTGCAGGGCCGCGTACATGTCCTCCGCGCGCGAGTACACGGCGCTGTTGTAGCTGGCAAAGTCGCGAAAGGCGTCGCCGCGCGTCCCGATGGGTTCGAAGCGGCCTGCGGCGATCGCCGCCGCACGCGTGCGGGCGCCCATGTCCTTCATCCGCCGCCGCGCGGCGAGCACCGAGTCGCTCGGGCTGCCGGGGTCCGCCTCGCCCAGCCAGGCGATCGCGTCGGCGATCACGGCGCGCACGTTGCCCGTCTGCCAACTGGTCACGTACGACGTGAAGCCCTCGTCCAGCCAGCCGGACTGCCACTCGTTGTTCGCGAGAATCCCGTGCACGTAGATGTGCCCGCCCTCGTGCGTGACCAGGGACGCCGAGTTGCTCCCGTTCTGCATCATCATGGGGAACTCGGTGCCGCCGCCATCCAGGCGCTTGAGGATGGTCATCTGCGGGTACGGGTAGGGACCGAAGATCTCCTCCAGCCACGCCAGCGTGCTGAGCCCGTTGCGCAGCGCGGCGCCCTGCTCCCAGCCGCTCCTGGCCTGCACCAGGCACGTGGACAGCGCGCGCGTCCGGCGCTCGGCGGCGGTGTCGGGCGGCACACTGCGCTCGCAGAACGCCTCGGCGTCGCCGCGGTACAGCACGTGCACGGCGACGGTGTCCCACACGGGCACGTCGCCACGGACGTTCGCGCTTGGGCGCACGTGGCTGCCCCCCTCGTACACGAAGCCCGGCGACGCGCTCCACGCAAAGTGGTGCACGTTCTCCGCGCGGAAGGTCACGCTGCGGTAGCCGGCCGATGGTTCGACGTGTACGACGACGCCGGGCGGTGCGGTCGGCGCGTCCGCCCGGCGGCCCGCGTAGGCCCCGCGCTGCAGCACGGGCGGCGCACCACCCACCGCCACGCGCGCCCAGCCCGGATCACCGTCCACGGGCACACCCGTCGCCCCCACCACTT
The DNA here is from genome assembly GCA_964430045.1 of uncultured Gemmatimonadaceae bacterium. GTDB lineage: Bacteria > Gemmatimonadota > Gemmatimonadetes > Gemmatimonadales > Gemmatimonadaceae > DASRAP01. Next base: position 3,176 of record CAYSFN010000172.1, read on the forward strand.
GATCCTCGCGCACGTGCAGCGTGACCTCGAAGCTCCCGAACTCACCGTAGAACTCACCGGCCGGCACCAGGGCGTTGGGCTTCCAGCCGTGGCGGTCATGGACGGCCACGCGGGGGTACCACTGCGCGAAGTCGAACGAGCGGTCGCGGCGTCCCTGGCGGCGCGGCAGCGTCGAGGGGCGCGCCTCCCACGCCATCTGCACCTCGGTGGTGGCGCCGGGCGGCAGGGCCCGCGGCAGCGCGAGACGCACCACGCTCGAGTCGGGCGCCAGCGGGTACTCGAGGCGCACCTCCGTCCCGTCGATGCGCGGCGGGCCGAGGAAGCGCTCGAACCCGTGCTCCGGGTCCGGCAACTCCTGGAAGCGGGTGCGTCCCTCGCGGGCATCGGTCGCGCTCCACTGCGAACCGGGCCGGAAGGCATTGAGGTGCTGGTGCAGCCACAGCTCGCGCAGCGTGTCGGGGCTGTGGTTGGTGTAGCGCAGCGTGCCGTGGGCACGGACCACGCCCCGCGTCTCGTCCAGCACCGCGCTGATCCGGTAGTCCGCCCGCTGCTGCCAGTAGCCAATGGTGTCGTTGCCTGGAGGCGTCGACGCCGGCGAGACCGGAATGACGGGGTCGGTGGGGCGCTGGTTCGGCAGGTGCTGCGCCCCGGTCTGCGCGGCGCAGACGGTGGCGGCGATCAGCGTGCAGGTCAGTGAGCGTGGCAGCACGGCACATCCTCAACGAGTCGGGGGCGCGGCGGCGGCGCCTGTGTCCAGTGTAACGCGGCGGGTCACCCCAGTATACTTCGGCGTGCACATCTCCACGCTGAACCCGGACGCGGCCCGCGCGCTCGTCCCCGCGGAAGCCGCCACGTCGGCGCCGAACGTCTGGGTCCATCGCGCGGCCCATGCGAGCCGTGGCTGGACGCTGAGCGTGGCGACCCTCGCCGAACCGGGCTCGGGCAAGCTCTCGC
>CAYSFN010000173.1:0-4079 GCA_964430045.1 uncultured Gemmatimonadaceae bacterium
GATCTCGTCGCACGGCTACCGCGCCGACGAGATCAGCAGCTTCTGGTCGAGGATGTCCAGAATGGCTTCCATGCGCAGATCACGGCGCGGCGGGATGCCGGTCCTGGCCGAGGCGTCCCACCGCTGCCACTCCTTGCGGTAGTCCTGCGCGGCGAGGAAGTGGTCGCGGATGATCTCCTGCACGCCCATGCGCGTGCTGGGGTAGCGGGTGGGGCTGCGCTTGGGGTTCTCCCCCAGCGCGAACTTCACCGTGCGCGGCGCGTTGGCGATCTTGAGGTCGTCGGGCAGCGAGCCCCAGCGGTTCTTGACGAATACGTTCTCGCCGCCGATGGGATTGGCGGAGCCGTGCTTGACCATCTGCGTGGTGAGGCCACCCGCGAGCTGGCGGTACATCCAGATGTTGTTGAGCGAGAGCACGTCGCCCATCTGCACTTCGGGGACGATGGCGAACCCGCTCTCGTTCACGGCGCTCACGCCCGTGTGCGTGTGCGGGTCGATGAGCCCGGGCGTCACGTGCTTGCCGGTGGCGTCGACCACCAGCGCACCGGCGGGGGCCGTCAGATTCGTCCCCACCTGGACCACCTTGCCGGCGCGCACGAGCAGGTCGGCATTCTCGAGGCGTCCCTGCGCGCCCTGCGTCCACACGGTGGCGTTGCGCACCAGCAGCACGGCGGGCTGCGCCGGCGGGGCGCTGCGTCCGTACTCCATGGACGGGCGCACGAACGGGAGGTCGAGCTGCGGGACGCGCAGCGCGACGGTGCCGCGGGCGGCGCCCTCGAAGGCCTCGGTGCGCGTGCCGCGGAACTTGGGGTCGGCCCCGTTGGGCAGCGACGTCCAGCCGAAGAACTCGTCGTCGGTCACGGACCCGGCCAGCAGGGCGCGGCCCTCGAAGCCGAGCGGCTCGCCGTCGAAGGTCACTTCGAGCCGCCCGGTCTCTGCCGTGATGCGCGCCGAGGTCAGCGGGATGGCGCGACGCCCCTCGCGCTCGATGGTGCCGCGGATGCGATTGAGCGGCCCCTCGAGGCGCAGCGTGGCCTTGAAGCCGAACTGGTCCTCGGAAGCGATGACCCAGGTGCCGCGCGGGTCGATCTGCGGCGGGCGCGTCACGCCATAGCGGGTGCCCTGCACCCACACGTCGCGCACCCCGGCCTCCTGCGTGAAGAGGTCGCCGTCGGCGACCACCAGGTTGGCGACCTTGCCGACGGCAATGGTCCCATGCGTGCGGTCGATGCCGAGCAGGCTCGCGGGCGCGGTGGTGAGTGCCGCGAGCGCCTTGTCGGCGGGCAGGCCGCGCGCGACCGCGAGGCGGAGGTTGGGCAGGAACTGCGTCAGCGACGACAGGCCGTCGCTGGTGATCGCGAAGGACACGCCCGCGTTGGCGAGCTGCGCCGGGTTGGTCGGCGCGAGATACCAGTGGCGCAGCGGTCCGAGCGACGCGTTGAGTGCGGCCTCGGGCCCGTCCACGGTGGGCGCGTCAGGGAAGTTGATGGGGATGATGAGCGGATGCACGCGGCCCTTCAGCACGTCCACCAGGCGGTACTCCTGCCCGCTGCCGCGGAACCATGGCGTGAGCTTGTAGTCCGCGGCGATCTTGTGCGCGCGCAGGTACTCCTCCTCGCTGTTCGTCTCGAAGAGCACCGGCTGCCGGCCCTGCACGGGCGCGGCGAGCGCCGCGAGCGCCTCACTGGTCTCGGGCGGGAGGACGGACCGGCCACTGCGCTCGTAGGCCGCCTGGGCGCGGATGTACCACTCGGCGTCCAGCCACGTCTGCTTCATCAGGGCGATGGTGCCCATGGCCGAGTTGGGGTACGAGCCGCCGAGCGCGAAGGAGCGCTGGAAGCCCACCGACTGCACGAGGTCGGCGCGCAGCACGCGGTCACGGACGCCCGCGTCGCCGAGGTTCACGACGGAGGCGGTGCCGCGAAAGATCCCCTGCTTGGGTACGGCGAGGGCCGTGCCGAAGCCCAGCGAGCGCAGCGCAGCGCGGCGGGTCGCGTCGTCCTTGAGGTTGGAGGTGGTGCTGTACCACGCACGGACCTGCGGGTTCCAGTGCGTGGGGCCCACGTCGCCACCGGCCGGCACGGCGTCCATGCCGAGATCCGCGTGGGCATCGATGAAGCCCGGGTACACCGTCTGCCCCGTGAGCTCCCAGACGCGGGCGCCGGCCGGTGGGCTCACGTTGCTGCCCACGGCGGTGATGAGCCCGTCGCGAATGACGATGGTCGCGTTGTCCAGCACCTGCCCGGGGGCGGTCACGACGCGGGCCCCCACCAGGGCGTGGTAGCCCGTGGTGTTGTCGCGCAGGCCGGTGACGGGCTCGGTGCGCGAGGACTGCTGGGCGTCGAGGCCGCCGGCCAGCAGTCCGCTGGTCAGCAGGAGCCCGAGGCCGAGGGAGGACGGCACTGCTCTCACGGCATACTCCAAGTGCAGACGACCGTGTCAGCAGGACGGTCGAAGGGTGATGGGACGGTGCCAAGCGCCTGCTCCGCCGGGCGTCTGTGCCGACACGGCGGGCACGACGACCCCTCAACTATGGCCGCGGGGGGCGGCTGGGGCAATCTGACGCATGGCGAACAGCCCCGGCCGGCGCGTACGGCGCCGACCGGGGCTGCACCCTTCCGGGGAGACGGCTCAGCGCGACGACTTGCTCGCCGTGCCCCCCTTCTGACTCACCGCCGTCACCGTGTAGTTCGACCCGCCCTGCACGATCCAGCGCACCCGCACACTGCTCTGCCCCGCGATGTTCGCCACGCGGATCGTCGCCGGCTCACGCGGCTGCTCCGTGGCCTGATCCAGCAGTGCATTGGTCACCGTGAACCCCGCCACCACCGTGCCGCCCGAGAGCGTGATCAGGTTGGGCGGTGAGATGCGGTTCTCCAGGTCCTGCTGCGTGTGCGTGGGGATCAGCTTGGGGTTGCTGACGATCGCGTCCACCTGGGTCAGGCCGTTGCCCAGGGCCTTGGTGATGATGGTGTCGACCCGCACCAGCGGCATCTGCCCCGCGTGCCACGTGGCAAAGGCCATGTTCCGGTGCGCTTCGGTCTGGATCATGAAACCCGGCTCCACGCGCCCGAAGTTCTTCTTGCGCCCGCCGATCTGGATCTTGCCGTACTGCGGGTGGTCGAAGTCCTGCCACGGCACCGTCGCTTCGCCCAGCAGCAGCAACTGGTTGAACTCCTCGCTCTCGTCCACGTAGCGCCCGCGGCTCGGCTCGGCCTCGAAGTACTTGCGGCTGGTCCACAGTTCGTTGCTGAACGTGATCACCCCGCGCGCGCCATAGAACCAGTCCAGCTCGCCGCCCCACACGGTGTAGAGATCCTTCCACACGATGAGGTAGCGGTAGCCGGGCAGGATGCGTTCGCCCGTGCGGCCCAGCTCGTCGAACACGCGCACGTCGGCCGGCCGGTACTCGTCCTGCGGCACACCCGGGCCGCGCAGGATCATTCCGCCGTTGTTGTGGAAGCTCTGCGCGCTGGCAATGTTGGGGTGCGCCAGCACGAACCGCATCACGTTGCGGGTCTCCACCAGCGAGCCGGGGTACCAGTCGGCACCGCCCTGCACGTTCTGTGCGGCCCAGCGCCACGGCCAGTTGCGGTTGGGGTCGTAGCCGCCGACGCCGTCCTCGCCCACGGCACCATCGCCGTCCTGGTCGAAGCCCTCGTTGCCCAGGAGCTCCCACTCGCCCTGCTGGCCAGGCGCCGCCGGCACCATGATGTGCGGGTGGTCGGGGTGCGACACGAAACGGCCCAGCGGGTTCCGGCGCCGCATCTGCGTGATATGGCCGTCGCCGTTGAGGTCCACGCTGCCGTCCTCGTCGATCAGGCCGTCTCCGTCGTTGTCGCGCGGCGCCAGGCCCGTGCGCGGGGACGACGCGGTGTTGCCCTGCTTCAGAAAGTGCTCGCGGGCATCCGGGTTGATGGTCGGCACGATGTAGAACGTGCGCTCCCTGAGCAGCGAGTCCACCCGCGGCACGCGACCCTTCATCTCCGCCAGGTACCAGGCCACGTACAGCGCGAACTCCGCCCCCTGGATCTCGTTGGAGTGGATGTTGCCGTCGATCCACATGGCGGGCTTCCGGT
>CAYSFN010000174.1:0-668 GCA_964430045.1 uncultured Gemmatimonadaceae bacterium
GACAAAATAAAAATAAAAAAAAATTTAATTTAAATTATTATTTAAATTAAAAAAGAAAAAATAAAACAATATAATTTAAATAAATTAAAAAATCCTCAACGTAAAAAAAAAAGAAAAAATTAAAGAAATTAAAGAAACTTACTAAACAGTTCACACTAAAATCATTTAAATTTTTTTCTAAAAAAATAAATACTGATAAACTATTATTTTTTAAAAAAATTAAATTTCTAAAATAAAAATACATTATAAACAAATTAATAATAAAAAAATAAAAAAAAAAAAGAAAGTTATTTAAATACAGCATATATATAAATATTATAAATTTACTCACAAAACCCATAAGTGGTGGTACGCCGGCTAATGATAAACTAATTAAAATTACATATATATTTATCGATCTAACCTGCGTTAGGCCATTTAATTCTAAAAGATTTTTTATTTTATTAAAATCTAACATAAATATGTATAGAAACAAATGTACTATTAAGTACACATATACATACAAATTTAATAAAATTAACGATAGATTATAATAACTTATAGTATAATACTCAACGTTTAAATAATTTAACAAACTTATACTTGAATAGAGGGTGAATAGAAGTATATTTCAGTTATGAAATCCTTCAATCATGCAAAACAGTGACACATTAAAAAACATAAAAACT
>CAYSFN010000174.1:678-4060 GCA_964430045.1 uncultured Gemmatimonadaceae bacterium
AACTATTAATTTAAACATAGGACCTCAACATCCTGCTGCACACGGTGTACTTAGATTAGTTGTTCAATTAAATGGTGAAGTAATAGAAAAAATAGATCCACATATTGGGTTGTTACATAGAGGTACTGAAAAATTAATGGAAGATAAAATTTATCTACATTCTTTACCTTACTTTGATAGATTTGATTACGTATCTATGTTAATTCAAGAACACGCATATTGTTTAGCGATTGAATCGCTATTAGGTACTATAAACTATACAGCAACTTTTGTTCAAATTAGAACTTTATACGATGAGATTACACGAATACTAAATCACATGTTAGCTGTATCGTGCCATGCGTTAGATGTAGGAAGCATGTCCCCTATATTTTGGGCTTTTGAAGAACGTGAAAAACTTATGGAATTTTATGAAAGAGTCTCAGGGGCTAGAATGCATGCTGCATTCTACAGGCCTAACGAAGTAAATTTAAAATCTATATCCAGATTTTTATTAGAAGATATGTTATTTTTCAGTAAAAATTGTTTCACAACCCTTAATGAAATGCATAACACATTATCTTTTAATAAAATCTGAAAACAAAGATTAATAAATATTGGTACCTATTCAAGTGAATTGTGCGTAAACTATGGTTTAACAGGTGTTATGGCCAGATGTACTGGTATCAAACGCGATTTACGACTAGACAGAGTCGAAACTTATGGTAATTACTACCACCTTAACTTTCGAAGCTTTATTGGTGAAAATGGCGACTCTTACGACCGTTTTTTAATTCGTATGAATGAGATGGTAGAGAGTTTAAACATAATGAACCAGGTTATCAATAAATTAGTTAAAAAAAAACGACTACCACTAAAAAAAAAAAAAAATATAAATCCTCACTTATTAATTAATTATATTGAACCAAATCAAACTAATAATTTTAAAAACAATCCTAATTATACTTCGATGGAAAATTTAATAAAACATTTTAAATATTGAAGTGAGGGTTTTGTAGTTCAAAATGGCTGATCATATAGAGCTGTCGAATCCCCTAAAGGAGAATTTGGTGTAGCGTTATTATCAGACAATACAAATATTCCTTATAAATGCAAAGTCAGATCGCCAGCATACCACCATTTACAGGTATTACCTATAATAGCTAAGGGGCACTTTTTAGCAGATTTAGTTACACTAATGGGTACTATAGATATAGTGTTTGGTGAAATAGACCGTTAAATGATCAATAATAAAATTAAAATCGAACAAGAATATATAAAAAAAAAAATTTCTATTAAATATGAAATAAAAAAAATAATTCTAAAAAATATAATACAAAATAAAAATATTCAACCAATAACTCGAGCTGTAGCTAATTATAAATTACATAGATTGGATTCTAAAATCAATATACCTAAACACAAAAATGTATGTTTAAAAACAGGTCGTGGTAAAGGTGTCTACAAAAATACTAATTTATCAAGGCACTACATGAAGTATTTACTTAAACATAATAACTTACAAAATATCAAAATCCATAGTTGGTAATATAACTAAATTGTAATACACATATACAATAAATGTTTCATCAAATAATAAACTTAATTAAAATAGCAAGTAAATTAAAAAAAAAAACTATATATGTTAAATTAAAACGTCACGATCTTAAGTTAATTAAAATTCTAATTAAATTAAATTTTATTAAATTTATCGAACCTTTGCTTGATAAAAAAAAGAAAAAAATTTTTAAATTAGTAATAAATACCAATAATAATAAGTTTAAAAATATAAAAAATATGTATAAAGTATCAAATCTTAAAAAGATAAAATTAAAAAAAATAAAATACGTGACATATAAAAAATGTTGATTTTTTATCATGACAACCAGTTGTGGTATTTTAACCAATATTGAAGCTTTAAAAAAAAAAGTCGGCGGTGTAATTTTATTCGCGCTGCTATTTTAATAAAAAATTTAAATGAAAAATACACATAAAAATTTATTTTTGCCTGTGCGTTTTAGTTTAATATGTTTTCTAAACAAACAACTTAACATATATACGATGTATACATACACAGATTTTATTTTTATAAAATATAATTTTACCAAAACACTTACTATAATAAATAAAAATAGTAAAACAATAAAATATATAGAAAAAAAATTTACACAAAATATTTTTATATTACACAAATACCACAACTTTTTAAAAAAACTACATAACTACTATTATTTCAAAATAAAATTTAAAAGTAAAGGATTTAAAATTAGATTTTTTAAAAAAAAAAAAATCATTAAATTTTTTTTTGGTTTTGCTCATATGAAATGAATTCATTATAATAAAATTAAATTAAAAAAACTAAACAAATACAAATTTTTAATACGGAGTACTAATAAAATATTGCTCAATAATGTAAAAAAAAAAATTGTTACCATACGAAAAATAAATTCGTACACATTGCGTGGATTGCGTAGTACTAGAGCCGTTTTAATAAAAAGAAAGGGTAGAAAAGGTGCTTGAAGCCAATAAAATTAATTTTTTTTAAAAAATTAATATGCGTTAATTAACACATAACCTAAGACACCAGTCGTAGTATAAATGATGTTTTGTTCGTATTCTATACGAGAAGTTTTAGATGATAAATTTAATGATCCGAACCTTAAAATAGTACTACGTTTTTTCGCATTACCAGTCAATCCAATTTTACCCTTTATTTTAAAACTAAAACCCTTTATGCCTAACTTATCCCTGTATAAGGGATAGTTTTTTCCTAAAATTTCAAAAACTAAATTTATAAACAATTTATGTTTAGACAAACTCATATTCTCTAATGCAATTTTAAATCAGTTACTTAAAAGTTTTAAGTCTTTAAAATAAAACGAATACCATAAAATCTCTAAAAAATGTCTTAAAATTAAATCCATACTAATACGTAAAAACATTGGCCTATAATAGGGGGCTTGCCAACTTAATATAGTTCTTGGTTTAATTTTTTTTTTTAAAAGCAAATTTGTTTCTAATTTTAAAAAACATAAAGTGTTAGTAATACGTTCAAATAAATTTAAAAAATAATAATGGTAGAACTTAACAAATTTACCCTCTTGTAGCGCTATTAATTTTTTAAAAAATTTAAAACGAGATTTTGTTTTATTTTGTACTATAGGATAATAATTATTATATGGTAGTACGCAATTATCTTTTTTTTTTAAATTAAACTTCCTTCTATCTAATTTTAAATTTTTTAAAAAAGAAAAAAAATTTAGACTCTTTTTTTTTTTTAAAATATTGTTATATCGGTAATTATTTAAAAAAGTCAAAATATTGATAAAACGTAAAGAAGAAAAAGAAAAAAAATTTAAATTTAATTTTGAAAAATTATAATATCTCATACTATTATGTTTCT
>CAYSFN010000175.1:0-4030 GCA_964430045.1 uncultured Gemmatimonadaceae bacterium
AGGCGGACGCCGTTCGGGTCCTGCACGACGACCGCACCGGCCGCCACCGGGGGCCGTTCGCGCACGTCACTGCGAAAGATCCACGGGTGCCCCTGCGCCCAGCGCGCCGCGCCACGGTGCGTGACCACCGCCACCACACTCATTGCGCCCATCCGTCGCACAGCGCCCGCGCGGCCGCCTCGGGATCGGGGTGCGCCATCACCGCTCGGACCACGGCGACCCCGTCGGCCCCCGCGCGTCGCAGCGCCGCGGCGCGCGCGGCCGTGATCCCGCCGATCCCCACGGTCGGCCGGCCCGCGACCGCGCGCAGCACCGCGAAACCGTCCACGCCGATCGCCGGCCCGGCGTCCGACTTGCTCCCTGTGGCGAACACCGGCCCGATGCCCACGTAGTCCGCGCTGCCCAGCACTGCGTGGTCGTCGCCGTCGCCCAGCGACGCGCCAACGAGGAATCCCGCGGGCGCACAGCGCCGGATCGCCTCGACCGGCACGTCATCCGCTCCCACGTGCACCCCGTGCGCCCCCACCGCGATCGCCACGTCGGCGCGGTCGTTCACCAGCACCGGCACGCGCACCCGCGCGAGCAGCGCCCGGGTGACTTCCGCCAGCGTCCGCGCATCCGCATCTTTGAGCCGCACCTGGACCATTGTCGCTCCGCCGCGCACGGCGGCCGCGGTCCGCGTGACGAGTCCCTCGACGCCATCACGCAGATCGTCGGTGATCACGAGGAGGCGCAGCGCCTCGCGGAGCGACGTCACGTGCACCATGCCGCCCGCCCATGTCCATCCGCACCCTGCGCGCCGTTCGCGGCGCCATCACCGTCGCCCTCGACGACCCCCACGAGATCCGCGACGCGACGCAGGAACTCCTCGACGAGCTCATGCATGGCAACGCCCTCCACCGGGACGACGTCGTCAGTGCGGTGTTCAGCGTCACGCCCGACCTCACGAGCGAGTTCCCGGCCCACGGCGCACGGCTCGTGGGCTGGAGCGACATCCCGATGCTCTGCGCGCAGGAGGCCCTCGTCGACGGGGCCCTGCCGCGCTGCATTCGCGTGCTGCTCCACGTGTACACCTGGCGCCATCGCAGCGAGCTGCGTCACGCGTATCTCCGCGACGCCGTCATGCTGCGTCCCGACCTGATGCAGGAGTAGGCGGCGGCGCGGTCCCCGCCGCCGGGTCGCTCGGGGGGCTCGCCTGGGCGCGCCGCACGGAATCCGCGCGCGCGCGCGCCCGCACCTCGCGGATCGCGTCGAGGTGCTCGCGGTAGGTCGTCCGGAATTCGTGGTGCCCGTTGGGGTGCGCCACGAAGTAGCGGTACGGCACCTGCGCGGGATGCACCGTGGCGTCCAGCGCCGCGGTGCCCGGTGCCGCGATCGGCCCCGGCGGCAGCCCGGCGTTCCGGTAGGTGTTGTAGGGCGAGCGGATCTCCAGGTCGGCGTACAGCACGCGCGACACGGATCGGCCCAGGGCATAGATCACCGTCGGGTCCGCCTGCAGCGGCATGCCGATCCGCAGCCGGTTCCAGTACACGGCCGCAACCACCGGACGTTCCTCGGCGAGTCGCACCTCCCGCTCGACGATCGAGGCCAGCGTCACCACCTCGTGGCGCGTGCGGCCGAGACTCGCCAGGCGGGCGTCCCACTCCGGGCGCCACGCGCGCTCGAAGCGCGCGACCATCGCGGCCACCACCTGCCGGGCGGTGGTCCCCAGCGGAAAGGTGTAGGTGTCGGGAAAGAGATACCCTTCGAGCGTCTCCGTCGGCGTGCCCACGCGGGCGCGCAGGGTGCTGTCGCGAATGGCGGCCTCGAGCGAGTCCCTCGGAATGTCGAGCGCGCGGGCGAGCAGGGGGAGCATCTGGCGCAGCATCCATCCCTCCGGGATGGTCACCGACGCCACGACGCCGCGTCCGGTGTGCAGCGCGTCGATCAGCGCGGACCACGGTGTGCCGGGGCGCAGCTCGTAGGTGCCCGCACGGATGGTGCGGTCCCGGCCCTGGAGCCGCGCATACCAGGCGAACAGGCGCGGCGTGCGGATCAGCCCGACCGCCCCGAGCGAATCGGCCGCGTCGCGAAACGAGGCGCCCGAGGGGACGAGGACCCGCACCGGTTCGCCGTCCGTCGCGTCGGAGGCATCGAGCCGCCACAGCAGCGCCAGGCCGATCGCACACAGGCCGAGGACGATCAACCGGACCGGCAGCCAGCGCCGACGGCGCGCGGGGCGACGCTTACGGGCGGACATTGAGCGCGTGCTGGAGCAGCACCGTCGCGGCAAGGGCATCGACGTCGCCACGGCGCTCGTGCTGGGCGCCGCCCATCTCGCGGATCGCGCGTCGGGCGATCGCCGTCGTGTAGCGCTCGTCGACCACTCGGGCGGGCAGTCCCGTGCGCGTGGTCAGTTCGGCCGCGAGCCACCGGGCATCCGTGGCACGCGGCGTGTCGTTCCCGTCGCCATCCAGGGGCAGCCCCACCACGAAGCCGTCCGCCTCCAGCTCCAGCTGCTTCGCGATCAACGTCGCGACCGGGATCTTCTTGCCCCGGCGGCGGACGATGAAGCCGGCCGGGGAGGCGATCATCCCCAGCGGGTCACTCACGGCCAGTCCGATGCGCGCGTCCCCGAGGTCGATCGCGAGCCACCGCACGTCAGCCGCCCTGCGCCATGCGCGTGAAGAACTCCCGGTTGCTCGACGTGCCCGACATCTGCCGCAGCAGGAAGGGCAGCGATTCATCCTCGGCCATCGCACTCAGGTACGTGCGGAGCAGCAGGGCGCGGTTCTGCTCCTCCTGCGAGAGCAGGAGCTCCTCCTTGCGCGTGCCGGACTTGAACAGGTCGATGGCGGGAAAGATGCGCCGGTTCGCAAGCGTGCGGTCGAGGACCAGCTCCATGTTGCCCGTGCCCTTGAACTCCTCGAAGATCACCTCGTCCATCCGCGAGTTGGTCTGCACCAGCGCGGTGCCGATGATCGTCAGCGACCCACCCCCCGCGATCTTGCGCGCGGCCCCGAAGAACTGCTTGGGCCTGGTCAGCGCACCGGCTTCGACGCCGCCGGACATCACGCGACGGTTCGGGGCGATCGCGTTGTGCGCGCGGGCCAGGCGTGTGATCGAGTCCAGCAGGATGACCACGTCGCGGCCCGACTCCACCAGCCGCTTGGCTTTCTCCTCGACCATCGCCGCCACCGCCACGTGCCGCGTCGGCTTCTCGTCGAAGGTCGAGCTGACGACCTCGGCGGTCGGCACCGCCTCGCGCATCCCGGTCACTTCCTCGGGGCGCTCGTCGAGCAGGAGGATGATGAGCACGACCTCGGGGTGATTCTCGACGATCGCGTTGGCCATCTGCTGCAGCAGGACGGTCTTGCCCGCCCGCGGCGGGGCGACGATGAGACCACGCTGCCCCTTGCCGATCGGCGCGAAGAGGTCCACCACGCGCATCGGGAGCGCGCCGTCCACCGTCTCCAGGCGCAGGCGCTCGTCCGGGTACTGCGGGCGCAGCGTCTCGAAGTCCCCCCGCGTCGCCGCCTCCTCCGGCGGTCGGCCGTTGACCGACTCGACGCGCACCAGCGACAGGGTGCGCTCCCACGGCTTGGGTGGGCGGATCACCCCGGCGATGGTGTCGCCGTTGCGGAGCCCGAGCCGGCGGATCATCGCCGAGGGGACGTACACGTCGTCCGGTCGCTCGAGGTAGCTGGCGGCGGCGGATCGCAGAAAGCCGTGGCCCGGCTTGAGGATCTGCAGGGTGCCGGTGGCCTGCACCGGCTCACCCCGTGCCACCGAGGCCCGCCCGATCGCGATCACGAGGTCCGGCGGGGTCAACGCGTCCGCGTCAGGGATGGCCAGCGCATCGGCGAGCGCCAGCAGGGCTGGCGTCGGCATCTGCTTGAGGTCGGCGATGTCCACGGAGTGGTCCGCGCGCGGCGTAGGGCGGCCGGCGGGCTGGACAGAGAGAGGAGAAGACAATGCGCGAGGCGGGACTCGAACCCACGACCTTCGGCTCCGGAGGCCGACGCTCTATCCAACTGAGCTACTCGCGCAA
>CAYSFN010000176.1:0-3912 GCA_964430045.1 uncultured Gemmatimonadaceae bacterium
GCGGACCATGCGGCAGAATCTGTTCTGGGCCTTCGGCTACAACGTGCTGGGCATCCCCATTGCGGCCGGCGTGCTGTACCCGGCCTTCGGGATCCTGCTCAGCCCGATCATCGCCTCGGCGGCGATGGCCGTGAGCGATGTGTTCGTGGTGGGGAACAGTCTCCGCCTGCGAACGTTCCGACCGACTTCGGTGGAGGGGTGACCGTGGCAACGCACCAGCACGGCGGTGATGCCGCCAGCAAGGCCAAGGCGCAGGCGCGCCTGCGCAAGATCGAGGGGCAGGTCCGCGGGCTGCAGAAGATGATCGCCGAGGACCGGTACTGCTCCGACATCCTCATCCAGATCTCGTCCACGCAGCAGGCGCTGCGTGCGGTGAGCAAGATGCTCATGCGGGATCACCTGCAGCACTGCACGACCAAGGCGGTGCGCCAGTCGGACGATGCGGCGCAGCAGGTGTACGACGAGCTGATCGACCTGATGTACACCTACACCAAGTGACGGCGGGCCGCGTCCCCGCTAGATTCCGTGCGATGCGCCGTCTCCTGCGTGCCGTGCTCGCGGTCGGACTCGGTCTCACGACGATCCTCGTGGGGCCCGCGTCGGCCTGCACGATGGTGCCGCCGGTGGTGGTGACGCAGCCTGCGGACGACGCCCACGACGCGCACCACCGGCACCACGGTGATGCCGCGCCGACCGACGCGACGCCGGTGCCGGAGCGCCCGTCGCACGCCGTGCCGTGCGAGCTGGCCGTGGGGTGTGCGGCCGCGCTGCTGCCGATCGCCGCCGCGCCGGGCGAGCCGGCGGCCCTCGAGCATCACCGCGTATCGGCGGCCGTGGACACACGGATCGCGTCGGCGTTCCGCGCCCCGGAGCCACCCCCTCCGCGCCGCTGAGGTCCCGCTGCGCCGCGCGCCGATGGTCGGCTGCGCGATGATGGTCGCTCCCACTCACCGCCAATACCTCCATGCTGGGATTCTCCCGGTGTGTCGCGTTGCTCGGCATGGCCTTGACGGCCGTGTCGGTGCCGGGACACGCCCAAACCGACTGGTACAACACGGACCGGGGTCGCCCGCTCCGCACCGCCGACGCGCTCGTGATGGAGCGCCACGCCTTCGAGTTTCATCTTGCGCCGCTCACCTTCAGCCGCTCGGGCGGGGTGTCCCGATGGGAGGCGGAACCCGAGCTGGGCTGGGGCATCCTCCCACGCACGCAGTTCGAAGTGGGGGTGCCCGTCGCGTCAGCGGCCACGCTGGGCGCCGATGCCAACGTGGCGGCGCGGGGGGTGCACGTGGCGCTGCTGCACGCCCTGAACGCCGAGACGTTGCTGTTCCCCGGCCTCGCGGTGGGCGTGGACGCGCTCCTGCCCGTCGGCGGGCGTCGGGCGGAGCACGCGCACGGTGCCCTGACGCTGGCCGCCACACGGACGGCGCGCTCGGGCCGCGCGCACCTCAACTTTTCACAGCACGTCGGGCCGCGCGCCGATGTGCGCGCCGAGGTCCCGCGTTGGCGGGCCGGGCTCGCGGTGGACCGTCCGATCCCGCTGCGTACGATGCTGGTCGGCGCCGAGGTGTACGCGGAGGAGCCGTTGGCCGGCGGCGCGGTGCGCTGGACCACGGGCGTCGGGCTGCGCTGGCAACTGGCGCCGCGGCTGGCGTTCGACGTCGGGGTGGCGCGTGTCGTGCATGGGCCGGAACGCGGATGGGCCATCACCACCGGCCACGCGATCGAGTTCGGACTGCCCTTCCTCCAGCCCACGGGAGGCTTCTGATGCGATGCCTGTGGCTGCTGGCCCTCATGACGGTGACCGGCTGCGCCCAGTGGACGACGACGTACGAGTCGTTCTACCTGCAAGCCGGGCACAACTGGACCTTCCGCCGGGATCACCCCGCGGCGGATCGCTTGTTCAACGCCTTCGACTACGGGCACGCGATTCTCTACGAGACCCTGTTCGCGCGGCCCACCGCACCACCGTCCGTGCTCGAAGAGGAGATCTACACCGTCCTGACGGAGCGCGTCCTCGCCCGTCCACCGCGCCTGCCGCTCGAGGAGATGGCGATCGAGCCCACGTACGCGCGCCTGGCCCCCGAGGCCAAGATGATGTTCGACTGGGCGCACGTGCTGCACCGTCAGCTCTACGACATCCTCGCGTCCAACCAGTTGGACTCGGCGGCGCAGGATCGTGCCGTGGCGCGCCTGCTCGCGTACTACAAGAGCCGGCCCGACCTGGCCTTCTCGTCGCGGCCCAAGACGATGGCGCTGATGCAGGAGCAGTCGTACTCGCTGGCGTTCCGCACCGCGTACCCCAGGTTCAACGGGCTGATCTGGGGCTACCATTGGCTGCAGATCGGCCTGTATGAGCCGCTGGTGGTCGCGACGTCCCCGGAGGAGAAGCGGATGGGGATCCTGGCCGCCGTGGCGCGGTTCCGGCAGATGCTGCTGGACCCGCCGCGCACGATGCCGCACACGATGCCGATGACGGCGGCGGTGGCACCGGCCTTCGCGGCCCGCTTTCCCGAGGCGGCGATCATCTTCGACAACCTGCACGGGATGCACGACGTGGTGTCGGACATCCTCGCCAACCCGGACGTCCCCCGGAACAGGAAGCGCGCGACCATCCTCGTCGCCGCGCGCGCGTATCGCGACGACAGCACGGAGGTGATGTCGGTGGACGCGTGGAAGAAGATGTCGGTCGGGATGGGGATCGAGAACCAGGGGGGGCCGGCCGTCGGTTTCCTGCCGGCGCTGCCGACGCCGACGATGGCCTACGGGGCGGTGATGCAGCACGACAAGGACGGGAACATGATCCACCGGCACGACGGGCACTGAGCACCGCGCGGCCGCCTGGCGGGACGGGCTCGCCCCCAGTGGGACCGGGGGCGGGCCCGTCCCGTGTTGTGGTATATTCGAGAGTATGGAACGTCAGACCCGCCAGCGCGCGGCCATCCAACGCGTCTTCGACGAGACCTCCCGCCCGCTCGATCCGCACGAGGTGCTCACGCACGCGCAGCGCTTCGTCCCGCAGCTCGGGATCGCGACCGTGTACCGCGCCCTCAAGTCGCTGGGCGATGAGGGCCTGATCGCCACGGTCAATCTGCCGGGCGAGAACCCGCGCTATGAGCGTGCGGACCTGCATCATCATCATCACTTCCAGTGCCGGGCATGCCAGCGGGTCTTCGACCTCGATGGCTGCCTGGGCGACGTGGCGATGCGTTCGCCGCGCGACTTCCAGGCGCTGACGCCGCCCGGATTCACGCTGGAGGATCACGAAATCATCCTCTACGGCCGGTGCAAGCAATGCGCGTAATCCTTGGAGTCTTCCTGACGTTCCTCATCGCGCCGCTCGGCGCCTGTCAGTCGGCGGCGGGTACCGCACAGTCCGGCGGCAGGACGGCCGCCGAAGAACGCGAAATGCTGGTCAAGGCCGACGCGGCGCGCGCGATCGGTCCGGAGGATGCCAAGGTGGTGCTGGTCGAGCTCTTCGACTTCGGGTGCTCGGCGTGCCAGGAGTTCCACCGCACGCGCTCCGATTCGCTCAAGGCCGCGCTCCCGCCCGACGTGCGGTTCATCTCGATGGGATTCCTGATCCCGCGATTCCCGCGCGGGTATCACGCGGCGGAGGCCGCGCTGTGCGCCGGTGCGCTGGGCGGACCCGCGGCCTACCAGGCGATGGCGGATCGGCTGATGGCCGCCCCGGGCGAGTGGGAGAATGCCCACGATCCGCGCGCGACCTTCACCGGGTACGCGCGGGCCGGCTCGCTCGACATCGCCGCGTTCACGGACTGCACGGATCGTGACATGATGGCGCCGGTCATCCTCTCGGATCTCTCGATCGCCACCAACTTCGAGGCGCAGGCGACGCCGACCGATGTCCGCCGCCGACTCCGCCCCGTTGGGGATCGCGACGAAGGTCGG
>CAYSFN010000177.1:0-3862 GCA_964430045.1 uncultured Gemmatimonadaceae bacterium
CTCGTTGAGCTCGATCACGTCCATCTGCTCCAGTGTCAGCCCGGCCAGGGCCAGCACCCGCTGCGTGGCGGGGACGGGGCCGATCCCCATCACCCGCGGCTCCACGCCCGCGGCGGCGGCGGCCACCACGCGCGCAATGGGCGCAAGCCCGTGCGTGACGGCCGCCCGCTCCGACGCCACCAGCAGCGCCGCAGCGCCGTCGTTGAGGCCCGAGGCATTGCCCGCCGTGACCGACCCCTTGCCGTCGTGGCGGAACGCGGGCTTGAGCGCAGCCAGCCCCTCCAAGGTCGTGCCGGGCCGCGGAAACTCGTCGTGCTCGACGCAGCGGGGGTCGCCCTTGCGCTGCGGCACCTGCACCGCGACGATCTCCTCCGCGTGCCGCCCGGCGTGCCTGGCGGCGGCGGCATGCACCTGCGAGCGCAGCGCGTAGCGGTCCTGGGCGTCCCGCGCAATGCCGAACTGCTCGGCCACGTGCTCCGCCGTCTCGCCCATCTGGTCCACGCCGAACCTGGCCTTGAACACCGGGTTCACGAAGCGCCAGCCCAGTGCCGTGTCGTAGAGCTGCATGTCGCGGCCGAAGGGCGTCGCGCTCTTGCTCATCGCGTAGGGCGCGCGGGTCATCGACTCCACGCCGCCGGCCACGTACAGTTCGCCCTCGCCGCTCCTGATGCCGCGCGCGGCGGCGGCCACGGCGCTCAGGCCCGAGGCGCACAGCCGGTTGACCGTCTCGCCCGGCACGCTGACCGGCAGGCCGGCCAGCAGCGCCGCGGCACGGGCGATGTTGCGGTTGTCCTCGCCGGCCTGGTTCGCGCACCCGAGGATCACGTCGGTGATGGCCGCCGGGTCCAGCGTGGGATGCCGCGCCATCAACTGCGCGATGACGTGCGCCGCGAGGTCGTCGGGACGAACGGCACTCAACGCGCCGCCGAAGGAGCCGATCGGCGTACGCACGCCGTCGATGAGGAAAGCCGCAGTCGTGGTCACGGAAGCGCCTGGTCGGGAAAATGCGGAGTGGCCGTGTGGTACACCGTGCCGCGGAAGTGGCCGACGATCCGCTCGTCGGCACGCCGCACCGTGATGTCGCAGAACGAGATGCGCGTGGAGCGGCTCTGCACCTCGGCGACGGCCGTCAGCACGTCGCCCACGCGCACGGGCGCCGGAAACGAAATGCTGCAGTCGAGCGCCACCGAGACCGTGCCGCCGCCGTTCGTCGCAAAGGCCAGCGCCGAGTCGGCGAGCGAGAAGGTGATGCCGCCATGCGCGGTGCCGAAGCCGTTGACCATCTCCTCGCGCACCGTCATGCGGACGACGCTGCGCCCCGGTGCGACGGCCAGCACCTCGAGCCCCAGCCAGGCGGAGAAGCGATCGTGGTCCAGCATCTGCCGGACCACGTGTTCGGCGAGCTGCTGCGCCGCCGCGTCGGGAGCGCCCCCGGCCGTGCGCAACGCGTCGCTCACGGCAGCAGCGGGCGCCGGTGCTGCACGGCGCGGCGCAGGTACACCGACGCGCGGTAGCGATCCTCGCGATACTCGTCCGCCAGGGCGTCGAGCGTCGCGAGCACGGCGGCCGGGCCGAGGGCATCCCCCCACGCCAGCAGGCCCTGCGGGTAGTTCACGCCCCTGGTCATGGCCAGCTCGACGTCGTCGGGCGTCGCCACGCCCAGGTGCACCGCCTCGCAGGCCTCGTTGATGAGCATGGCCAGCACGCGCTGCACGACGGCCTCGCCGAGCGCACGGTCCCCGGTGGGCGCGGGAGTGGGCACCCCGGGGGCGTGGTCGTAAAAGCCGCGTCCGGACTTGCGGCCGAGTCGTCCGGCCTGCACCAGCCGCTGCTGCGTGAGCGAGGGGCGGTAGCGCGGATCGTGGAACATGGCCTCGTACACCGCGCTGGTCACGGCGAAGTTCACGTCGTGGCCAATGAAGTCCATCAGCTCGAAGGGGCCCATCTTGAACCCGGCGATGCTGCGCATCGCCCAGTCGATCGTGGCGCAGTCGGCGACGCGCTCTTCGAGCAGACGGATGGCCTCCCCGTAGAACGGCCGCGCGACGCGGTTCACGATGAAGCCCGGCGTGTCGGTCGCGACCACCGGCACCTTGCCCCACAGGCGCATCTGCTCGGCCAGCCGGTGCGGATGCGCGGGGTCGTCGCCCGGCACGGCGTCGACGCCGGGGATCACCTCCACCAGCGGCATCACCGGCGCGGGATTGAAGAAGTGCAGCCCCACCACGCGCTCGGGGCGCGCGCACTGCGCCCCGAGCGCCGCGATGCTCAGCGCACTGGTGTTCGACGCGAGCACGGCCTGCGGGCCGAGCACCGGCTGCAGCCGTGCGAACAACCGCTGCTTGGCGTCGAGCTGCTCGACGATGGCTTCGATGACCATGGTGCAGCGCGCGAACGCCGCGAGATCGTCGACCCCGGTGCGGTAGGTGATGCGGGCGAGCGTGGCCTCGGCCTCGGCCGCGGTCAGGCGCTGCTTGTCGACCTCGCGGGCCAGCGCCTTCGCGTGGTGCTCGCGCGCACGCTCCACCGCGGTGGCGGCGGTGTCGGCGAGCACGACGGGGTGCCCGGCCCGCGCCGCCACCTGCGCGATCCCGGCCCCCATCGCCCCGGCGCCGACGACACCGACCGGCTGCGACGCCGCGCGCGCAGCGGCCAGCGCGACGAGCTCGGACGCGCTGCGGCCCTCCATGCTACTTGCCCCTGAACACGGGGGGACGCTTTGCGAGAAAGGCCGCGACGCCCTCGGCGTAGTCGGCCGTGCGCCCCGCCTGGTGCATGCAGTCGGCCTCGACTTCGAGCTGCTGGTCGAGCGAGTTGGCCCACGAGGCGTTCATCGCGCGCTTGGTGAGCCCGAAGCCCCGCGTGGCCTGGGTCGCCAGGTGGTGCGCCAGTTGCCGCACCGTCTCGCCGAGGTGACTGAGCGGGACCACGTCCCAGATCAGCCCCCAGTCCCTGGCCTGCTCGGCGGACAGCTTCTCGGCGAGGAAGAACATGCCCGTCGCGCGTTGCGGGCCCACGAGCCGCGGGACGAAGAAGGTGCCGCTGGTGTCGGGGATCAGCCCCAGCTTGCTGAACGACTCGACGAAGCTGGCCTCCTGCGCCGCGACCGTCAGGTCGCAGGCGAAGGCGAGGTTGGCGCCGGCGCCGGCGGCCACGCCGTTCACCGCGCACAGCACCGGCTTCTCGAGCGTGCGGATGGCGCGGATGATGGGGTTGTACGAGTCGCGGACGATCTCGGAGATGTCCGGCGCGGGCTCGCCCTCCGCCGGGAGGGCCTCGCTGAGGTCCTGGCCGGCGCAGAAGGCCCGTCCGGCCCCCGTGATCACCACGACGCGGATCGCGTCGTTCTCGCCGGCGCGGCGCAGCGCCGCCTGCATTTCGCGCGCCATCGGGCGCGTGAACGCGTTGAGCACTTCGGGGCGATGCAGCGTGATGGTGAGCACGCCGTCGGCGACGTCGGTGAGGATCATCTGAGCAGTCATCCCGGAAAGATACCGCAGGCGCCCCCCCGCTGTCTGCGGCGCCCGGCGGCGCGAGCACTCGCGTGGGCGCAGCACCGGCGGCACATTTCGGGCAATGCCTTCTCCGAACTCCTCCCGCTCCTCCACGCGCCCCCCGGCGGCGCCGGTCCCGGTGGCCGGTCTCGACTGGCGCCGCATCGCCTACAACGTGCTGGCGTCGCGCCTGCTCGACGACGTCGAGGAGGCGACCAACAAGAACCGGGCGTCCATTCCCAAAGAGCACGTGGTGCTCTACCAGTTCTCGTCGCGCGGGCACGACGTCGCCCAGTGCATCCTCGGCGCCCTCATCACCGGTCGGCACGACGGGGTCGGTGCCTACTACCGCTCGCGGCCGGTCCTGC
>CAYSFN010000178.1:0-3860 GCA_964430045.1 uncultured Gemmatimonadaceae bacterium
AGAAGAAAGGGAGTGCTGCCATGGCTGCACCCGACTATCTGGCCACGGGGATTGACGCCGACCTCGTTCGCCTCATCAAGGATGGGGCGATCTTCATTCGCCCCGCTGGCACGACCGACATTCCCACGAGCGCCGACTGGGTGCCGGAGGATTCCGGGTCACAGATCGGCTACTACAGCGAGGACGGCTTCGCGCTCACCCCGGTTCCTGGGGATGAGACGACGCTGAACGGTCACAACGGTGACCCGGTGATCTCGGAGACCTCTCCTGGTCACTGGACCATCGGCTTCTCCGGCCTTGAGGGTCGCACGAACATCACGTCCGTGTACTTCGATGTCGACGTCGACCCGGTTGACGGGTCTGTGACCGTGTCGAAGGCGTCGGCGTCGCGTCGCTATGACGTCGTCGTCGTTGGTCTCGATCAGGCTGAGCGTGTCATCATCGGCCACTTCCCGAACGTTCAGATCGACAACTCGTCGCGTGAAGCGCTCACGTTCAACCGGACGACGCTTCTCGCGTACGCGCTCACGTTCCGCACGTTCAAGGGTTCGCAGCTCGCCCCGTACCACTTCAAGGCGTGGGGCTTCGTGGCCGGCGAGTCCGGTCCTGGCGGGTCGACCACGTGGACGCTGCAGGTCACGGGCTCCCCGACGGGCGGCACCTACACGCTGTCGGTTGATGACGACGAGTCTGCCCCCATCGCGTACGACGCGAACGCGGCTGCTGTCGCTTCCGCGCTGAACGCGATCTCGGGTGTGACCGGCACGACCGTCACGGGCACCACGACGAAGACGGTGACGTTCACGGCGCCCCGCGTGCTGACCGCGGACGGTTCCGAGCTCACTGGCGGCAGCGACCCGGACGTCGTCGTCACGCTCGCCTAATACCCCGGTGCGGGCGGCGACGGCGACCGCCGCCCGCACCGGGCACACACTGTTGTCGCCAACACACGAGAGGTCGCCAAACCATGATCGAACTTGAAACCCTGAACCAGGAAACGCCGATGATCGACTTCGGCTTCAACGGGAAGGTGCTGTTCCGCCTACCCGTGCTCGGCTCCCCGGGCGTACCGATGGGCATCACGTCGTCGTTCGCCCTGTTCTGGGAGAAGTTCCAGCAGGGTCGCACGCTCACTGAGCGTGAGGTCGCTTCGGCTTGGAACTTCTTCATTCAGACCCTCGCGGACACGTACCCGGATGCTACCCGGCAGATCGCTCGACTCGACGAGGAGAACTTGAAGCACGTCATCACGAACTGGGTGAAGGCATCGAGCGAATACGGGTTCGACCCAAAAGCGCAATAGTCCTCGCCGCGCTGCTGTCCGCGCAGTACAGGAACGCGTTCGAGTTCGACCTTCAGACTCGCACCCGTTGGAGTGTCAATGACATCTTCACGGGTGCATTGTCGTATCTGTCGGCGTGCGCTCTCGCGATGGGTTTCCTCAAGGAGGCCGGTTCGCATTCGTCGGCCGCGGTCGCTGGGTACGCGTTCGTTCCTCGCGACGCCGACGTCTTGCTCCTCAACTGGATCGATGCTGAGGCGCAGTTCCGGCACAGGTCGGGGCAGGTGCGCCCGAAACCGGTGAAGCGGCCCTGGGAACAGAAGACGCCAACACCGAGGATGCCGGTCGTTCCGGACGTTGAGAGCACCCGCAGGCGGGACGCACTCAAGGAACGCTTCGGCCTCCGCATGTAACTGAACACGCCCACCTTCTGGGCCATGAACATCTTCGGGGGTGCGCATGGCTCAGGAGGTCGGCACAGCCTATATCAGCCTTCTGCCCTCGGGTCGAGGCTTCAGTAAAGCCGTCGAGAACGACATCGAGAAGGGATACACCGCTGCCGAGAAGAAGGGCAGCGGGCTCTTCACCCGACTCGGGAAGCTCGCGAAGGGCTTCGGCCTTGTCGTCGCGGGCGCTGTCGGCACCGTAAGCGCCCTCGCGATCGGCGGTGGCATCAGCCGCGCCCTGAACATCGAGGATGCGCAGGCGAAGCTGAAGGGCCTCGGACACGACACGAAGTCGGTCGAGGCGATCATGAAGGACGCCCTCGCCGCGGTGAAGGGAACCGCGTTCGGCCTGGACTCCGCTGCGACGGTCGCGGCATCCGCCGTTGCTTCCGGCATCAAGCCCGGGCAGGAACTCGAGCGTTACCTACGTCTCACCGCGGACGCTGCGACCATCGCGGGCACCTCGCTCGACGAGATGGGCAGCATTCTCAACAAGGTCACCGCCAAGGGTGTCGCCCAAATGGACGACCTCAACCGGCTCACCGAACGAGGCATCCCAATCCTGCAGTGGCTTGCGGATGAGTACGGTGTCACCGCCGACGAACTGTCCGCAATGGTCAGCCGTGGTGAGGTTGACGCTGAGACGTTCCGGCGGGCGATTGAGAACAACATCGCCGGTGCCGCGTTGGCGTCGGGTGAGACGACGCGTGGCGCGTTCGCGAACATGATGGCCGCGCTGTCCCGTCTGGGTGCACAGTTCGTGGGCCCGTTCATGACGGCCGCGAAGGGTTTCATGGGCGAGATGACCGTCGTTCTCGACGGCATCGGGGAACGGCTCAAGCCCGCCACGGCTGCCCTCACGGACTGGGCGAACAACCTCAACTTCGACGGGCTCGGGGAACGCATCCTCGACACCATCGGCCCGTTCGTGGACAAAGTGTCGGACCTGATCTCTGCGGTTGCGACGGGCACCCTGTCGGACTTCATCCAGGATATGGCGAACTCGTCAGGACCGATCGGGTTCGTTGGTGCCGCGTTCCAGGCACTCGAGCCGATCCTTCCTGTGGTGCAGGAACTCTTCGGCAAGATCGGTGACGCGCTCGCGAAAGCAGCTCCGAAGTTCGGTGACCTTCTCACCGAACTCGAACCTCTTCTGCCGGCTCTCGGTGAGGTGCTGATCGAAGCACTCGAAATGCTGATCAAGATCGCTCCCTCGCTGGTGCCACTCCTGGTCGACATCCTCGGCGCCGTCGTCGACATGGTGAGTTCGCCGGAGTTCCAGGGACTCCTCGACTGGCTTGCTGACCTTGTCAGCTTCCTCGGTACTGACACGTCCGACGCGTTGCACGACTTCGCTGACGGCATCCGAGATATCGGTGCCGGCGGGCCGATCATCGCGGACTTCATTGACTGGGTGGCGTCGATCTTTGAGGGCGACAACATCGGCGAGATCCTCAACAACGCGCAGACGAAGTTCGGGGAGATCGGTGCGGCGATCGCCGCCCCGTTCGTGTGGGTGTCTGGCGAGGTGTCGAAGATCTGGGGGAACATCACATCCTTCCTTTCGGACACGTGGGCCAACATCACGAAGGCGGTCGCGGACGCGTGGGGCGGCCTGGGTGAGATCATCGGCGGCGCGCTGAAGATCATCGTCGGTCTCGTCACGGGCGACACGGATCTCGTGAAGGAGCAGATCCGCGGCTTCCTCTCAACAGTGAACCGTTGGTGGACCGACACGTGGACCGCGGTGACCTCGTTCATCTCGGACACGTGGGCGAACGTGAAGACCGCGGTCCGCGACGGCATCAACGGCGCCGTCGACTCCATGCGTGAACTCCCGGGGAAGATCCAGGGGGCTTTGACGGGTGCGGCGACGTGGCTTGTGGGCGTCGGTCAGGACATCGTGCGCGGAATGATCAACGGCATCACGTCGATGATCAGCAACGCCGTCGACACGGTGAGGAACCTCGCCAGTAACATGCTCGACGCTGCAAAGGACTGGCTCGGCATCCACTCGCCGTCGCGGGTGTTCCGCGATCAGGTCGGTGCGATGGTCGGTCAGGGACTCATCGAGGGACTCGATCAGATGATTCCCAAGGTTGAGATGAAGATGTCTGAGCTCGTCGAGCTGC
>CAYSFN010000179.1:0-3794 GCA_964430045.1 uncultured Gemmatimonadaceae bacterium
CGGCGACGTCGAGCCGCGCCTTGGCGGCGTCGAGGTCGGCCTTGGCCTGGTCGAACTGGTTCTGCACGTCACGCGTGTCCAGCTGCACGATCAGGTCGCCCGTGCGCACGAGGGTGCCCGTCTCGACCGGCATCTCGATGATCTGCCCGGACGCCCGCGACTTGATCTCGACGATGTTGATCGGCTCGATCTTGCCGGTGGCGTCGGCCGTCACGACGACGTCTTGTCGCACCGCCTGGACCGTCTGGTACGGGGCGGTCTGGGGTGGCTTGGGGCCGCACGCGGACACGAGGGCGACGGCGGACAGCGCGGCAACGCCACGCAAGGAACGGATCACGGGAATCTCCGAAGAACTGAACACGGTGAGGAAATGGGTCACTGAAGCTCGCGGCCGATCAGCGCCTCGATCTGCGCCCGGGCGACCCGGGCATCGAGACGCGCCTGGATCAAGGCGGCCCGCGCACTGTTGAGGGTGTTCTGCGAGGTGAGGAGCTGCAACAGCGTCGAGGCCCCGAGGGTGTAGCGCTCCTGCTGCACCCGCAGGTCCTCCTCGGCCGCTGCGACCGAGGCGCGCTGGATCATGATGCGCGTCTCGGCCGTGCGCAGCGTGCCCAGCTGCGTGATGATGTTCTGCCGCGCCAGGAACTGCGCGTCGCGCAACTGCGCCTCGGCGTTGTCCTCGGCGACGCGCGCGTTGGTCAGCGTCTGCTCCCGCTGATACTGGTTCCAGATGGGGAGCGACACGTTGAAGCCGACGCGGTAGTTCGTCGACATCGGACCGGCGCCCCAGTCGAAGACCGCGTCGGTGTTCTGGCGCGAGTAGCTGCCGTTCATGCTGAAGGTGGGGAAATACCCCGCCCGCGACGTGCGCACGGTCATCCGCGCCGACGTCACCTGCGCCTGCGCCTGCCGCACGGCGGGGCCCGCCATCGCCAGCGCGATCAGCTGGGCGCTGTCCACGCGCATCGGCGCCGGATCCACGGTGTCGGCGACGATGGCGGTCACCACGAAGGACGTGGCCACGAGGCGCGTCAGCGCGATGTTCGCGTTGTTGAGCTGGTTCTGCGCGTTCAGCACCGCCAACTGGGCGTTGCCGATCTGGATCACCGACTGCAACGAGTCCGAGATCGTCGCGGCGCCGGCGGCGACCCGGGCATTGGCGACCGCGAACTGCTGCTCGGCCTGCGCCAGCTGCGTCCGCGCCGCCGCCTCGGCCTCACGCGCCGAGAGGATCGCGTAGTACTGCTGCTTGACCTGCAGCGCGATCTGGAAGTCCTGCTGGATCTCCCCGGCCTCGGCGGCATCGACCGACGCCCGGCCGGAGCGCAGCTCGGCGAGCCGTCGGCCGTTGAAGATGTCCACGTTCGCGCTCAGGCCCTGGCTGAAGTTCCACGGGTTGCCGCTGAACGGGACCAGGTTGCCCTGGAAGAAAGTCTCGCCGCCCTGGCGTGACGAGCCCAGGGTGGCGTTCATCGTCGGGAAGAACTGCGCGACCGTGCGCCGGAGCTGCGCCGACGAGGTGCGCGTCGTGCCGCGCGCCTGCACGGCGGCGGGCGCATTGCGGCGCGCCAGGGCCACCGCTTCGTCCACGGAGATGGCGCGCGGGGCGTCCTGCGCGAGGGCGAACGCGGGCGCCAGCAGCGCCACTGAAAGGATACGCTTCAACATGGGGGGTGGAGGACCTCGGGTGGGTTAGCGGCGCGCGTCCGCAGCACGATCACGCGCCTGCATCTTGTCGTAAATCATCTGCTGCTCGGGGGTCAGCATCGCCCGGAGCTGGCTTCGCGCAGCCACCCAGAGTGAATCCCGAACCGGGCGGATCGGCGCCACCAGGATGCTGTCGGCACGTCGCGCCCCGTCGAAGATCGAGTCCAGACCGGCCCGCTGCGCCTCGCTCAGCTTGAGCTCGACCGCCAGCCGGTCGCGGCTCGCACGGACATCACGTGTCCGCCCGTCCAGCCACTCGCCGACCACCAGCCGGTCCGCCGCCACGCCGAGCGCGCCACCGATGATGAGCGCACCGGCATAGAAGCCGACCACGAGTGCCTTGGAGCGATGCATCTCCCCTGTCCCCGTTCGACGCTCAGCGACCCGGCAGGGTTGCCGGGGGCTCGGCGAAGCGGCGCGGCCGCTCGTCGATCCCGGGGATCGGCGCGGCGACCTCGAGCGGCGTCTCCGTCACGGCGCGATACGCCATCCGTGCCTCGATCTGCCGCGTCTGCAAGGCCAACGCCCCCAGCGCCAGGAGCGCCAGCCCGGCCGCCGCCATCCCCGCCCGCCACGTGGCGGGCGACACGAACCACATCGCACGCGCCTCGATGCGCGCCATCACCCGGCGCTCGAAGTCGTTCCAGTACCACGAGGTGTCCGACGGCGGGGCCAGCAACGGCGCCAGCGCCGCGGCGAGTTCGCGGTCGGGATGGGGATCAGGGAACTGCAGGTGCTTGCTCATTTAACCCTCGCTCGTGAACGAGCTCAGCGCATCGCGCATCCGCGCCCGCGCATAGTGGAGATCCGATCGTGCCGTACCCTCGGGAATGCCCAGCATCTCCCCGATCTCGGCGTGCTTATACCCCTCAACGTCGTGCAGGACGATCACCGCACGCTGCCGCGCCGGCAGCGCCGCCAGCCCCTCCCGCAACCGCTGCCGCAGATCCGCCGACTCGGCGGGATCACGGAACGGGGACGACACCGTCTCCGGCAACTCGTCCGCGTCCCGCACCTTCCGTCGCCGCGTCAGGTCCAGCGCCGCGTTGGCGACGATCCGGTGCAACCACGCCCCGAACGCCTGATCAGGACGAAACCGGTCCAAGGCGCGAAAGGCGTGCAGAAACGCATCCTGCACCGCGTCCTCGGCGTCCTCGTGATTCAGCACGATGCCGCGCGCGACCGCGTACGCCCGACGCTGATGCCGGTGCACCAGCCAACCGAAGGCCGTCTGGTCACCCGCCTGCGCCGCCAGCACCCACTCCCGCTCCGTCGCGACGTCGTCAGTCACGAAGGTGCGAGCTGTGACGGAGCGCACACGCACCGGGGCAGTCACGGTCCGGATCCATCAATGGTCATGCCTCCAGTACGCGCGGATGCCCGCTGCCGTTGATGCCTGTTAGAACGGGGGGGAGCCCGCCAATCCCAAGGACGGGCCAACCGAACGCATCGCGCCCAGCACCACCGCAATGTGCTCATCGAGCGCCACCCCCAACGCCAGCGCACCGTTCGTGATGTCCGAGCGATCGACACCACGGGCGAAGGCTTTGTCCTTCATCTTCTTTTTGACGCTGGCGACCTCCACGTCGTTAAGCGACTTGCTCGGGCGCACGAGTGCCGTCGCCATCACGAGGCCGCACAGCTCGTCCACCGCGAACAGGGCCCGGGCCATCAGGGAGGCGCGGGCCACCCCGGTGTAGGACGCATGACCGAGGATCGCGGTACAGATCTCGTCGTCGACGCCCAGGCCGCGGAGCAGGCGCACCCCCTCGGCGGGATGCTCCGCGTCGGCCGCCTGCGCGGCATTGGGAAAGCGCTCGTAGTCGAAGTCGTGCAACAGGCCGCACAGGCCCCAGCGTGCTTCGTCCTCCCCGTAGTGCCGCGCGTACGCCCGCATCGCCGACTCGACCGCCAGCATGTGGGCGATCAACGACTCGCTGCGGGTCCATTCCCGGACCAGGGCGTACGCCTGGGTGCGATCCATCATGCGCTCACCTCACGAAGGGGTGGCCGCCAGGACCCGCTGCACGGCTGCGAGCAGCGCGCCTGGCGTGAAGGGTTTGTGCAACAGGGACAACGCGCCCGGG
>CAYSFN010000180.1:0-3714 GCA_964430045.1 uncultured Gemmatimonadaceae bacterium
CCCCGGGGTCCAGCAGGGCGAGGACCACGGAGGCCATCGCCTCGGTGGCTCCGCAGGTCACCGTGATCTCCGTCTCCGGGTCCACGGTCATGCCATAGTGGGCGGCGTAGCGCGCGCCGATCGCGTCGCGCAGCGGCTTCGCCCCCCAGGTGATCGCGTACTGGTTGACGTCCCGGTCGATCGCGTCGATCGCCGCGGCCTTCATCGGGGCCGGCATGGCGAAGTCGGGATACCCCTGGGCCAGGTTCACGGCGCCGTGCTGCGCCGCGAGGCGCGACATGCCGCGGATGACCGACTCCGTGAAGCGCGCCGTGCGCCGGGCGTTCGGGCGCATGGTCAGCTCACGCCGACGAGTCGCCGCGCCGCACGCAGCGCGCCGCGCGCCGCGTCCACCGCGTCGTGCCGCACCTGCGCCCCGGGCACGGCCGACCGCAGCCGGTGCTCGACCAGTCGCTTGAGCAGCGATCCGCGATCCAGCAGCCCGCCGCTCAAGGCCACGGGGATCGCCGCGCGTTCGTCGCCGAACAGGCGCCGCGCGAGCGTGCGGACGTGCAGCACCAGCTCCTCGCACGCGAACGTCGTCAGCGTGTTGGCGCGCAGGTCGCCGCCTTCCGCCGCGCGCATCACGACCGGCGCCAGGGCCGCGACTTCGTCGGCGGACGCGGCGGCGGCCCACGGGATCAGCGCATCCGCCGTGTCGCAGCCGGTCACCGTCATGATCGCCCCGAGCAACGCGGACTCCCCCTCGCGACCATCTGCGGCCGCCGTCGCGGCACTGAGCGCGCGTCGCACCAGCCACAGCCCGCTGCCTTCGTCGCCAAGGTGCGCCCCCCAGCCGCCGCAGCGGTCCGCGGAGCCCGTGGGGCCGCGCCCGAAGGCCACGGACCCCGTGCCGGCGACCAGCAGGATGCCAGGTCCGTCGCCGAACGCGTCGTCGAGGGCGATGCTCGCGTCGGTGGTTACGAAGACGTCCTCGGCAATGTCGGCCTCCACCAACGCCTGCCACAGCGCGTGACGGGCGGGCTCGCGCCCGGCCCCCGCGATTCCTGCGCAGACCATCCGCGGCGTCACGTGCGGCATCCCGGCGGCGGCAAGGCCTTCACGCACCCCGGCGGCGATGACGGCCGCGCTCTCGGCGGGGCGGTCGGGATGCACCGCGCTCGGACCGACCACGTGCGTCGCGAGCGTGTGGCCCTCGTCGTCCCCGATCAGGATGCGGGTCTTGCTGCCGCCGCCGTCCACGCCGGCGATGATCGTGCGTTCAGTCATTCGGAGGGGCCTGCTGCGCGGAGGCAGCGGGAAGCAGGGAGAGGAGCATGCCGGACAGCAAGGTAATCGTCGTGCCGATCAGCACGAACCACGGCCACGCGATCCCGGTCAGCGGGGCCAGGGGTGCGGCCAGGGCGGGGAACCACCCGGACAGCGGCCGCGCGAACACCACCACGGCCATCGCGAGCAGCCCGATCGTCATCCCGCCGATCGCGTCCCGCTGGCGCGCACGCGGCCAGAGCAGGGCGAGGGAGAACCCGCCGAGCAGTGCACCGTACGTGAACGAGGCCACGCTGAGCGCGATCACCACGACCGGCGTGCCCTCGACGCGGTACAGGAGCGCACCGCCCACCAGCACCACGGCCCACGCCAGCGTGAATCGCCGCGCGGCCGTCAGCAGCGACGCGTCGTCCGGTCGCTGCCTGCGGAGCGGCAACCACAGGTCGTGCGTGGTCGAGGCGGCGAGCGCGTTCAGGGAACTCGAGATCGTGCTCATCGCGGCCGCGAGCAGCGCGGCGACGACGAGACCCGTCAGCCCGGGGGGCAGCATCGAGACGATGAACTCCGGGAAGATGCGGTCGGGCTGTGCGAAGGCGCGGCCCTCGTAGAAATGCCAGAGCCCGAGGCCGATCACGAGGAACAGGGCGAACTGCGCGATCACCACGAGTCCGCTCACGATCAGCGCCCGGCGGGCGTTGGCCAGCGACTCGGCCCCGAGCAACCGCTGCACGATCATCTGGTCCGCACCGTGCGACGCCATGGAGAGGAACGCCCCGCCGATCACCCCGGCCCACAGGGTGTGCGGCCGTCCCAGGAGCAGCGAGGTGTCGACGACCCGCGTCTTCCCGGCCGCATCGGCGGCCTGCCACACCGCGCCCCACCCGTCCGGTATCGTCATGCCAAGGATCACCACCACGGAGAGGCCACCCACCAGGTACACGCCCATCTGGATCACGTCCGTCCAGACCACGGCGCGCATCCCGCCGTACCAGGTGTACAGCACGGTGCACGCACCGAGGATCACGATCGCGGAGGGGGTCCCCCAGCCCTCGGGGAGCCACGGACCGAGGATCAGCGCCAGCGGGATCGACGTCGCGAAGACGCGGACGGAGTCCCCGAGCGCGCGGGTGCCCATGAAGGTCAGCGACGCGAACCGGCGCGTCGTGTCGCCGAAGCGCGTGCTGAGCAGGGTGTAGACCGTGACGAGATTCCCGTCGATGTAGCGCGGGAGCAGCACGTAGGCGACCACGATGCGGCCGACGAGGTAGCCCAGCGCGACTTGCAGGAACCCCAGGTCACCGACGTACGACAGCGCGGGGATCGAGATGAACGTGAGCGCCGAGGTCTCCGTCGCCACCACGGAGAAGCAGATGGCCCACCAGGGCAGCCTCCCGGTGCCGACGAAGTAGTCCCGCGCGTCGCGCTGGTCGCGGCCGAGATGCACACCGAGCCAGGTCGTGCCCGCCAGGTAGGCGACGAGGACGACCGCGTCGAGCAACGTGAATCCGGTGGACATGGCGCGAAGAGGGGGCGGGATGCACGCAGGGGGAGCGCACACGGCGCTCCCCCTGCGGATGATCGGTCAGGACCGTACGGCTTTACGCAGAGAACGAACTGCCGCAGCCGCAGCCGCCGCTCGCGTTCGGGTTCTTGAACGTGAACCCCGACCCCTGCATCGAGGTGACGTAGTCGACCACCACGCCGCCGAGGTACTGCATCGAGAACGGATCCACGAACACGCGGAAGCCGTCCATCGGGAGCACGGTGTCGTCCTCGGTCATCGCGTCTTCGATCAGCAGCGAATACTTGAAGCCGCTGCAGCCGCCCGGCTGCACGGCGACGCGCAGGCCGCCGACGTCGGGCTGCACGTTTTCGGCGGACATGAACTTCTGCACTTCGGTGCAGGCCGCAGGGGTGAGCGACAAAACGGTCTCGGGCGCGTTGACAGCGGTCATTGGCCACATCTCCAATAGGGTCTGTCGGAATACTAACTGGTTTCCGCCGTCCAGGTAAAGAGTTGGGGGACGGCGGTGCAGAGTGTACCATCGTGGGTATGCGAACGTTCCCCATCTGTGCGGCCCTGGTGCTCCTCGCCGCGTGCGGCCGGGCGGCGACGCCCGCGCCCGCCGGGGCTGCCATGACCGGGCGCGGCAGCGATGTCCGCCCGGGGGTGTCCGTCTTTCTGCGGGACTCGCTGTCCCTGATCCGGGGGCTGCGGGTCGGCCTCATCACGAACCAGACCGGGGTCGACGAGCGCGGCCGGACCACGATCGACCTGCTGCACGCGGCGGCGCCGACGGTGCGCGCCCGGCTGGTCACCCTGTTCTCGCCCGAGCATGGGATCCGCGGCACGGAGGACCGCCAGTTCGTCGAAAGCGGCCGCGACGCCCGGACCGGGCTGCCCGTGCATTCGCTCTACACGTCGGCGGCGATCCCGCCGCCGGA
>CAYSFN010000181.1:0-3684 GCA_964430045.1 uncultured Gemmatimonadaceae bacterium
GGGCCACGAGCAGCGCGAGGGCGGCGAGGACGGCGGCGGCAGCCTGCAGGAGGAGCATCTCGCCCAGGGGCGTTTCGTGCAGCACTACGCGGACCAGCGGCATCCACGGTTCGCCGGGGAACGCCAGCGCGTGAGCCTGCAGCCCCGCGCGCACCGGCGCGCACCAGAGGACGAGCGCAGCCCCCAGCGTACCCAACCGTCCCGCACGCGATGCCGCCGCCCGCTGCGTGGCGCGGTCGAGCCCGCAGCGCGGCAGCACCAGCAGGCGGTACGCGACCGCGCCGATCACGATGGTGACGCCGACGTACAGCGCCGCCGTCACGAGCTGCACCGGCAGCGGCACCGGCTACGGGGTGTGACGCACGTGGAACGCGAAGTGTCCCGAGACCGCGTGTCCGTCCTTGGATGCGGTCACCCACTCCAGTCGGTATGCCCCGTCCGGCAGGGGCGATGCGACCGCCGCCGCGACGGGAGCCGTCACCGTTGCGCTGTCCCGGCGCAGGGGCGACAGCACGACGACCGCCCCGCGGGCGTCCGTCAGCCGCACGCGCGTGGCCGCGAGCGGCACGACTTCGTTGAACCAGAGCTGGATCGACGCCGGCGATCGTGCCAGCGTCGAATCCGCGGGGGGCTCGCTGCGGACCAGGCGTGTGTGCCGGGCGATGGCCGCGCCGTCCAGGGGCAGGGCCCAGGCCAGCGCGGCGGCGAGTGCGCAGAACGTCAGGAGGCGGCGAGGCATCACGAAGTGTAGGCCGGGTGCGACCATCGTGTCTACGGTGTGATGGCGCCGAGCACCTGGCCGAAGAACGCGTTCTGGGCATTGTCCGCAAGCCAGCGCACCACGACCACGAGGTCGTGCTCCGGGCAGATCCAGATGGTGTTGCCACCGGCACCACGGGCAAAGTAGGACCGGGGGGTCGCGTTGCGGTACGAGGGTCTCGCGTCGGGGTTGAGCCACCACAGCAGTCCGTACTGCGGGTTCAACGCGCTCGGGGTCGTCGCGAGATCGATCCAGCGTTCCGACAGCAGGCGCTGCTCGCCCCAGACCCCCCGCCGCAGCATCAGCAGTCCGAAACGCGCGTGATCGCGTGTCGTCGCCCAGAAGCCCCCGCCCCAGTGCGACCCGCCGCTCACGCTCTGGATGCGCCGCCCCCCCACGTCCACGAACGAGTTCTCGTAGCCGTACCAGTTCCACTGCGTCGCGCCGATGGGGGTCATCACGCCGTCGGCCAGCACCTCCGGCAGCGGCCGTTCGAAGAGACGCAGCAGGGCCAGGGCGGTGCGATTGACCCGCACGTCATTGTACTCGTAGTGCGAACCGGGCTCCTGCAGCGTGCGGTCGTACCCCGTGCGTCGATCGGCCACGTCGGGCTTGTCGAACAGCGTGCCCTCCCACTCGCTGGACTGCGTCAGCAGCATCCGCCACGTGATCCGCGCGTTGTGCGGCGAGTCGAACCCCCCGTCCGTCACCGTGGCCCCCACGGGCTCGTCGAGGTCCCGGATCAGGCCCCGGTCGAGGGCCAGCCCCGCGACGGTCGCCAGGTAGCTCTTGGCCACCGAGTAGGTCATGTCGATCCGGCTGGTATCGCCCCACTCCGCCACGATGCGCCCGCCCCGGAGGATCAGACCGCTCGACACGCCACGGTCCTTGTACGGGCCAAGAATCGCGGGGTACGGCTCGCGCGCCGTGTTCCGCCGCAGTTGCGCCGCCATGTCGCGGTCCCACGCGATCTCGCGGCTGACCGCGAACGCAATGGCGCTGTCCAGTTTGGCCGGGTCGAACCCGGCGGCCACCGGAGCCACACGTGCCCATGCCGCGTCGTGCGCGGGAGGGACGTAGGCCTGCGCGGCCGCGACACCCGCGCCGTGCAGGAGGAGTGCCAGCAAGGCAGCGGTGAGTACGAGCGGACGCGAGGCGCGCATCGATGCGGGGGAGAGGAGGGGCAGGGGGATCAGGCGGTCGGCCGTCGGCAGCGCGAACGGTCCACGACGGAAGTTGCCTCGGCGCAGCACCGCCGCAAAGCCCGGGCCCCGGCGACGGCCCCGCGAGCCACCCCGGGCCGCAGGCGGCCGCCCGGGTGCGCTCGATTCGCGCGGCGGCGATATTCCATGCTGGAGCTGCGGCACGTTCGGTGCCCGCAGCGCTCGCTCTCGCACCGCATCGCGCATGTCCGCACCGTTCGCCCGCATCGACCAGCTCGCCGACTTCGTTGGTCAGACCGTCACCGTCCGTGGTTGGATCACCCACCTGCGCTCCTCCGGCAAGATCGCCTTCCCGGTGATGCGCGACGGGACCGGCGTCCTCCAGACCGTGCTGGTCAAGAACCAGGTCAGCGAGTCCACGTGGGCCCGCTTCGGCGAACTGTCCCTCGAAGCATCGGTGGCCATCACCGGCGATGTGCGCGCCGAGCCCCGAGCCCCCGGCGGCTTCGAGATCGGCGTCTCGGAACTCGAGGTGCTGGGCGCCTCGCCGCTGGACTATCCCATCCAGCCCAAGGAGCACGGCATCGACTTCCTGCTGGACCACCGGCACTTCTGGCTTCGGGCGCCGCGGCAGGTCGCGATCATGCGCATCCGGCACGAGATCGAGCAGGCGATCCACGACTTCTTCTACGAGCGCGGCTTCATCCACGTCGACACGCCGATCCTCACGGCGGCCATCGGCGAGCGGTCGGGGCTCTTCGCCACGGAATACTTCGACGAGGGGAACGCCTACCTGGCGCAGACGGGACAGCTCTACGGCGAGGCGGCGGCGGCCGCGCTCGGTCGCATCTACACCTTCGGGCCGACCTTTCGCGCGGAGAAGTCCAAGACACGCCGTCATCTGACGGAGTTCTGGATGATCGAGCCCGAGATGGCGTTCTACGACCAGGACGACAACATGCAGTTGCAGGAGGACTTCCTGTGCCACATCGTGCAGCGGGTGCTCGAACGGCGGCGCAGCGAACTTGCGGTCCTCGAGCGCGACATCAGCAGGCTCGAAGCCATCCGCGGCCCCTTCCCGCGCATCGACTACACCGACGCCGTGGCCACGCTGCAGGCCAAGGGCTCCGCCATCACCTGGGGCGATGACCTGGGCGCGGACGACGAGACCCTGCTGGTCGCGGATTATGCGACGCCGATCTTCGTCAGGAACTACCCCAGGGAGGCCAAGGCCTTCTACATGAAGGAGAACCCTGCCGACCCGCGGACAGTGCTCTGTTCCGATTGCCTTGCCCCCGAGGGCTACGGCGAGATCATCGGCGGGTCCCAGCGCGAGGACGACTACGACAAGCTCGTCCACCGCATCCAGGAGGAGGGACTGCCGATGGACGCCTACGGCTGGTATCTCGACCTGCGCAAGTACGGCACCTTCGTCCACTCCGGCTTCGGGCTCGGCCTCGAGCGCACCGTCGGCTGGATCTGCGGCACACCGCACATTCGTGAGTGCATCCCGTTCCCGCGGATGATGCACCGGCTCCGCCCGTAACCGAGACTCCGATGCGTGCTCTTGTCCTCAGCGCCGCGGCGCTGCTCGCACTCCCCGTCGCGTCCGTCAGCGCGCAGCAGGGCGTGGACCCCGCCCTGTTCGAGGGCGTGGCGTACCGGTTGGTCGGCCCCTCGCGCGGCGGGCGCGTCACGGCCGTGACCGGCGTGCCCTCGCAGCCGCAGACGTTCTACATGGGCGTGGCCAGCGGCGGCGTG
>CAYSFN010000182.1:0-594 GCA_964430045.1 uncultured Gemmatimonadaceae bacterium
GTCGGCCATCACCGGCGGAGACTTCCTTGAGGAAATCATGCGGCACGCCGACGGCTTGCTGTACCAAGACCCCGGCTCCGGCAAGATCGTTTCGAAGTTGATCCGCAACGACTACGATGAAGGTGACCTCATGGTCATCGACGAAAGCATTTGTGACTCGATCACGAATCTTTCCAAGACGACGTGGGAAAACACCTTCAATCAATGCCGCGTGCAGTTCAAGGACCGGGACAACAACTACGATGATTCGGTCGCGGTCGAGCATGACTTCGCAAACATCAACTTCCAGCAAAGGGTCAAGTCGACCGATATCAATATGCCGTTGTGCTTCGTCAACGATACGGCGCAGAGCTTGGCGGCGCGACAGCTCGCATTCCTGAATATCCCGCTCTACAAGTGCGACTTGAGCTGCAATCGCAAGGCGGCGCACCTCCGGCCCGGCGATGTCTTCAAGTTGTCGTGGGGGCCTTATGGCCTCGTTCAAATGATTATGCGAGTCAGCAAAATCAGTCTCGGCACGCTCACCAATGGCAAGGTCAAGATCACCTGCGTGCAAGATCGCTACGCGCAGAGCGTGCCGGTGTTCGCAGCGCC
>CAYSFN010000182.1:604-3621 GCA_964430045.1 uncultured Gemmatimonadaceae bacterium
GGGTGGACGCCTATCAATCTCGATCCGGCGGATGTCACCACGCGCCGTATCTTCCCGGCCCCGTTCTTCTTGGGGCAGAATGGCGACGGCAGCGACGGCCCGTTGAGCTACGAGACTACCGGCAGGATGTATGTCGTCGCCAATGCGCCGGGAAGCGCGAGCATGAACTTCGACGCGCTTTACAGCGACAACAACTTCGCATCGGCTGGCGCGCAAATCCTGGACGATGCGCCCTACTGCGGAAGCGGTACCCTGACCGCCGCCTACTCGGGCACGGCCGGAGGCACCAGCTATCACGACACCGTCGGCTTCACCGTCGCCAATGTCAGCCCGGCGGCGCGGGCCTTGCTTGTGGTCAATGCGAACATCGCCGCAGCGCGCGACGGCAGCTCCATGTTGCTAATTAATGACGAGCTTTTCATCTACGTCGGCTTCGTCGACAATGGCGATGGCACGGTCAGCTTCCCGAATATCTACCGCGCGGTACTCGATACGGCGCGCGGCTCCCATGCACTCGGCGACCGCGTCTACTTCATCTCCGGCTTCGACGGCCGCATGGATCAAATCTTGCCGAACAGCGGTAACCGATACTTCAAGCTCATCGACCAAACCCCGAACGCTCGCTTGCCCGATTCCAGCGCTACCACCGCGACAGTTGCAATGACGGATCGCATGGCGCGTCCGATTTGCCCCGACTATCTCACGCTCAACGGCAGCCGCGCGCCTTCGTCTACCAGCGGCGCGACTTCGATCACAGTTGCATGGCGCAGGCGTGGCCGCAATGCGACGCAAGTCATCGCATACGACGACGCGGAAAGCTCGTTCGAGGCGGCAATCGAAACGCGCGTGCGCTGGCGTGTCGGCGGAGGCGGCTACACCACGGTCAATACGACCGGCGCTTCGACCGCGCTCAATGTGACCGGCTTGACCGGCACGCTTGAAGTCATCGTCGACAGCTACTCCCCGGCGAACGGGAAGTACTCGCTGACCACTGAAACGCTGACGATGACCCTAGCCTAGCAGTCGGTCTAGCTCGCTCACGGCTTGCTGGTATGCCGCCGCTTCGACTCCGCAGGTGCGGCAGGCGGCGAGCTGGACGGCCCGGAGCTGGACGGCATTCCGCGCCAGCTTCAGGGCCTCCCGCTGCGGCTTTGTAAGGGCCTCCCCGGCTTGGGGCGCTAGGGTGGGAGCTTCCGGGGCCTCGCCGGGGCCTGACAGAGCTTCCAGCCCGGCTCCCGGCAGGCTCCCGGCCAAGGCATCCCGCAAGGCCAGCTCCAAGGCCATGAACTGCGGCCCGCGCCCCTGAAGCTCGTCCGCGACCCGGGCAACCTGGTGCCGGAGTCGCTGGTGCACGCGCACGAATGCGCGGTGCCGGATGCGCAGCAGCCGGAGTAGATGGCGGTCAGTCTTTGGCATCGGCTGCGGCTCGCATGATCTTGTCGACCGCATCCTTCACGGATCGCGGCACCTGTTGCGCCAGCCGCACGCGGCGAGCCGCTTCCCGCCGCAAGATTTCGTTGACCTCGCGGCCTTCGTTCAGCATGGCGAGCAAGACGGCGATGTTGCTGGTGACGGTTTGCACCAGTACCAAGAACTCGGCATCGCTCATGTCTTCAAGGCGCTTCATCGCGCACGCTCCCGTCGGGGTTGCATTCGGTGTCGAAGCTGTCCTTGAAGTCCGGCCATCCGTATTCCGGCTCCGCCTTGTTCAAGGCTACCATTTCGCAGTAGCGCTGTTGCTCAAGGTTCAAGGTCTGCTTTTCGAAGATGCCCCCGATGAACAGGGCTAGCAGCACTCCGAAGAGCATGAAGACCGGGTAGCACCATGCGGGGAACTCAAGCCGGCGCATCGCCGCGTTCCTCTTCGCGCATCCGGGCCTCGCGGATCGCCAGCTTGTGGCGAATCTCGCTCACCATGGAAGGGTCGGCCTCTTCCAGCTGTCGCCAGTCCTTCGGCAAGGGCAGCTCCGCCGGGGCCGGGTCGCGGCCTACGAACTTCGTGAAATCGGCTTTCATGACTAGTCTCCTTGGTGGATAGGCGCATTATGCGCCGGTCATTTCAAAAAGAACGAAGTATTTAGTACATCCTTCCGGCGGGCAATCCTAGGTCTTCGATCATGCTCCGGGCCTCGTTGACATACCAATCTAGGTCGAGGTCGGCGGGCAGCTCCGGCGGTAAGTCCATCATCGGGCGCGCGCCGGTCGAGCGCGGCACCATGTTGCCATTCGAAGCGTAGACGATTTCACCCTCTTCGCCTTGCGCGTAATACCAGCGGATGGACTTCCCGAGATACTCGCCATTCTTGACCGCGCCGCCGCGCACGCTGCGGACGGTGACGAAGCGGCTCACGTCGCGGCATCCATGCACTGTGGTCATTACCGGCACGCCTCGCGCCAAGAAGGCATGAACGGCTTCGGTGCAAATGATGTTGACCGGGTTCTTGTGGAACCGGAAGATTGCGAGGTCGGGGTCGCCCCAAGGATTGAGGTACGCGCCCTTGCCCTTGACCTTGCCGTCGGTCTTGACTGCGATGTAATTGTTCACATCGCGCGCGTAGTATGCGGAGTAGACGGTCTCTTCAGTGCGTAAGCCGGTCTCGCGCTCCCATTGCTCGACGATCGCCAAGTAGGTCGGCTTCATTGAGTTCGGGCAATCGATCACGATGCCGTCGGTGTTCGCGCTGACCACAGGGATGCCCGCCAGCTCAAGCCGTTCGATAAGCATGAGCAACGAAAGCTGTCCGGTGACCGTGACTTGGATGAGCAAGTGCGGCGCGTAGAGAATCGAGTAGGGCGAGCCTAGCTTGCCGAAGGTACCGTTGCCGGTGATCTTCAGGGTTTCGGCGGTGATCTTGTCTTTGTTGCGCTTCGCTTCGACGCGGCGGTCGATGATCGCCTTGTAGATTGGAATGAACTCGCGGCCAAGCTGCGGAGGGTACATGCCCGCGCCAAGAATCAGCGACGGGTAGTAGCTGGTGACATCTCGGTCAAAGATGGTGGAGTCCGGCCCGCTGAAG
>CAYSFN010000183.1:0-3610 GCA_964430045.1 uncultured Gemmatimonadaceae bacterium
CCGGACGCAGGGCGGCGCCCGCCCCGAAGTACTCCGGTGCATTGAACAGCGCCATCAGCGTCATGAAGCCGCCGTAGCTGCCGCCGTAGATCCCGATGCGCTCGGGGGCGACACCACGTTCACTCGTCAGCCACTTGGACGCATCCACGTGGTCCGCGAGGTCGCGCCCACCCATCCAGCGGTAGATCGCGGTGCGCCAGTCGCGCCCGTATCCGGCGGAGGCGCGGTAGTCGACGTCCAGCACGACGTACCCCTGCTTGGCCAGCAGATGGTGGAACATGTACTCGCGCGAGTAGCTCGACCAGTAGTCGTGGACGTTGTGCAGGTATCCCGCTCCATGCACGAAGATCACCGCCGCCCCGTTGGGCTCTGCGCCGAAGGACTGGGGCTCGTAGATGCGTGCCGGCACGTCGATGCCATCCGACGCGCGGATCTGGATGATGTCGGGCTTGATCCACGGACCCGCCAGCCACGCCGCCGTTGGCGAGACGGTGTGCTGCGTGCGGGCGCTGCCGCCGAGGCGACCGCTGAACAGTTCGGGCGGCCGGTTCGCCTCCGAGAACACATCGGCGTACTGGACGCCGTCCGGCGCGAGCGTGAGGTCGTGCCCGCCGTGCTGCGTCGTCAGCTTCTCGCGACGTGTGCCGCCCACCGCCTGCCGGTACGCATGCTGCACGAAGGGCGACTCCTCGTGCGAGGTGATCAGGAAGTGCGTGCGGTCTGCCGACAGCGCCGCCGAGGTGATCTCCCAGGCGCCACTGGTCACCGCCGCCCTGGCGGAGCCGTCGCGCCGGACCGTGTACACGTGCGCATGGCCCGACGCCTCCGAGACGAACCACAGTGTCTGGGCATCGACCCACCCGCCACAGCCGAAGCAGGGCCCCGCGACCCAGGCCGTGTCATGCAGCTCGTCCACCAGCGTCACCCGGGCCGTTGCCGCGTCCACCGTGTGCAGGTAGCGCCGCTTGAAGTCGTGGGTGACGGCGAAGAGCGCGAGTGTGGAGCCGTCGTCGTTCCACCCCAGCGTGTTGAGCTGGGAGGGCGCCCGCACGGTATCCGCGGGCGTGGACTGCAGCCACGTGATCTCGCCGCTCGCCAGGGTGAGGATGCCGGCGCGCCGTGCCAGTTGTTCGTCGCCGACCTTGGAGCGCGTCGGGATCATCGCACTGTAGCCGTCGGCGGTCACGTAGTTCGGCACATCCGCGCGGCGCGCAGTGCTCTGCGTCCGCTCGGCGATGACCACCGCGTGCGTCAGGGAGGGCGACACGTCCACGCTGACCACGCGTTCGCCGGCGCCGACATACGCCGGCCGCAGCGCCCGCGCGGTGGCCTCGTCACGGGCTGCCCGGGCGGCCGAGTCGCGGCGTGCCGCGTCGCGGATCACCTGGAGGAGGTCGAGCTGATCCTGCACGAGGGCGCCGCGTTGTCCGGTGGGCGCCGCCGGGTCGCGCGGTGCGGGGCCGGGCCGTACGTCGGTCAGTTGCCGGGTCAGGCCGGTCGTGACGTCCATCGCGTAGGCCTGCCCGTCGCGCTGGAAGATGACCTGCGACCCCGTCGCGCTCCACTTGGCCGACCCCTCGTTTGCGTTCGTCTGTGTCAGGCGGCGCAGCGCGAAGGTGCGCGTGTCGCGCAGAAAGAGATCCCCGCCGCTGGTCACCAGCTCCTGCCGGCCGTCCGGTGCGCGCAGGCCGCGCGTGAGTGACGGCGCGACCGAGTCCATGTGCGCAGGCGACAGTTCCTCGGGTGCGGCGTTGCTCCCCGGGCGCACGCGGTACGCCCGCGTCGGCGCATCCCACGCGGTGCCCGGCGGGGCCCAGGTGAAGTAGATCCACCGCGAGTCCGCCGACCAGCGCACCTGCGACGGCGCCCGGCCCGTCAGCTCGGGGCCGCGCATGATGTTCGCGATGCTGAGGTCGAAGTCCTGCGCGCCGAGGCGCTGGCCACCGCCGAGCAGCAGCCCGGCCAGGAGCACCGGCAGCACGCCTGCCGCGACGCGCGGGGTGAACGGCGTTTCCGTGCTGCCCGGCTCGGGCAACCCGCGCAGCACGCGCACCCAGACGCGGATGGAGGCGATCAGGATGAGGATCGCCGAGAGCAGGAAGAAGGCCGCGACGGCGGCGTCGAGTCGGTCGTTGAAGATCATGCGGCTGAGGTCGCTGGCGGACTTGACGCCCGCGGGGAGTGTCCCGGCGCTGAGGTGGTCGGAGAACACCCGGGCGTGCGCGAGGAATCCGATGCGCGGGTCGGGGGAGAAGATCTTGGCCCAGCCCGCCGTGAAGGTCACGACCGTCAGCCAGGTGAGCGGAATGAGCGGGATGAACGCGTAGCGCGCCTTCCCCATCTTGATGATGACCGTCGTCCCCACGCAGAGCGCGACCGCCGCCAGCAACTGGTTGCTGATGCCGAACAGCGGCCAGAGCGAGTTGATGCCGCCCAGCGGGTCGGTCACGCCCTGGTACAGGAAGTAGCCCCACATGCCCACGACCATCGCGCTCGACAGGATGACCGCGGGGTACCATGACACGCGGCCGAACGGGGCCCAGATGTGCTTGCCCAGGTCCTGCAGCATGAAGCGGCCCACGCGCGTGCCGGCGTCGACCGTGGTGAGGATGAACAGCGCCTCGAACATCAGCGCGAAGTGGTACCAGAGGGCCATCGACGCGGTGCCGCCGAGCACGGACGCGAAGATCGAGGCCATCCCGATCGCCAGCGACGGGGCCCCGCCCGTGCGCGACAGGACGGTGCCTTCCTCGACCTGTGCGGCGAGGGCGGTGAGCTCCTCCGGCGTGACCACGAAGCCCCACTGCGCGATCACGGCCGCCGCGCTCTCCACGGTGGTGCCGATCAGGCCGGCGGGCGCGTTGATCGCGAAGTACACCCCCGGCGTGAGCACGCAGGCGGCGATCAGC
Source organism: uncultured Gemmatimonadaceae bacterium (assembly GCA_964430045.1). Lineage (GTDB taxonomy): Bacteria > Gemmatimonadota > Gemmatimonadetes > Gemmatimonadales > Gemmatimonadaceae > DASRAP01. Next base: position 2,910 of record CAYSFN010000183.1, read on the forward strand.
GCCATCACGGCGACCAGCGATTCCATCAGCATGCCGCCGTAGCCGACCATCCGCGCGTCGGCTTCGTTGCTCAGCAGCTTGGGCGTGGTCCCGGACGCGATCAGGGAATGGAACCCCGAGATCGCCCCGCAGGCGATGGTGATGAACACGAAGGGGAAGAGCTTGCCGGAGAACACGGGTCCCGTGCCGTCGATGAACTGAGTCATCGCCGGCATGTGAATCTCCGGGAGCGTAAACAGAATCGCGATGGCCAGCGCGCCGATCGTTCCGATCTTGAGGAACGTCGAGAGGTAGTCGCGCGGCGAGAGCAGGATCCACACTGGCAGAACCGACGCCACGAACCCATAGCCGACGAGCAGCCAGACGAGGGTGGTGCCCTCCGCGACGAAGTAGGGCGCCAGCGTCGGCGAATCCGCGACCCAACCGCCCGCCACGACGGCGAACAGTACCAGTACGATGCCGATGAGCGAGGCTTCCATCACCTGGCCCGGCCGGAATCTGTGCATCCACCAGCCCATCAGCAGCGCGATCGGAATCGTGCAGGCGATGGTGAACAGGCCCCAGGCACTCTCGCGAAGCGCGTTGACCACGATGAGCGCGAGAACCGCCAGCAGGATGATCATGATCGCGAGCACCGCGACCATCGCGGTGAAGCCCGCGACCGTGTTGATCTCCTCTCGAGCCATCTGGCCGAGCGACTT
>CAYSFN010000184.1:0-3593 GCA_964430045.1 uncultured Gemmatimonadaceae bacterium
GGCCGAGGACCCGGAGTGGTCCGCCGAGGATGCCCGCTACTCCGTCGTGCGCTGGCTGCCCTCCACGACGCAGAACGCCAGTGGTCCGTCGATCCGCGACCCGCGCTCGGGCGAGATCATCGAGTCGGACATCCAGATGTACCACAACGTGATGAACCTGGGCAACGGCTGGTACTTCGCACAGGCCAGCGCGGCGGACCCGCGCGCGCGCACCTGGCCCTTCCCCAAGGAGCTCAGCGGCCGCATGCTGATGTACGTGGTCGCCCACGAGGTCGGGCATACGATCGGGATGCAGCACAACATGAAGGGGTCGGGGACCTACCCGGTGGATTCGCTGCGGAGCAGGACGTGGACGGCGACGATGGGGCATACGCCGTCGATCATGGACTACTCGCGCTTCAACTACGTGGCGCAGCCCGAGGACGGGATCGACCCCGCGCACCTGGTGCCGGGGATCGGGCCCTACGACAAGTTCATGATCCGCTGGGGTTACAAGCCGATCCCGGAGGCCAGCTCGCCCGAGGCCGAGCGCGCGACGCTCGACCAGTGGGCGCGTGTCCAGGATTCGATCCCGTGGCTGCGCTTCTCCACGGCGGGGAATCAGGGCGCGGACTACCAGGACAACACCGAGGCCGTCGGCGACAACGACCCCGTGAAGGCGGCCGACCTCGGCCAGCGCAACTTCAAGCGGATGATGGGCTACGTGCAGTCCGCGCCCACGCTGCAGTATGCGGACAACGCGGACCTGCAGGAGCTCTACGGCCGGGTGATCGGGCAGTGGGGGACCGTGATGCGCCACGTCACCACGGTGGTCGGTGCCGTGGAGACGCAGGAGAAGTACAGCAGCCAACCCGGCGCGCGCTTCACGCCGCTGCCCCGCAGCAGGCAGAAGGACGCCGTGCGCTTCCTGAACGAGCACGTCTTCCAGACGCCGATGTGGATGGTGGACCTCTCGATCGTGCGCCGCCTGGAGCCGGCGGGGACCATCGCGCGCGTGTCCGGCGCACAGACCTCGATCCTGAATCAGTTGCTGAACGACGCGCGGATGGCGCGTCTGGTCGAGTATCAGGCGCTCGCGGCACGGCCGGCCGACGCCTACCCACTGCTGGAGTTCCTCGCGGACGTGCGCGGAGGCGTCTGGGGAGAGCTCACGGCCGGCGCGGTCACCGTCGACGCGTTCCGACGCGCGCTGCAACGCTCGTACCTCACGACGATGCGTGCGCGCCTGAATCCGCCGGCGCCGGCGGCCGCGCCGGCCGGCGGCGGGGGTGGACGGGGCGGCGGGGCCGGGAGCCCCAACACGGACATGCGCGGCGCCCTGCGCGCTGAACTCCGCACGCTCGACGCCCAGTTGCGCACGGCCCTGGCCAAGACCTCGGATCGCGCGACGCGCGTGCATATCGAGGATTGCCGGACCGAGATCGCGGACATCCTCAAGGGCGGTGCCGCGGCCTCGGACGGCGCAAGCGGCGCCGGCCCGAGCGACGCGGCATGGACGGACTCGTGGTTCTGGGGGCATCGCTGATGTCGACGCGCATCCGCTTGTCCGTGATGATGTTCCTCCAGTACTTCGTCTGGGGGGCATGGGCCGTCACGATGGGGACCTGGCTTGGCGGGCTCGGATTCTCCGGGCAGGAGATCGGCCTGTCCTACGGCACGACCGCGATCGCGGCGATCGTGTCCCCGTTCTTCGTCGGCATGTTCGCCGACCGCTTTTTCGCGAGCGAACGCCTGCTCGCGGTACTCCACCTGGTGGGCGGCGGCGTGATGTGGTACGCCGCCCAGCAATCCACCTTCGCCGGGTTCTACCCGGCGCTGCTGGTGTACGCGCTGTGCTACATGCCCACCCTCTCCCTGACCAACTCGATCACCTTCGACCACGTGGCGGACTCGAGCCGCGACTTTCCGCGCATCCGGGTGCTGGGCACCGTGGGCTGGATCGTGGCGGGTCTCGTGATCGGTCGCATGGCCATCGAGCAGACCGCCACGCCGCTCAAGATCGCGGCCGCCGCCTCCCTCGTGCTCGGCGTGTTCGCCCTGTTCCTCCCGCACACGCCGCCGCACGCGAAGGGCAAGCGCGTCACCATTCGCGACGTGCTCGGGCTCGACGCCCTGGCCCTCATGAAGGATCGGAGCTTCGCCGTCTTCGTGATCGGCTCGTTCCTGCTCTGCATCCCGCTGCAGTTCTACTACACCTTCACCAACCTCTTCCTGAACGAGGTGGGGCTCGCCGAACCGGCGGCGAAGATGACGCTCGGCCAGATGTCGGAGGTCGGCTTCATGCTCCTGATGCCGTTCTTCTTCGCGCGCTTCGGCCTCAAGAAGATCATGCTCGCCGGGATGGCGGCGTGGGCGATGCGCTACACGCTCTTCGCCTTCGGGGACGCAGGGCCGTCCGTCTGGATGCTGTACGGCGGCATCCTGCTGCACGGGATCTGCTATGACTTCTTCTTCGTGAGCGGACAGATCTACGTCGACCAGCGCGCGTCGGTCTCGTTCCGCGCGGCGGCCCAGGGCTTCCTGGCCTTCGTGACGCTCGGCGTCGGGAACTTCATCGGCTCGTGGGCATCCGGCCGGATCGTGGACGCACACCTCCTCGACGGCGGCGGCCACGACTGGACGTCGATCTGGCTGATCCCGGCCGGTGGCGCGGTGGTGATCCTCGTGGTGTTCGCCCTGCTGTTCACCCCGACCGTCGAGGTCCCCGCCAAGGCACGGGAGGCCTGACGCGCATCCTCCTCGAGGCGGCGATCGATTCGATCGCCGCCGCCACGCGCGCGGTGCACGAAGGCGCCGATCGCCTGGAACTCTGCGCCGACCTCACCGTGGGTGGCGTGACGCCCTCGGCGGCGCTCCGACGGCACGCCATGTCGCTCGGCGTGCCCTGCGTCGCGATGGCGCGTCCTGGCGGAGGGTCGTTCATCCTCGACGCCGCCGCGGTCGATGCCACCGTCGCTGACGCGGAACGTCAGCTCGACGACGGCGTCGCCGGGGTCGTGTTCGGTGGTCTGAGCGACGATGGCCGCGTGCATCGCCGACTCGTGCAGCGGATCGTCGCCGTCGCGGGGGGGCGTGACACCGTGTTCCACCGCGCCTTCGACGACACGCCGGACCGCCTGGAGGCGCTGGACACGCTCATGGACCTTGGCGTCACCCGCATCCTCACCGCGGGAGGGCCTCTGCGGGCGATCGACAGCGCCGCGCAGATCGCCGCGCTCGTGCATCGCGCCCGCGGCCGGATCGAGGTCCTTGCCGGCGGTGGCGTGCGCGCGGAGAACGCCCGGCAGTTGCTCGCCGCCACCGGGGTCGAGCAACTGCACGCCCGGGCAAGCGACGCGGGGGTGATGGCGGCACTCCGGGCCGCCATCACGGCGTGACACCTACCCCCGCCACTTCCCCGTGGCGACGTCCGGGATGAACCGGTCGAGGCCCTTGCCCGGGAACGCCACTGTGCGGCCCAGCTGCGCACTCTGGTACGCGGTCATCAGCAGCTTCACGGTCTCGAGGCCGTCGTGGAACGTCAGCAGGGGCGCTTCCTTGCCCAGGAACACCCGGACGAAATGCCGATCCTCGGCCTCGTAGCCGTACGCCGC
>CAYSFN010000185.1:0-3582 GCA_964430045.1 uncultured Gemmatimonadaceae bacterium
GCCAGTTGAGGAGAACTTATACCCGCTTTATCCGTTATCAGGAGATAAATTGCCGTAAACCATGTTGTGAGAGGAACGTTTGTGTTCTCAAATATTGTCCCGACTGTCACCGTAAACAGCTTTCTACACTCCTTGTTTTTGCATTTATATGTTTTTCCGTCTTTACATTTGTATGCGCCCTCATGCTTACAGCGAGGGCAAGTCGGTATATCGTTCCAATAGCGATGCTCCAAGTATTTTCGGCAGGATACATCATCCGAGAAAGCGTCCATGAATTCTTTGAGGTTCTTGAAATTGGGTATCATCGATTCTTAATTTGACCTAAAAATCAGAACCAGATACCGGTCAAGCCACCAATTTTCGAGATAATTAGTATTGATTTTCAATTAGTTATGTAAATTTTATTAGTTTTTGAGTGGTCTAATAAAATGTACTGCGTTTTCCTGTGATAAGCAATAGATTATAGATGTATTTCATATTCCAATAATCAGGTTCAACCTGATTGACCCTAGAGAGAACATCATCTCGGTTTTATCAATACTATTCTTATCTTTGGGTTAACATTTAACGAACTGCGTTAGCTGATTCTGTTTCCCAAACTACGACCTTGGAAAAATGCAGAAGAAGTAAGCTTAACGCGCCCGAACTACGCGGGCGGTAGCTTATTCTGCATGGGGTGTCGTAGCCCTGGGAAATGGTAGGCTACTCGTCCCGCGTAGTTTTTTTATCATTAATCATCCGAGAGGGACGTAGGATGCAAATTCTTTGTCCTGTGAAAAAATGGATTTTTCTTATCCCTTACATCATTTCTCTCTCTTGCTATTCTCAAAGATGGATTCAACAGAATTCAAACACCACAACCCCTTTATACGATTGCTATTTTATAGATAAAAATATAGGATGGGTTGTCGGAAATGCTGGAACTATATTAAAAACAACAAATGGAGGACAATCGTGGATTACTCAGAATTCAGGTGTCAATGTTGGGTTGAGAGGTGTTTACTTCCTTGATAGCCTCAACGGCTTTGCAGTAGGCGGTTGTCAAACACTATTAAGAACAAAAAATGGGGGTGTTCATTGGCAAATCTTACGCAATTCGACTAACTGTAATATAACCTATCAATCTATCTACATGAAAGATAGTTTGAATGGATATATTGGCACAAATCAAAACACCAATACAATATTACAAACTAACAAAGGATGGAATAGTCCTGAAATCGAAGATGTAAGAAGTGACTTCGGCGGAGGTATTAACTTCTTTCAGAAAGAAAACCTATCACAAGGTAAAATACTATCTACTTGCACCAGTAATAAGATGTACTTTCTGACTTCTAACCAAGGATGGCAGAGTTTTGCAGTTAATTTATCTTCAACCTTACGATGTGGAACTTTCCTTGGTAATTCACCCATATATTCACTCTACAACGGAGATATCTACCGACTAAACACAAAAATCAGCTCCGTTGTGGGAATTACATCTTCCATGATATTTACAAATCAACAGACTGGTTACTTAGCTTCTTTCACAGGAAACATCTATAAAACAACTGATGGAGGTTTTACTTGGGTTAATGAAAATACTCACATTACAACCGTTCTTAATAAGCTTTTTTCAGTTAATGACACTACAATATGGTGTGTGGGTGCAAATGGAGTAATCTTAAAAATGAGACAGTGTAAATCGCCTGATAAACCTATAATAACAACAAACTCTTCTTATGGGCTTTGTGCATGGGACACTATTATTCTTTCTTCAACTCCTTCAACAGGATACCGTTGGTATATAAATGGAGTAAATCGTACAATGGATACTAACCAAAGTATTGTAGCTACACACCCTGGGAGGTATGTACTCACGGTTTCTAATGGCTGCAACACTACGGTTTCTGATACGGTCACCATTATACAACACCTCACTCCTCAAACATTAAAAATATATCACGATATTCAGAGAGATACTCTATTGGCTGTTTCAACCTATGGCGTCTTTTTATCTTATCAATGGTTGTTAAATGATAAAATAATCCCGGATGCTATAAAGCAAAACTATAAACCTATAGTTAGCGGCCTATATACGGTTATAGGAATTGACACCAATGGTTGTAAATCTCTTATATCTGAACCATTTGAATATGTTAAAACAGGGTTGAATGAAATTAAAAACCATTCATCAATAGTTTCATTAACCCCCAATCCGTCGACTGGGATGTTTCAATTGAAAAACAACTCTGAGAATCCTTGTGAAATAAGAATATATGATCTTACAGGGAAAGTAATTGACAATATCTTGCTATCAGAAAAAGAAAACAGGGAAATGAACTATAATCACCTTTCAAAGGGATTATATATTCTCAACATTATTTCTGATCAGAAATATCAAAATCTTCGCTTTATCATTAATCATTAACTCTCTAAAATCGTAAAATTATGACAAAACCAGCATTAACTAATGAACAAAAAGCAACTTTTAAGAAAGAAGTTGAAAAAATAGTTGGCTATAGTGTAAGTATTCAATGGCCGACTGACGATACACCTTTCGTTCTTCCTAAACTAAAACTTAACCCTAAACAAAAAGACGCTTATGCGAAACTGATGAATAAATTAAAGAATAGAACCTTGTGAATCAAATCTTCGCATTCTATCCTGCTTACCGTGTAAAACTATACCAGTGGTAGTTGGTTCGAGTTCGCCCTCAATTACATCATAAGAGCTTGCTAAATGTACTATCGTAACTTCTTCAATATCTGCTTTTGAACCTCTTTTAGGTATAAAAGCAGGAACGTTTGGCTTACTTAATAACCATTTGGCTAATTGATGTGATGTCATTTTTATTACTACTATGTGTGAGTAGTTAATTTACAGACATTTACACGTGAAAGCAACTTATTTCCCTGTTGCTTTTTAGGTATTTTCTGTTATCTTTTGGGTTGATCTAAAATTCTATATAGTTACCTAAAAATATTGCCAAACGACCAGTATGTATTATTCGATAAAAACAGTTCACCCATGCTGGATAAATTCGATCTCACCAATATTTATGGAGATGACGAAGGGAATATTTGGTCCGGATCCTATTATAAAGGAGCGTTAAAGTTTGACGGCGTAAATTGGACGGCATTCGGTTCTGAAAACTTTGGATTGCTTTCACCCGTGGTGTGGACTTTCTGCAAAACCCCAAACAAATATATCATGCTTGGAACACGGAGTGGGGGATTATACATATATGACGGGAAGGATATGTTGCGACCTGCAATAACCCAAAAGGAGTTGCAGTATTACACCGTCAACGCATTGGCTGCAAGTAACGATAGCACAGTTTGGGTCGGCACCTCCGATAAAGGGTTGATGGTAATTACAAATTATCTGAAGGATGCTTCAGCAGTAGTCCCCGCGACCGCGTTAACCAAAGATATGAAAGCGCCGGAAGGAAAAGCAATAATTTATCCTAACCCGGTTACAGGAAATGAGGTGAGTATTCTTTTTAAAGAGATCATTCGGGATCATCATGTTTCTATAGAGTTATTTTGTAAGCTCCCCGAATTTAGAACCGGGTTTAAGTTGGCAGTTCAAAGTTGTTGA
>CAYSFN010000186.1:0-1526 GCA_964430045.1 uncultured Gemmatimonadaceae bacterium
CCGCAACGGCCGCTACGCGCTGGGCACCATGTGCATCGGCGTGGGGCAGGGGTTTGCGGCCGTGATCGAGCGGGTGTAGCGCGTGGCCTGCTACGCCTTTGACGGGTTCGTGCCGGTGGTGCACGAGAGCGCCTTCGTGCATCCCCACGCCGCGGTCACGGGCAACGTGATCATCGGCCGGGACGTGTACGTGGGCCCCGGCGCCGCGATCCGCGGGGACTGGGGCGGCATCGTGATCGAGGACGGCTGCAACGTGCAGGAACACTGCACCATTCACATGTTCCCCGGCGTGACGGTGGTGCTGGAAGCCGCCGCGCACATCGGCCACGGCGCGGTCATCCACGGCGCGCGCATCGGGGCCGACGTGCTGGTGGGCATGAACGCCGTGGTCATGGACAACGCCGTGGTGGGCGCCGGGAGCATCGTGGGGGCGCTGTGCTTCGTGCCCGCCGCAATGCAGGTCCCGCCGCGCAGCGTGGTGGTGGGCAACCCCGCCCGGATCGTGAAGGAGGTCAGCGACGACATGCTGGCCTGGAAGCAGGATGGCACCGCACTGTACCAGCAACTGCCTGCCGCCATGCGCGCCTCGTGGCGCCCGGTGGAGCCGCTGCGCGAACTCCCCGCCGACCGCCCAACGCAGTCGGCTGTGCTCAGGACGTGGAAGGAGACGAACGGACGATGACGCTCTTGCAGAACTACGCCGCAGGTCAGTGGGTCACCGGTAGCGGGAAGGGCACGACGCTGTACCACGCCGTGACCGGCGACCCCGTGGCCGAGGCCAGCAGCGCGGGCCTGGACTTCCAAGGCATGCTGCACCACGCCCGCACGGTGGGCGGCCCCGCCTTGCGCGGCCTGACCTTCCACCAGCGCGCCGCGATGCTCAAGGCCATGGCCAGGCACCTGATGGAGCGCAAGGACGCGTTCTACGCCGTGAGCGCGGCCACGGGCGCCACCACGGCGGACTCGTGGGTGGACATCGAGGGCGGCATCGGCACCTTCTTCGCCTACAGCAGTCGCGGGCGGCGCGAGTTTCCCAACGAGACGTTCTACGTGGAAGGGCCCACCGAGGCGCTGTCCAAGGGCGGCACCTTCGTGGGGCGGCACATCTGCACGCCGCTGGAGGGGGCGGCGGTGCACATCAATGCCTTCAACTTTCCCTGCTGGGGCATGCTGGAGAAGATGGCCCCGGCCCTCCTCGCGGGCGTGCCCTGCATCGTCAAGCCGGCCACGGCCACCAGCTACCTCACCGAGGCCATGTTCCGCGAGATGGTGGCCAGCGGGATCTTCCCCGAGGGCGCCATTCAGCTCATTTGCGGCAGCGCCGGCGACCTGCTGGACCACGTCACGGAGCAGGACGTGATCGCCTTCACCGGCTCGGCGTCCACGGGGCAGATGCTCAAGTCGTCGCGCATGGTCACGGCGCACTCCGTGCGGTTCACCATGGAGGCCGACTCGCTCAACTGCTGCATCCTCGGGCCGGATGCGGTGCCGGGCACGCCCGAGTTCGACCTGTTCGTGAAGGAGGT
>CAYSFN010000186.1:1536-3572 GCA_964430045.1 uncultured Gemmatimonadaceae bacterium
GGTGGTGCGCGAGATGACCACCAAGGCCGGGCAGAAGTGCACGGCGATCCGCCGCAGCATCGTGCCGGAGACGCTGGTGGACGCAGTGGTGGCCGCGCTGAGTGCGCGCCTGGCCGGCACGACCATGGGCGACCCGCGCGTGGACGGCGTACGCATGGGCCCGCTGGCCAGCAAGGCACAGGTGCGCGACGTGGGCGTGGCGGCGGCGGCCATCGCCGGGGGCGCACGCCTGGTGTACGACGGCAGCGGCCAGGAGCTGATCGGGGCCAGCTACGACACGGGGTGCTTCTTTGCGCCGCAGTTGCTGCTCTGCGAGCAGCCCCTGGCGCGGCACGAGCCGCACAGCACCGAGGCCTTTGGCCCGGTCAACACGGTGATGCCGTACCGCGACGTGGCCGAGGCGGTGGCGCTGGCCAGGCTGGGCCGCGGGTCGCTGGTGGGGTCGGTGGTCACCGCCAGTGCGGACGTGGCGCGCGAGGTGGTGCTGGGCGTGGCGCCCTACCACGGGCGTGTGCTGGTGCTGGACCGCCACTGCGCCAGGGAAAGCACGGGCCACGGCTCGCCGCTGCCGATGCTGGTGCACGGCGGTCCGGGACGCGCGGGCGGCGGCGAGGAGATGGGCGGGGTGCGCGGGGTGCTGCACTACATGCAGCGCTCGGCGGTGCAGGGCAGCCCGTCGATGCTCACGGCCATCACGCGGGAGTGGACCAAGGGCGCGGCCGAGCAGGTGGATGCCGTGCATCCGTTCCGCAAGCGCTTCGATGAGCTGGCCGTGGGTGACACCCTGGTGACGCCGTCGCGTACCATCACGCTCGAGGACGTGGAGCGGTTCGCCGCGCTGAGCGGCGACACGTTCTACGCGCACATGAGCGACGAGGATGCGCGGGCGCACGGCATTTTCACGGGGCGCGTGGCGCACGGGTACTTCATCGTGTCGGCGGCGGCGGGGCTGTTCGTGGAGCCCGCGTTGGGGCCGGTGCTGGCCAACTACGGGCTGGAGGGGCTGCGCTTCACCAAGCCGGTGTACCCGGGCGACAGCATCCACGTGCGGCTGACGGTGAAGCGGAAGACCGCCAAGGACACGCCGGTGGACGGGGTGCCGCAGGGCGTGGTGGAGTGGGACGTGGAGGTTCGGGATGCCGAGGGGGTGGCGTGTGCCGTGTACTCGATTCTGACGTTGGTGAAGCGGTAGGGATTCCTGGTGGGCTTGTTGTGTGAGAAGGTAGTGCGTACATTTATGGTACTGACTCTTCAGTGCATGCGAGGAATGTATGAGTGAGAAACGCCACAACATGGTCCGCGAGCCCGTGCAAGTGTACCTGGACGCGCCCGACCGGGACTTGCTGGATTCCCTGTCGGAGTCCGAGGGGGTGCCGCGCACGGACGTCATTCGCTACGCGATCCGCCAGTATGGGCAGCGGCGTGTGGCTGAACGGGCACCGGGGGCGTCGCTGGACGCGCTGATCGGGGCGCTGGAGGGGGTGCCGGATGTGCCGACCGACCTGTCGGAGCGGCACGACGAGTATGCGTACCCGCCGCCCCCGGGCGACTAGTGCGCGCGCGCGTGGAGCGTCGGGTGGCCGTGGACACGTCGGCCCTGTTGGCGCTGGTGGCCCCGCGGGACCAGCACCACGCGCGCGCGGTGACGTTTGCGCGGGACCACCTGGCGCGCGGTGGTCGCTTCGTGGGGTCGGTACTGGTGCTGGCCGAACTGCACGGGCATCTGCTGCGCTGGCGCGGTGCACCGGAGGCCCACCTGCTGGTGGACCGGGTGCGCCGCGACGGCGCGTATGAGTGGTACGGCGTGGACGAGGCGATGCTGGAGGCGGCGCACAGCACCTGGCTCAACCGTTTGGGCGGAGCGCGGATCTCGTTGACGGATGCGGTGAGCTTCGAGCTGATGGCGCGCGAGCGGCTGCGGGTGGCATTTGCGTACGATGAGGACTTTGCGCTGGCGGGGTACGCGCTGGCGGAGTGAGTGGTTGCGGGGCGGGCTGCGGGCGGCTTTCTGTGGCAGGTGGACGAATGCCGTGAGG
>CAYSFN010000187.1:0-3567 GCA_964430045.1 uncultured Gemmatimonadaceae bacterium
TCCAAGAATACCCTTCTAAGCTCAAAATCTCGATTTTTCAGCTCAACCTCAGTGCTTTGGCTGTAAAGGATCTCTGAATTCCGATTTTCAAGCGCTTGGAATAACGCCACTGCTTTATCAGTCCTCAATCTCTCAGACGGACTGCTGTCTCTTCCGAAATAGCTGATCCAAACACTCGTGTCCAAAAGCGCTTTTGCCTGCTTCATTGTGTTATAGTAATTTATGTGTTTCCTCGATTACGATTGCCCAATAAATCAAGCAGATTGACCTAACTAAGTAGGTGAAGAAAATTATGAATTATCTCTTCTTTGATTTCTTTTCACTCCTGTTGTCCAGGATAATACTCCATTCTCCATTTCCCTTGTCTCTTAATTTTTGTCGATAGTATGGGAGTAAGAGCATAGCAGAATCAATTTTGGGAGATGACGATGAGATTATATTCCCTCCATCATAAGGAGTAGTTGATATAACTATTTCGTACTTTCTAAGAAGGTGTCTATATACTGTTTTATAAAAATCAAGCGAATCGGGCATAGACTTTGTGTTGTGAAAATGCCCTCGATAATAATCCAATTTTTTATTAAGAATTTCTATCGAATCGTGCAATACTCTTTTTTCAGCTTCTAACACTTCCTTTTTGTCAGATAAACTATTTGCAATTCTTGCAACCTCCTGTGCGGAAATCTCTTTATCCCCAAGCTGAAAGGTGCAATTATTGAAATACCCTTCCATCTCATTTTTATAATTACGTGCCAAGGAATCAAAGTATTTTGATCTTTGAGCCATTTCAATATACAGGGAATCTCTTTCTTTAATCTGATTGACAAGATCTGCATTGGTATTCTCAAGATTAAACTTGTCCATCAGAAGCATGGCAAACAATAGAATGCACAGTAATAGAAAAATAGCTTTAAAATTATTTCTCATTTTTGCTATCCTCCTTTCTCAATAATTGAATTGTCTGCTTTAATTCATCAACTGAGATTCGCATTTTTTCTATATTCTGCTCTTGGCATTCCTTTTCTTTGGCTTGTATCTTTTCATTAAATTCTTGACGTAATTTAATTTCATTTAAATTACATGAAATCGTCGACTCCCTCACGCCATATGAGTAACCGATCACGCCAATAGCGACGATAACTACAACAACGGAATATGGCGCTTTAAGGAACCGATCGAGTTTTTGCCAAAATTCCGATGAATCTTCGGTTTGCTTTTTACCCATTCAATAAGGGACGATTATCTTGTACAAAGAAAGTAAAATCATTCAATGCAAGGTAAATAGGCGTTCGTTGCACCCGGCCAATACATAAAAGGCACGCCAGGCTGGCAAGATGCTGAATAACATAAGGCTTGCCACCTCCGGTTGATAGCCTGTCATGCTTTTCATTGACCGGCTTTCACGAAACATCAGCCTCCGGCATCTCGGTCAGGATCTCTTCTCAGTTATTCGAATCCGTCCTGCCGATCTGACGGCTGAAATGCTAAGGCTCGCCTTGCGACCGGAAAGGCTGCAGGCGTGTCACTGTTTTTGGTCAAAAACACCGCCACGCCCTTGTTGAATCTCCAATAGGTCGTTACCGCCCCGCTTCGCGGGGCTCCCCAGCTCCCACCTTTCCGGTTCTCGCAGTCCCGCCGTTGCTCTTTGGGACAAGATGGCTCGCAGCAGATAACCGAAATGATTCGGATATCTCCATCATCACGCTGAGGGCTCTTTTACCTTGATAATACCTGCGGCTTTCAACCAGTCCAATAAATGCGCAAACTTCACATAATGAAATTTGTTAGAATCTACATCTTTCATTTTAACAAGAATTTGAACGACTGCAATACTATTACGCTTAAACCTGGGGCCCTTTTCAAAAGATACAACGCTCCACATGTCTCCATTGTTAAATCTATAGTTTTTGCCAATCAGAGTTTTATAGTATTCGCATAAATCTTCATATCTATCCTCCCTGATATTTGAATGAATCATATCAAGCATGTCTCCATATTCTCCATCATCCATATCTTCGATAGTATATGGAAATTCAAACGCCAATAGATTACCAATGGGAATCTTTATTCTGCTCCATACTTCATCGCCGAACTGATCTTCAGTAATTTTGCCTGCTTTAATCTCATCAAAAACTTCTTTTTTGATTGCTTCAATTATTTCTTTCTGCCTCAACAAAAGATTCTTTTCGTCGATTCGTTTGAAAAAAGAGTTTATGAGAAGTTCAAAGTTGTGATTCTCTGCGGGCTGATCGAGAATACTCCTGAGAGGTATGTCTAACGTCTTCTCAACAGGCAGTCCTGTTTTTACATCTTGACAATAGGTTGAATCGATATTCTCTCCCGAATAATTCTCATTAAGAACAACTACGGCACACACAACATTAAAAAGCTCTATATAAGCGTAAAGGGTTTTGTCTTGTACTCCGATTTAACAATATGAGATGTTTCCCCGAGGTCGTACTCTCGGATTTCAAGATTGTAATTGGTAAAAAATACATTCTTAATTTCTTGGTCTCGATTATGGACCTTTAATCGGGCATCATTAACTGATTCAAGATTTGTGCTTTTCAAATAGTAAAATTCAAGGGCTATCTTATTTAGCAGCAAACAGAGATCCTCAGTTATTGTGATTTTATGTTCTACACTTAGAGCAGCTATCGTAGGAATATTCTCGACCTCTTTAAAGACAGGTTTAAGTCCTATTGCCTTTAGGCGTTTAGTTACTTTATCCATTAGGCTCTTGACGTCCTTGGATTTACCTTTAATACGGATACCCGGCGTATTGTCTCTGTGCAAGGTGACTTCGGGTTTGACAGGAACTATTGATTGGTTCTTACGAAGTAGATATGGATCACCATTAATATCATTCATTTGCATACTACTGGGATTACCTATCCCCAGAGATAGTAGAAGCATATTAAAGTTTTTCTTGGCTACAGGATCTATTTCTTGACCAAATTTTGCATTACACTGGCTACAAATCAACAAAGAAGATCTTAGGCGACCATTTATGGATTTTGGGATAATGTGTTCGTCCGATCCGTCCAAAGGATTTTGGCAAAAAAGACATATTGTTCTATGATCCGAAGCCATAAGCAAAAATAAGCATTTACTTAATAATGAGACTTATGCAGGTTATAATAGCCCACTATCCGCAAAGGAGTAATACCCTTCTGACGAGACGATCAAATGATCCGCTACGACGAGATCGAGGATCTCAGCCCCCTGCCGGATCTTTCGTGTCAAAGATCTATCCGATGCGCTGGGGGTCAGATTCCCGCTCGGGTGGTTGTGAGCGAGGATTAGTCCACAGGCTGCGGTTTTCAAAGCAGCAGCCAGGATCATACGGATATCAGCGATCGTGGAGGTAATTCCGCCAGCGGAAACATCATACATACCCACAACATGGTTACTACGGTTTAGAAACAATACTTTAAAGTGCTCTTGTAACTCGATCTTTCCTGGATCCCATTTAGCGAGAAGTAGATCATAGGCGTCCTGGGAAGAGGCCACCTTAGGGCGCTTGGAAGCAGGCACCTTGGTTCTGTACACCAAGTCGATCTCGGA
>CAYSFN010000188.1:0-3542 GCA_964430045.1 uncultured Gemmatimonadaceae bacterium
AAGACGACGGCCCCGGCGTGCCGGCCGATCAGCGCGAACGCATCCTGCGCCGTGGCGAACGCCTGGACGCCCAACATCCGGGGCAGGGCATCGGCACGGCGGTGGTCAAAGACATCATCGAAAGCTACGACGGTGAATTGCTGTTGGAGGACTCTGCCCTGGGTGGCGCGAATTTTCGCGTGCGCTTGCGTGAGTGAGGTATGCCGCCAAGCATGTGGCAGGGGCTTTAGTCGCGAGCTGTTTACCGCTGCACTCTGAGTTTGCAGGCCGCTATCGGGTTTACCCCAGGGCATGTTCTGGTAAAAAGGACTGCAGGTAGAAAGGAGAAACCTCGATGAACGAGCCGTTCATGCTGGACCTGAATACATACCTCAAACGCCTGGGCTACTCGTCGGCACCGCCGCCGACCCTGCAAACCCTGCGCGAACTGCAGGTGCGGCACACCGCTGAATTTCCCTTCGAAACCCTGTCGACGCTGCTTCACGCCCCGGTGCCTGTCGATCCGCCCAGCGTGCAGGACAAACTGCTGC
The DNA here is from genome assembly GCA_964430045.1 of uncultured Gemmatimonadaceae bacterium. GTDB lineage: Bacteria > Gemmatimonadota > Gemmatimonadetes > Gemmatimonadales > Gemmatimonadaceae > DASRAP01. The sequence continues at coordinate 531 of CAYSFN010000188.1, forward strand.
GTCAGGGGCGTGGCGGTTACTGTTTTGAACTCAATCAGCTGTTTCTGCTGCTGCTCCAGGCGCTGGGCTTCGACGCGCGCGGCTTGACCGGGCGAGTGGTGATGGGCGGGCCGGAAGATGCGCAGACTGCGCGCACGCACATGCTGGTGCTGGTGACTCTGGACGGCGTGCGTTACATCACCGATGTGGGCTTTGGCGGCATGGTGCCAACCGGCCCGTTGTTGCTCGACAGCGAAGCGCAGCAAGCCACCCCGCACGAGCCGTACCGACTCACCCTGGTTGACGGCACCTACACCTTGCGTGCACTGGTAACCGGTAGCTGGCGGGCGATGTACCTGTTCGATCTGCAAGTAGCGATGCCAATCGATTACACGGTTGGCAGTTGGTATGTCTCCACCCATCCCGACTCACCCTTCCTCGGCCAACTACTTGTGGCCCGCACCGGTCCGCGCCTGCGCAAAACGCTGAACAACGGCAGCTTCGCCATCCACCGCCTGGGCGAAACCAGCGAGCGTGTGCAGTTGCAGAGTGTTGATGCAGTGCTTGAAGTGCTGCGTGATGAGTTCGATATCCGGCTGCCGGAGCATCCTGAATTACGTTCGGCTATTGAGCGATTGATCGCTGAATAAGTGAGAAGGGCACTGGCCGCCCCGTAGGGTGCGCTGTACGCACCGACAGCGACTACCGGCGGGGAAACCCGGATGCCGGAAAGGCTGCACGGGCATTGTAGGAGGGGCTTTAGCCGCGAGCTTTGCTGGTAGTGATGTGCTTTATCCTTGCGGGCAAGTCATTTCGAACTTTGGTTTCGCCCCTAACGGGCGAGTCACTTGAGGGGCGCGCCAACGGTTGCTCACGGGTGCCGGTCCCAGTGAGTGAAACAATTGGTTGTTTCCAGCTTATAACCCTCAGAAGCCACTAAACCAAGGAAGCGTAGCCCGACCTTTATGACCTTTATATTCCGATTTTTTTATAAGATCATTTCTACAATAAAATAAACTGATAATTGCGGGAATTGATAATAGGCTGAGTAGTGATTGGTATGCATCTACTGGTTTTATTAAGATCACTGCAAGTAAGTTTGCTATAAAGAGATTATCCAACGGTTGTATTTTATATGTCTGCGTTTAGCTAAGGAAAAGCTTTCCCAGTCATAAATTAGCCAGTCATGAGAAAAAGTACCGCATTTAGGGCATTTGTGAGTTGGCGGGATATTTTCAGCAGTATGACCACAACTGGGGCATCGAGCTTTCATGGCGTTGTCCAGGTGTTCTTGCTAAGAGGCGGGCTTTAGCCCGTTCTAGTGAACGTAGCGAACGGTTTTAACCAGTTGTTAGGGGTCAATTCTACGGATCAAGTAGTGCCTTCCGTAGTTCTCCAAGAATAATGGATGAATTTTTTACGACTCTTGAGCTTACAATCGGCTCCGCTCCATGGATTATCGAGTTTCTAAGAGTAATTAAAGATTTGAGTTCGCCATAAAGTGACTCCTTAATTTGCTCATTACGAAAAAGAATTTCAGCTAGTCTTGCGTTGGACATCTGTCGGCGAGGCCGATTTGAATATTCATGTATGGAGGTTGTTTGATAACGTGAGCCGAATTTCCCCATGAGCTCTTCAATTTGGTTGTAATTCTTTAAAAATTCTTCGAGGCTACCTTTTTCTGCTTCTTCTCTTTCCGGGTCTACCTGCTCTTGAAGTTTTTTGCTCTCTTTTTCAATTCGCTTTGGTGAAATAACCTCAAAGATGAAGTAGGTAACAGCTAGCAGTGTTGTTATGAAAGCCGACTGCGCCGAGTTAATAATTATTCTACCAAGTAGTGTGCCTGTATTTTCGTATGATATTGCTAGATTTGAAAGTAGCAAAGACATAACCGAAGAGAGGGTTACAAACATTAATAGAGTGAAGTATCGGCTTTTAAGGCTCTCAACCGCTTCGACTAAGGTTTCGTCTTCAAATTCTTCTCGGCTAAGCTCGTTGCGAAAGAAGATGAAGCCTGTAAGCGTTAGTCCGTAAACTCCGGCTAACACTTGTGCTGAGGTAGAGAATAAATAAAGAATCTGGGTCTCATTTAATATTAGTATTGGACTCTTAGTCCCTATATAACTTGTGGTTGCAGCCATGGAAATAAAGACAATACCAAAAAGGCTAATGATTTTTGATGGTGCCCAGAAATTTTTCATTTGAACCCTAACGCGAAATTAAGGGGCTGGTGGTACGCCAGTCCCAGCGAGCGAAACGAACGTACTTGAATGCCAGGTTAGGCATCACTGGTGCCAAGCTTAGTGCGCACATGGTCGTAGTATGGAGTGACGCCAAGAATTGAAAATATGGCGTCTGCATACGCGACTGTAGTGTTGACAGACCATTGCGCTAATCCATGCCCAAGCCAAGCATCACCGGATAGTCCTTGTGCACCTCTTCTTGGATCGAACTTTCCCTTAATCTGCTGCGGCAATTTGCCTGTATTAAAGCTGCCTGCACGAACCATTCCTTCGGTGCCTACGTCAAAAAACGATGCTTTGTAATGAACGATCTCGTTGCGGAGACGTATGACGGTTGCTGTTGCTTGATAAGGATCACAATCGGAGGATGGAGGTAATTTTCCTGCGGCGCGCAAGATTAGATCGTACTTAGAAAGGACTGACGCTTTCTGAACCGAGTCTGTTGCACCAAGCCCCGCGATCATCGAACGATCCCGTTCATCGAGCGCCGAAAGGTGGCCCCCTTCTGGACGTATGGCATCGGCATACATTTCATTAGCAAGAGCCTCGAGAAATGCCACTGAACTGAAAAGTGCGCTTGCAACATAGGCTTTGAGTGCAACCGTTTCAGGTGCACTGTCACTCGCTAGACCTGCTTCAAGTTTGGCAGCCTGACGGGTCAAATAAGCAGCCGCTTGCACATGCTGAATAGAGTAATAGGTCTGCAGGCCGATACCGATAATCATATTTGAGATGCCTAACGTTTGGTTAAGGGGCGGGCTTTAGCCCGTCCCAGTGAGCGCAGCGAACG
>CAYSFN010000189.1:0-3503 GCA_964430045.1 uncultured Gemmatimonadaceae bacterium
GTGACCGGCGCGACTGGCCCCGCCGGGGCGCAGGGTGCTGCGGGCAGCACGGGTGCGCAGGGCCCGACCGGTTCGCAGGGTTCCACCGGTCCGCAGGGTCCCACCGGTCCGTCAGGTACGCAAGGTATTCAGGGCATTCAGGGTGTGACCGGCGCGACCGGCCCCGCCGGGGCGCAGGGTGCCGCCGGCAGCACGGGTGAACAGGGCCCGGCCGGTCCGCAGGGTGCCACCGGCCCGCAGGGTCCCACGGGTCCCTCAGGTACGCAAGGTATTCAGGGCATTCAGGGTGTGACCGGCGCGACTGGCCCCGCCGGGGCGCAGGGTGCTGCGGGCAGCACGGGTGAACAGGGCCCGGTCGGTCCGCAGGGCTCCACGGGTCCGCAGGGCCCCACCGGTCCCTCCGGTACGCAGGGTATCCAGGGTATTCAGGGCATTCAGGGTGTGACCGGCCCGGCTGGCTCGCAGGGCGAGACGGGTGCGACCGGTCCTGCCGGCTCGCAGGGGACGCCCGGTACGACAGGTCCGACCGGCCCAACCGGACCGTCGGGTCCGACTGGGAACACGGGCCCCGCTGGTGCAACCGGCCCAACCGGCCTCCGAGGCGCGACCGGCTCCACCGGATCTGCGGGTCCGACCGGCCCGACCGGCCTCCGCGGCGCGACCGGTGCCACCGGCGCGACCGGCACCGCAGGCGCCGTCAACGTGCGCGGCCCCAACGGCAGCACGATCAACAACGTGAAGATGGTCACCGGTACCGTCTCGACCAGCGGTTCGTCGGTCAACGTGAGCTTCACCAACACCGCGACCTTCAACAGCACGTCGTCCTACTGGTGCGTCGTGACCAGCAACATCTCGACGGCACCAAGCTCGTCGACCAACAACGACGAGTGGACCGTGCAGCGTTCGGCCACGAACCAGATCACGTTGCGCCGGGGCAGCGACTCCGGCACACGCGTCGTCGCCTACCTCTGCATCGGGAACTGATTCTCCGGGTGGCACCGCGTAACTTCGAAGGTCCGGGTGGCACTGCCACCCGGACCTTCGTTCCATTCCCGCCCGTGTGATGCACGACACCACCACTCCCCTTGCGCGCTGGCTCGTCGCCGCCGTCCTGCTCGGCGCGCTGGCGCTCGCCTTCGCCCCGACGCTCCACGCGCCGTTCCTGCTGGACGACTACTTCCGCATCGTCGCGAACACGGGCGTCGCCACCTTCTGGCCTCCGTGGCGGCACTTCGTCGATCCCTCGACCAGCAGCTCTGCCAGCGAGTATCTCGTGCAGTACCGACCGCTGCTGCCGCTGTCGCTCTCGATCGACGTCGCGCTGTGGGGCGCGCGCGCCATGCCGATGCGGCTCGGCAACATCGTACTGCACGCGGGCGTGGTGCTGCTGACCTTCGGCTTCGTGCGGGAGCTGCTTGCGCACTGGAGCGGCGCGACGCCCCTCACGCGCCGGAGCAGCGATCTGCTGGCGCTGACGGTTGCCGTCATCGTCGCCGTGCATCCGGTGGCGACCACCACCGTGAACTACATCTCCGCGCGGGACCTGGTCATGGCCCAGTGCTTCCTGCTGGTCGTCCTGTGGACCTACGCGCACCACCGCCGTCAGGGCAGCGCCCCGTGGTCTCCGGCCTGGCTCGGGCGCTGGGCATTGATGCTCACGGCGTTCGCCCTCGCGATGCTCGCCAAGCAGAACGTGGTGGTCCTGCCGGCGCTGCTCGTCGTCTTCGACGTGCTGCTTGGCCGCACCCCGCTTGGCGATCGCGCGCTGTGGCTGCGGCCGCTGCCCTTCATCGCGATCGTCGGGGGCTGGATGCTCTGGTCGCGTGCCGTGCTGCACTTCGATGACCTCGAGAACGCTTTGGCGTCGCTCACCCCCGCGCAGCATGCCTTCACGCAGGCCAAGCTCCACGCGACGGAGTACGCCGCGGCGCTCTTCTGGCCGTTCCGGCTGCGCTACTTTCCGCTGGTCACGACCGAGCACGTGCTCTGGAACCCCCGTACGATCGCCGGGGTGTGCCTCATCGCGGGGTCGCTGGTGCTGGCGTGGCGGCTGCGCCGCCGCTGGCCCCTGTTCGCCTTCGGGGTGGGCAGCTACTGGACCCTGATGTCGCTGGAATCGTCGGTGCTGCCGGTGCACAACCCGATGATGCCCTACCGCCAGTATCCATCGCTGCTGTTCGTGGCACTCGCCCTGACCGTCGTGGCGCGGGATTGCCTCGGCACCCGGCCGCGCGCGCGCCGCGCCGTCGCCGTGCTGGCGGTGTCGGCGTGCCTGGCCGTGACGCTGTTGCGGAGTGCGCACTGGCGCTCCGAGTACGCCTTCTGGACGCACGCCGCCTCATACGGTGCGGACTACCGGGCGCACCTGAACCTGGCCGCGTCGATCGACGACCCGCGCGATGCGCGCGTGGCCGAGCACCTGACCGAGGCGACGCGGCAGATGATGGGGCTGAGTACGGGCAGCACTGCGGTCGGTGTGCGCATCGATGGCGTTGATGACGTCGTGAACCGGTTCGTGGCGGACCCGGACGCGCACACCGATTCCACCGTGGGCCGCGCCCACTTCTGGCGCGCGCACGCCCTGCGCGATCTCGGTCGCCGCGCGGAGGCGCGCGTCGAGGCGGACCGTGCCGCTGACGCTGCGCCGACCGTGGCCTCGTATCAGTGGTACGCCGCGATGGATGCACAGCATGTGCAGGACTGGGCCCGCGTCGTCGAGCTGGCCGAGCGACTGGATGGGCTCGTCGACACGTCCGGCCGCAGTTCGATCGCGTTCCTCGCCGGTGGGGCGCTGCAGCAGATGGGCCGCATCGACGAGGCGATCGCGTGGTACCGGCGCTACCTCGACCTGCCTGCCGGTGAGAACTCCGAGGAGGGTCGCTACCAGGTGACCATGAACTTCGCGATCGCGGCGGCGGCCGTGGGTCGCTGTGGCGATGCGCGCGCCTACGTCGCGCAGCGCCTGATCGAGCGCCCGTCGGATGCTGTGCTCGCGGAGCTGAGCGCGGCCTGTCCTCCCTAGGCAACGGCGGTGTGCCGACCACGTAACGATTTTGCCGACAGTGTGATGGTAATCACAGAGAGGCAGTGACCTGCAAGTGTCGCGAAACTGGTCATTGCGCGATGGGCTGCGCGGCGTGAGAATTACGGGCGATACCCAGAGCCAGCCTCTGTCGGTCGTCCACCACCCAGCCTTTGTGATCATGACGAGTCACCCCCGAAGCCTTCTCCTCGCTGGTGCAGCGCTCGTGTCGCTGACCTCGGCGGTGGGAGCGCAGGGTACCGGTCAGCAGGACTCCAGCGTCGCCGTGCAGACGCGTGCGGCGCAGTCGAGCGGCGATTTCATCCGCGCGTGCTACGTGCCGCTCAGCGGGGTCATCTACCGCATCGGCGCGCCGAGTGCGCCGTCGGCGTGCCTGGCGGGCGATCATATCGAGTTCTCGTTCCCGTCCTCGGCGATCGCCGGGCCTGCCGGCCCGCAGGGACCACAGGGTGCCGCCGGG
>CAYSFN010000190.1:0-3502 GCA_964430045.1 uncultured Gemmatimonadaceae bacterium
ACTTGTTCCCGTTGTGCACCGCGAACGTGTGCCCAACGAATTCGGGGAGGATCGTGCTCGCGCGCGACCAGGTCTTGACGACCTTCTTCTCACTGCGGGCATTGAGGGCGGCCACCTTCTGAGCGAGGTGATCCGCGACGAACGGGCCCTTCTTTACACTGCGTGCCATCGGCTCTGCGTCTCGTGAGGAAGATCAGGTCGCGTTACGATTGCGTCGCTTTGCCGCGCTTGCGGCCGCGGACGATCAAGCGCTGCGACGGCTTCTTCTTGTTGCGCGTCTTCACGCCTTCCTTCTTGCCCCACGGACTCACCACGTTCCGCCCGCCGCGCGTGCGGCCGCCGTGTGGATGGTCCACCGGGTTCATCACTTCGCCACGGACCTTCGGACGACGGCCCAGCCAGCGGCTCGCGCCCGCCTTGCCCAGCGACTTCAGCTCGTGCTCGGCATTGCCGACCTCGCCGATCGTCGCCAGACACCGCCCGTGGATCAACCGCATCTCGGTCGACGCCATGCGAAGGGTCACGTACTCCCCTTCCTTGGCCACGACCTGCAGGGACACGCCGGCCGAACGGGCCAGCTGCCCGCCCTTGCCCGGCTTCAGTTCGACATTGTGCACCGCCGTGCCCAGCGGCACTTCGGACAGCGGCAGGGCGTTGCCGGTCCGGATGTCCGATCCCGGCCCCGACGTCACCGAATCACCCACCGCCAGCCCCTTGGGGTGGAGGATGTAGCGCTTCTCGCCGTCCGCGTACTCGACCAGCGCGATGCGCGCCGAGCGGTTCGGGTCGTACTCGATCTCGCGCACCACGGCGGCGACGCCGAACTTGTTGCGCTTGAAGTCGATGATGCGGTACTTGCGCTTGTGCCCGCCGCCGCGGCGGCGCATCGAGATATGGCCGTGGTTGTCACGACCGCCCGACTTGCTCAGCGACTCGGTGAGACTCTTCTCCGGCGTGCTGCGCGTGATCTCCGCCCCATCACTGATGGACCGCGAGCGCGACGACGCCGTCACCGGCTTGAATTGGCGAATGCCCATGGGTTCAGCCCTCGAAGATCGGGATCGCGTCGCCGTCCTTCAGCGTCACGATGGCCTTCTTCCAATTGGGACGAGTGCCGCTGAACCCGCCCACGCGCCGGAGCTTCCCGCGCTGGTTGCTGGTCCACACGCCCGTCACGGTCACCCCGAACAGCTTCTCGATCGCGACCTTGATCGCGGGCTTCGTGGCCTTCGGTGCGACTTCGAATGTGTATTCACCCCGCGCCTGGAACGCCGCCGAGCTCTTCTCGGTGACGACCGGCCGGATGATCGTACGATGCAAGGTGGACATCGTTTACGCTTCCTTCGTCTTGGTGGCGGTCTTCTTCGCAGCCGCCTTCTTCGCGGCCGGCGCCTTCTTGGCAGCCGGCGTCTTCGCTTCGGCGGGTGCCGCCGCCCTGGCCTTCGGAGCCTTCGTGGGCGCGGTCTCCGCGACCGGTGCCAGCTCCTGCCCCAGCGCCGTCGCCTCGATCACGACCACGTCCGACCAGAGGATGTGATACGTCGACGCGTCGTTGAACGGCATCGCGTGCACGTTCGGCACGTTGCGCGCCGAAAGGTACACCGGCGGCTTCGCCCCATCCGTGAGGACGAGCACCTTCTGCTCCGCCACACCCATCGCCGTCAGCGCGCCCAGCAGGCGCTGCGTGTTGGGCGCCTCGTAGGTGAAGCGGTCCACGAGGAACACCGCGCCCTCGCGGGCCCGGGCATTGAGTGCGCTCTTCTTGGCCAGGTACCGGACCTGCTTCGGCACCTTCTCGCTGTAGTTGCGGTCGCCGTGCGGTCCGAAGACCGTTCCGCCGCCCGGCCAGTGCGGCGCGCGCGTCGAACCCTGACGGGCGCGGCCCGTGCCCTTCTGCTTCCAGGGCTTCTGGTTGCCGCCCGTCACCAAGCCGCGGGTCCGCGTGAACGCGGTGCCCGCACGCTGATTGGCCAGGAAGGCCTTGACCGCCTGGTGCATCACCGGGAGGTTGACGACGCCGTCGAACGGCGTCTCGGGCAGCGTCACGCGCTCGCGCGTCGTGCCCAGGGCCGTGTACGCGGCCGCTTCGAAAGTCTGAGTGTCCGACATGCTCACGCCTGCTTGCGGACGATGACGATCCCGTTGGTCGGGCCCGCCACCGCACCACGGATATAGATCAAGTTGCGCTCGGCATCCACCTTCTCCACGCGCAAGTGCGTCTGCGTGTGCCGGTGCGCCCCGTAGTGGCCCGGCATCCGCTTCCCCTTGATGACGCGCGACGGATTGGTGCCGGCGCCGATGGACCCCGGACGCCGATGCTTCGTGTTGCCGTGCGTGTTCGGCCCGCCGCCGATGCCGTAGCGCTTCACGACACCCTGGAAGCCGCGGCCCTTCGACGTGCCCGTCACCTTGACGGTGTCGCCGGGCGTGAAGATGCCGACGGTGATCGTGTCGCCGACCGCGTAGGTCGGGACCTCGACGGTCGCGTCGGACTTGGAGTCGAGCCGGATCGACCGGAGGACCGCCGGCGGCGCCTCGAGGCCGGCCTTCCGGGCCTGACCGAGGGCGGCCTTCGACGCGCGACGGCCACGCGGCGTACGCTCGCCCTTGGCCGACGGGCGCGCCACGCGCTGCTCGCCATAGCCAAGTTCGATCGCCGCGAACCCCGCCTGCTCCTTCGTGGTCACCTTGACCACCGGATTCGGCGTCGCTTCGACAACGGTCACTGGGATCTGCTGTCCCTGTTCGTTGAAGATCTGGGTCATCCCCAGCTTCTTACCAATGATACCAATCATAGAGAGGGCACGAGAGAGGCACGGGAGGGGCACGAGCACAACGGGAACGCAGCGGGCAGTGGACCGGAGTCCGCGCGCGCGATCACGGAACGCGTACTCCTCTCTACTCCACCTTGATTTCGACGTCCACGCCGGACGGGAGGTCCAGCTTGGTCAGCGCGTCGACGGTTTGTGCACGGGAATCGAGGATGTCGATGACCCGCTTGTGCGTCTTGAGTTCGAACTGCTCCCGCGACTTCTTGTCGACGTGCGGGGACCGAAGCACGGTCCAGCGCTGCGTCTTCGTCGGCAACGGGATCGGGCCCGAGACCTGCGCCCCAGTCTTCTCAGCCGTGCGGACGATGTCCGCTGCCGCCTGATCGATGACGGCGTGGTCGAAAGCCTTGAGACGGATTCGGATGCGTCCAGCCATGGGTCTGCGAAAAAAGAGGGAACCGCGCGGGCGCCGCGGGTGCGGCGCCCGGCACGGGACTTACGCGATGATCTTCGTCACGACACCTGCGCCAACCGTGCGGCCACCCTCGCGGATCGCGAAGCGGAGCCCTTCCTCGATGGCCACCGGGCTGATCAGCTCGATCGTCATCTGGATGTTGTCGCCCGGCATCACCATCTCGGTCCCCTCGGGGAGCTCGATGGAGCCCGTGACGTCCGTCGTGCGGAGGTAGAACTGCGGGCGGTAGCCCTTGAAGAACGGCGTGTGGCGGCCG
>CAYSFN010000191.1:0-3466 GCA_964430045.1 uncultured Gemmatimonadaceae bacterium
CTACCGCGACGCGCCTACCGCGACGCGCCTACCGCGACGCGCCTACCGCGACGCGGCGAAGGCCGCCAACTGCCGGGCTCGCTCCTCCGCACTGATCCAGCGCCCGTTCACGGCGACGCCGCTGATGTGCATGGTGTTGCCGATGTCGGTGAGCGGGTCGGCGTCGAGGAGGATGAGATCGGCGCGTGCGCCCGGTGCCACCACGCCGCTCTGACCGGCCTCGCCGAGGAAGGTGGCGATATTGACCGTCCCCGTCCGCAGGGCGTCGTACGGGGTGAGGCCGGCCGCGACCAGGGCCTGCAATTCACGGTGGGTCGAGGCACCCGGGACATTCCAGACCTGCGGTGCGTCGGACCCGAGCAGGATCGGCACCCCCGCGGCGTGCAACTGGCGAATGATCTCGTGCCGCAGCGCGGTGAACTCCGCGCGCTGCGCGGCCGTCGCCGGCGTGTTGGCGAGGAAGGCGTTCTTGTTGTTCGTCCAATTGGCCACCTGATTGGCGAACCAGTGCTGCATCTCGGGCCGCTGCGCGAGCTGCTCGCCCGTCTCGTCGCTGACGTAGCTGTCCATCAGGGTCTGCGTCGGGACCTGCGCGATGCCGGCCGCCTTCACCTGTGCCACCAGCGCGGGCAGGCGCGAGCGATCGACGGTCGGTACGAGGTTGAGGCCGAACCATCCCGTCTGCTGCGCCGTGATGGGGCGCGGCCCGGGCCACAGGGCCTCGATGAAGCCGTCGAGGTGGTCGATCGTGCTGAAGCGGTGCCGGATCGCGCCGTCGAGGCCGACGTCGAGCGGCACGTGTCCGCCGAAGGGGATCGACAGGGCGTGCGCGGCCGCGGCCAGCGAGTCGAACGCCTCGGCGGGAATGCCGGGATGGATCTTGAGCAGGTCGTAGCCTGCCGCGTGCTGCTCGCGCACGCGCGCGGCCGCCTGCGGCGGCGAGGTGACCGTGTTCTGGTTGAACGACGGGCCCGAGGTGATGAAGCGTGGACCGAGGACCAGCCCCTGCGCGAGCGAGTCGCGCAGCGCCAGGTGCTGCGGGGCGCCGAGCATCCCGCGGGTCGTGGTCACGCCGTAGAGCGCGTAGAGGGCGAGGATGCGCGGGTTCTGCGCGGCCGACCCGACGTGGCCGTGCATTTCGGCGATGCCCGGGATCAGGAACTTGCCGCTGCCGTTGACGACGACGTCGCCGGGGCGGGCGGCGACGGCCGCCGTGCTCACGGCGCTGATGCGGCCGTGCTCGAGGACGACGTGCTGGCCGGGGAGGCGGGCTTCGCGGTCCATCGGGATGACGGTGACGTCGCGGATCACGACCCGCTGCGCGGCGGTCGGGGCGGCGAGGGCGGCGAGGGCCAGGGGGAGCGCGACAGCGAGCGTGAGTGGACGCATGGCGGGGGGCGGGGAGGCAACCGGCAACGGTTGTGGATGTGTCGTACGTTACTCAGTATCAGTACGCTGTTGGTCAACCATACTCCGTGGAGCGTTGCCGTGTTTCATCGTGTGGCCTGCACTCTCGCCGCCGCCGCCCTCGTGGCGGGGCTCCCCCCCGCCGTCCGGGCGCAGGACGCCGAGTCGGTGGCGATCGTCGCCTTGGTGGATCAATTGTTCGAGGGGATGCGGACCAAGGATACCGCGATGATGCGCAGCCTGTTCGTCCCCCAGGCGCGGATGGTCGGGGTGGGGCGGGATGGCGCGGTCCGCGCGGACCCGATCGATGGCTGGTTGGCGGGCATCGGGCGCGCGCCGGCAACGACCGTGCTGCGCGAGCGCACCTGGAACCACGAGGTGAAGGTCGACGGGGTGATCGCGCAGGCGTGGATGGACTATGACCTGTTCATCGGCGAGCGATTCTCGCACTGCGGGGTGGACGCCTTCCACTTGCTGAAGATCAACGGGGCGTGGAAGATCGCGACGGTGATGGATACGCGGCGCACGGAAGGCTGCACCGACCCGCCGCCGTCGCGGCGATGAACGGGGGCGTGCGGGCGCTCGTACGGGCCGGGGCGCTGGTGCTCCTCGGCGGCGGCATGCACCGCGCGGTTGCGCAGCACCCGACCTGGCTGGAGGGCTGCTGGGAACGGCGCACCCCCAGCGGCATCGGGCGCGAGGAGTGGCGCAGCACCGGGTCGGGGCTCGATGGTGTCGCCGCGACCTATCGCGGCGACACGCTGGTCGCGTGGGAGTTTCTGCGCGTGGGTGCACAGGGCTACCTGGCTGCGCCGAACCGGCAGCCCGCCCATGCATTTGCCACGGTCGTGGTCGCTGCAGACTCCGCCGTCTGGGCCGACCCGGCGCACGACTTTCCGCAGCGCATCACCTACCGACGCGTGGGGTCGGACTCGCTGATCGCCACGGTCGAGGCGACGCGGGGCGGGCAGCGCACAGGGCAGCAGTTCCGCTTCGCGCGCACGGGGTGTGATGCCGCGCGCGATCTCACGACGGCCGTGGCGCTGCGGGACACGCTGCAGGGCCTGCTCGACTCGGTCCGCGGGCTCGGCCATGCGCCGGGGTTGTCGGCGGCGGTCGCGTTGCCCGACGGCCGGGCGATCACCGTGGCGAGCGGCCTCGCGGATTCCGTGGGCATGGTGCCGCTGCACAGCAGTCATCGCTTCCTGGCGGGGTCCGTCGGCAAGACCTTCTTCGCCGCCCTGGCGCTCGACCTCGTTGCCGCGGGCCGCCTGGATCTCGACGCCAGGATCTCGCAGTGGCTCGGCGCCGAGCCGTGGTTTGCGAGACTGCCGAACGGCGCCGACATCACCGTGCGCCAGTTGATGAACCACACCAGCGGCCTGGTGCGCTATGAGTTCCAGCCCGAGTTCGTGCGCGACGTCGCGGCCGACCCGCTGCGGCACTGGTCCGTGCAGGAGCAGTTGGGCTACGTGCTCGGTCGCACGCCGCCGTTCGCCGCAGGGGCGGGCTGGGAGTATTCCGACACGAACTATCTCGTGCTCGCGCTGACCCTGGAGCGCGTGCTCGACGGACCCACTGCCTACGAGGCGATTCGCAGTCGCTTTCTCATGCCGCTGCGCCTGGGGGCGACGAGTCCCAGCACGTCGCCGCGCCTGCCGGGCCTGGCCAATGGCTACGGCGGCACGCCCGATCCGCTGGGGATGTCGGGGCCGATGCTCCGCGACGGGGCGCTGCGCATGAACCCGGCCTTCGAGTGGGCCGGCGGCGGGTACGTCAGTACGCCCGAGGACCTCGCCCGCTGGGCGCAGGCCTGGTACGACGGGCGCGCGGTGGCTGCCGCGCCGCTCCGTGCGGCACTCGACGGCGTGCCGGCACGCCCGCTGGGGGCGGGGACGCGCTACGGACTCGGCGTCATCATCCGCGACACGCCGCATGGGGTGACCTATGGGCACAGCGGGTTCTTTCCCGGCTACCTCACCGAGATGCGCTACTACCCTGACGCGCGCCTCGGCGTCGCGGTCCAGGCGAACACCAGCGACCAGCGCGCGATCGGTCG
>CAYSFN010000192.1:0-3453 GCA_964430045.1 uncultured Gemmatimonadaceae bacterium
GTGCTCCGGATCCTCGACAAGGGCAACCTGACCCTCGACCTGGAGAAGTTCGGCATCGAGCCCCGCGCCGAGCGCGAGCTGATGGAGGCCATCCAGAACCCCTACGGCATGGTGCTGGTCACCGGCCCCACGGGCTCCGGCAAGACGACCACGCTGTATTCGGCGCTGTCGAAGATCAACACGATCGACACCAACATCATGACCGCCGAGGATCCCGTCGAGTACAACCTCTACGGCATCAACCAGGTGCTGGTGCGCAATGAGATCGGGATGTCCTTCGCCGCGGCGCTCAAGGCCTTCCTGCGGCAGGATCCGAACATCATCATGCTCGGCGAGATCCGCGACCTCGAGACCGGGTCCATCGCGATCAAGGCCGCGCTCACGGGGCACCTCGTGCTCTCGACGCTGCATACGAACACGGCGCCCGAGACGGTCACCCGCCTGATGGACATGGGGCTCGAACCCTTCAACGTCGCCTCCGCCCTCAACCTCGTGCTCGCCCAGCGGCTGCTGCGGCGCATCTGCGGGAACTGCAAGATCCAGTATCAGCCCACCGCCGAGGAACTGATCGCGCTCAAGGTCACGCCCGACACCACGCTGCGCTCCCTGCGCTTCACGGACGAGGCGCTGGCCGGTGCACGGCACGGCGCCTCCAAGGAGGCCGCCCCGTTCCTCGCGCACGTCACCCTGGACACCACCATCGGGGCGCTGCCCTTCTTCAAGGGGGCGGGGTGTGACGCCTGCGGTGGCTCGGGGCTCAAGGGACGGCAGGGCATCTACGAAGTGATGTTCATGACGCCCGCCCTGCGGAAGCTGATCATGCAGAACGTCGGTGCCGCCGAGATCAAGGACGCGGCGGTGGACGAGGGCATGCTGACGCTCCGCATGGACGGCTGGCTCAAGGTGATGAAGGGGATCACCACGACGGAGCAGGTGCTCCGCGAGACCACCACCTGACCCCGACCCCTCCTCCGCCCATGTCCACCGCCGCCCCTGCCGCTGCCGCCGCGGCCGCCCCGCAGCTGAATCTCCGCGCGCTGCTCGAGGAGATGATCGAGCGCGACGCCTCGGACCTGCACATCACCGCCGGCGAGCGCCCCAAGCTCCGCATCGACGGCGACATCACCGACTCGCGCGTCGACTACGTGATGACGCCGAAGGACACCCTGCAGATCGCGTACTCGGTGCTCACCGAGAGCCAGAAGAAGCGCTTCGAGATGGAGGATGAGCTCGACTTCTCCTTCGGGATCGCCAACCTCGCGCGCTTCCGCGGCAACTGCTTCAAGCAGCGGGGCTGCGTGTCGATGGTCGTGCGGCAGATCCCGTTCAACATCAAGACCTTCGACGAGCTCAAGCTGCCCCCGGCGATCGCCCGGATGGCCGAGAAGCCGCGCGGCCTGGTCCTCGTGACGGGGCCGACCGGCTCCGGCAAGTCGACGACCCTGGCCGCGATGATCGACAAGATCAACAAGGAGCGCAAGGGGCATATCATCACGGTCGAGGACCCGATCGAGTTCATCCATCGGCACCAGGGCTGCATCGTGAACCAGCGCGAGGTCGGCAACGACACCAAGTCCTTCGCCTCCGCGCTCAAGTACGCGCTGCGGGAGGATCCGGACGTCATCCTCATCGGCGAGATGCGCGACCTGGAGACGGTGCAGGCGGCGCTCACCATCGCCGAGACGGGCCACCTGGCCTTCGCGACGCTGCACACCAACTCGGCCGCGGAGGCGATCAACCGCATGATCGACGTCTTTCCCGCGCATCAGCAGTCCCAGGTGCGGGCACAGCTCTCCTTCGTGCTCGAGGGCATCGTGACCCAGACCCTGCTGCCCAGGCGCACCGGCCGCGGGCGCGCGATGGCGGCCGAGATCCTGGTGGTCACGCCCTCGATCCGCGCCCTGATCCGTGACGACAAGGTGCATCAGATCTACTCGATGATGCAGGCCGGCAAGAAGTTCGGCTCCCAGACGCTCAACGACGCCCTGTACCAGCTGTATGTCGCGCGCGACGTCTCCGAGGAGGAGTGCCTCCGCGTGTCGTCCGACAAGAACGAGTTCCTGCGGATGATCGGCAAACCGCCGCTCACCGACGACATGGTCATGGGCAACCGGGATGACAAGCCGGTCGCCGGTGGCACCAGGCGCTAACGGCCCGCAGTCGGAGTTTCGTCATGCCCACGTACACCTATACCGCCCGCGACGCGCGCGGGGCGCTCAAGTCGGCGACCATCGAGGCGGCGGACCGGGAAGCCGTCGTCGAGCAGCTGCGCCGGCAGCGGATGAACGTCGTCAAGATCGAGGAAGCCCAGAAGGCACCCCGGAAGTCCGGTGGGGCCATCAAGATGCGCGACATCGTCATCTTCACCCGGCAGTTCTCGACGATGATCAACTCGGGGCTCCCGCTCGTGCAGGCCCTCGACATCCTCGCCCGGCAGAGCGAGAACCCCGCGCTGCAGAGCGTCACCAGGCAGGTGGTCTTCGACGTCGAGTCGGGCAACACGGTCGCCGACGCCCTGCGCAAGCATCCCAAGGCCTTCAGCGACCTGTACGTGAACATGGTCGCCGCGGGCGAAGCGGGCGGCATCCTCGACACCATCCTGATGCGGCTGGCGACGTTCATGGAAAAGAACGACGCGCTCATCCGCAAGGTGAAGGGGGCGATGATCTATCCCGGCGTCATCATGGGCGTGGCCGCCTCGGCGATCGTCGTGCTGCTGGTCTTCGTCATTCCGACCTTCCAGGACATGTTCGCGTCCGTCGGCCTCGCCCTGCCGCTGCCGACGCGCATCGTCATCGCGATGTCCGAGTTCCTCCAGAACTTCTGGTGGGCCGTGATCGCGGGCGCCGCCGGGTCGGTCGTGATGCTCCAGCGCTACTACGCGACGCAGAACGGGCAGTTGATGATCGACCGGATCCTCCTGCAGCTCCCCGTGCTCGGCGACGTGCTGCGCAAGTCCTCCGTCTCGCGGTTCACGCGCACGCTCGGGACGCTGGTCTCCTCCGGCGTGTCCATCCTCGACGGCCTCGAGATCACGGCCAAGACCTCGGGCAACCGCGTCATCCAGGACGCGATCATGGCCAGCCGGGCGTCCATCGCCGGCGGGGACACCATCGCCTCGCCGCTGGAGAAGTCCAAGGTCTTCCCGCCGATGGTCATTTCGATGATCGCCGTCGGCGAGCAGACGGGCGGGCTCGACGAGATGCTGTCGAAGATCGCCGACTTCTACGATGAGGAGGTCGACGCCGCCGTCAGCGGCCTGCTCGCCCTGCTGGAGCCGATGATGATCGTCTTCCTCGGCGCCGTCGTCGGTGGAATGATCGTCGCGATGTACCTGCCGATCTTCGACATGATCAACGCCGTGCAGTAGGCCCGCCGGACCGGCCGCGCCCGACGACCATTTGTCGGCGCGGCCGTCGCTGGCTATTTTCCGTCATGCGATGGCTCTTGACA
>CAYSFN010000193.1:0-3451 GCA_964430045.1 uncultured Gemmatimonadaceae bacterium
CACGCTCTCCAAGTTGGCCATGTGCCGCATCGCCGAGTACTCGGCCAAGATGCCATTGCCGCCCAGCAAGCGCCGCGTCTCGCGCGCGATATCCGTCGCGATGTCCACGTTATTGCGCTTGGCCAGCGACACCATCTGCGGCGTAAAGGTGCCCTGGTCCTTCATGCGCCCAAGGTGCAACGCGAGCAGCTGCCCCTTAGTGATCTCCGTGAGCATGTTCGCCAAGCGCACCTGCTGGATCTGGAATCCACCGATCGGCTTGTCGAACATCACGCGCGTCTTGGCGTAGGCCACAGCCTCCTCGAAGCAGGCCATGGCCGCACCGATCGCGCCCCACGCAATGCCGTAGCGCGCCTGCGTCAGGCACATCAGCGGGCTCTTGAGGCCGCCGCTGCCCGGCAGTAGCGCATCAGCCGGCACGTGGACTTCGTCCAGCACCAGCTCGCTGGTGTCGCTGGCCCGCAATGACAGCTTGCCCTTCTGGTCCTTGGCGCTGAAGCCCTTGGTGTCGGTATCCACCACGAAGCCGCGAATGGACTTGGGGTCGTCGCCCTCGGTCTTGGCCCAGATGATCGCCACATCGGCCGTGGAGCCATTGGTGATCCACATCTTGCTGCCGTTCAGCACCCACGAGCCGTCCGGCTGCCGCGCCGCCCGCGTGATCATCCCCGACGGGTTGCTGCCGTAATCCGGCTCAGTCAGTCCAAAGCAACCGATCAGATCGGCCTTGGCCAGCCCGGGCAGGTACTTCATGCGCTGCTCTTCACTGCCAAAGGCGTAGATGGGGTACATGACCAACGAGCCCTGCACCGAGGCGAAGGAGCGCACGCCCGAGTCCCCGCGCTCCAGCTCCTGACAAATGATGCCGTAGGCCACGCTCGACAGCCCCGCGCAGCCGTACTTCTCCGGCAGCGTCGGCCCGAACACGCCCAACTCGGCCATGCCTGGCGTGATCTCCTTGGGGAAGCGCCCGTCCACATAGGCCTGCCCGATGACGGGCAGCACCTGCTCGCCCACGAAGCGGCGGACCGAGCTGCGGATGGCGCGCTCCTCCTCCGTGAGGGCGGCGTCAATGCCGAACAGGTCGTCGGCGTGGGGGGCGAGCTCGGGAGAGGCGAGGAAGTTGGCGGTCATGATGTGCGCAATCGGCTTCAGGCCGGGATATGGGCGGGATGTGGGAGAGGGCCACCAGAAATCTACCACTGGCGGGCCGATAGGTCGTGCGGGCCGTGTGGATCGGCTCGCAATCGACCGCACCTTTAAACGGTTCAACGTGCCCGGTTCCGTTGGCGGATCTGCCGAGAAGGTCCCAGAGGGCTAGAGCCATTGGCGATGCGGGGCACCGCATGGCTCTTGACAGTCTCGCGGGGGGGGTAGTATCCAGAAGAGGGACCACTTCGACAGCGAACGCCACAAGGGTTACGAATGTATAAGCCAACTGTTCTGGTGCTTCCGGTGCGGAAACTCTGGAAGGGCTTGCTTGGCGCCGTGATCACGGCGACGCTCTTTGGATGTTCCGAGTCACCGACCACCCCTGCGAGCCCACCATCGTCCGACGAACCGCGGCTATCAGGCGAGGCCTGCCCGAACTGCACAGCGGTCCCGTACGACGACAACTTCGCAGCCGCTTGGGGTGAGGCGCCTTGGAGGTGCAACCACAATGCGGACTGTGGTGACTACGGCGCAGTACTCCTTAGCGCCAACATCAACGCAATGGACAGTTGCCTCGCTGCGCAGGGTGGAGTAGTGTGTGGAGTCGCTCAAGGGAACACCATGTGGGTCGCGCAGACGGGACGAAGTGTGGATCAGATCATGACAACGCTTGCTCATGAGGCAGTGCACCTTCACACGGGTGTACCCAGCGACTCGGCCGGACATGCCTTCATCGATCAGGAGCTGGCCAGATGCCTTTTGCCGGTGTGGTGATGGGACTCTCACGGGCACTACTGCTCGCTGTGGCCATCGGCTCCGTCACGAGTGCGAGTCCGCTGCTGTCGCAAAACGATCCGCTAGTTCGCGCTGAGCTGGCGGTCGCTCGAACGCTGTTCCAGCGATTCGGGCACACCGTGCGCTTCGCCGTATCTCCTTACGAAAGTTGCGAGTTCGCACTTCCACAAGACGTAGCGCTCTGTGTGAACGGTCGACCTCATGTGAACGCTGTGGCCGTGGCCCAGGCGAGGATGCGACGATTCGCTGCCGAGATCGGGGCTGACACGGCAACCTCGACAGCGGTCGTGCGCGCCTGGCGTTTCGCTGGGCCGGGGCCGGCGACATGCCGTGGCGCGTCACGGGTCTTCACGGTCTTCGCGCCCGCGTCGTCCGCCGAAATCGTCCCTGGCTCCACGTGGATGATCCGCGTGTTCGCCAACAGCTTTCCACTCGACGAGCGATGCGAGGGCTGGGCGTCCTTGTTCGAGTTCGTCGTGTCACGCGGGCCGAACGGCACCGAGTTGAAGGTCAGCAAGCCGAGAACGATCATCCACTATTCGGGCCTGACGCCTCACCGCTCGACTCGCGAGCCGAACTAGCTACGGGCTAGGACTGACCCGCGTCGCGCGCGGCGGGCGCGAACTGCGCGCCCTCCACCAACGGGAGCGTGGGGTCGAGGCCGTAGCGCGCAGGGCTCCCCAACCAGCCGGCGTGATAGCGGAACGCGGCACGCTCCCGCGCGCCGTCGCGCGTGCTGCGCAACTCGCCCACGCGCGTCTCGCCCACGAGCACGTCCAAGCGTCGCTGCACAGAGGCCATGGCGCTACTTGGGCTGTGGATCGCGCGGTGTACGGACGCGGACGGGCAGCGCGGCGACCTCAAGCGAGGTACCGATCGAGTCGGCCTGCGGGTCCGCGCGCCGCGTCAGCGCGTCCCACTCCAACCCCAGCACGAACATGGCCATCAGGTACGTCCCCACCGCCACCGTGGGATCACCTCGCTCGACCCGAGCATATGTCTGCCGCGTGACGCCGACGCGCTCGGCGACCATCGAAGCCGTAAGTCGGCGGCGGCGACGTGCGACGTTGAGGCCTCGGCCGAGCGCGACCAGCGACCGACGCAGCGCGAGTGGGAGGACAGCAGCGTTTGGCATAAGGGGTGATACAGCTACCCTGATGGCATTTCAAGTCACACCTATCACCCCTTATTGACTACCCCACCACCCGCACCGCCCGCGGCGTGATCCCTATCTCGCGCGCCTTGCGCCGGAAACCCGGCCCGTGATCCACCTCCCGACCGGTCTCGTCCTGCCACTGGTGCACCATCTCGTGCTGTGAGATCTAAACGCAGCATGGCGATATGCCGCACGGCGGCGCGGGGTAGGACGCCTCGCCGTGGCGGCTGCGTCTCCGCCGCTTCACCGTCGCGCGTGTGCCGCGATCTCGATGATGGCGCCAACGGACCCGACGCAGATAGCAACCGCCGCGATTCCCAGCGGGACCCAACGAATCCACCCGTCCGC
>CAYSFN010000194.1:0-772 GCA_964430045.1 uncultured Gemmatimonadaceae bacterium
GGACAGCACATCCGTGAGAACCAGGCTTGTCCGTAATAATTTTTATACCTTTGAAGTGCGTAACAATCTGAAGTTTTGACTGTTGCATTGAGTCTTGCAACCGCATAGGCTTTTTTTTTGACTAAGTAGATATGAGAGTTCGAATCTTGCTAATTACACTGCTTGTTTCATTGGGCATAGCGCATAATGCTTATGCCCAATGGCAAACAGTGCCTGTGCCTATGAATGATTTATCATTTGTGGCTATTCAATATACAAGTAAAAATAAGATTTGGGCTTATGGATTGGGATCTACGGGAGGCCCTAAAATAGTGTTAAGTAATAATGGAGGAAACAGTTTCGAAGTTATTGAGGGTGTTTTTCGCTCAATATCAGGACTTAGTGTAGTAAATGATGATACGGCATTTATATATGGGACTTTAATATCCGGAGGCCATCGGGTATTAATGCGTAGCATAGACGGGGGCTATACGTGGGACAGTGTTTTTATTTCGGATAGTATTTCTTCGGCTTCTTTTACATTCTTCGTATTTGACGATCAACATTTCTGCCGGATAAGTCGAACAGCATCGAATGGTTGTCTCGAAATATATATTACGGAAAATTCAGGGGCGTCATGGGAAAAAATACCTTGTGTGAATATTGATGTCATTACTCAAAACACTATTAATATACGGGTACTTTCGGTAATGGGAGCTCAGGCTCTTCTTGTCACAGACTCCTCTTTTTTGGTAACGGACGATTATGGAAAACATTGGATTGAACGGCCTAC
>CAYSFN010000194.1:782-3399 GCA_964430045.1 uncultured Gemmatimonadaceae bacterium
ATTATAATTTTTTAGGAAATCTTAGCATGCAGTTCAAGGATACATTGAATGGAATAGCATTTAGACGTTATATTATTGACGGTAACGATTTTAGCCGATTATTTACAACAAATGATGGAGGCATGACCTGGGATAGTAGTAATCAATTTTCTCCTATATCATCTATAGGATATGCAAAAGATAAGGTAGGTGGCAAGAGTTTTTATATTGCTGGTGGCAGATATGGATCAATGATTAGTTTGGATAGTGGAAAGACATGGAAAACATTGGATGGGGAAATGCATTCAATGATCTCTTTTTATGATTCGGAAACAGGTATAAGTACCTACCCCATAAGTTCAGGGGGGAAAGGAGCAATGATATTTACAGGACTTCCCACTCTGGGGATAAATGAGTTTTCCAATAATGAAGCGTTTAGTTTATATCCGAATCCTGTAAAGGATGTACTGAGTATATCTACAAATATTAAGCAGTTTGATATAGAAATATACGATATATCTGGACGCCTTACCCAAAAAAAGGAATGCAATCAGGAAAGTTCCATCAACATTTCGGATATTAATCCCGGTTTCTTTTTTGTCAGAGTAATCACTTCTGGTTCATCTTACAATTATAAGATGGTAAAGCAATAAAATAACCTTCATTAGTAAAGTAGCTGGGATGCTTTGACTTTGGTTCTAATTCAGTTGACCCTTGTTGCTGAATAATCAGTGTTTCACTTTCAGTAGGTTGCACCGGAACTGTTGTTATTGACTGCAATTTCTCTGAACCACCATCAATATAGACACCTGTGCCTAAAAGGACGTTAATATCCTTTATACGCTGTTTGCACCATTGCTTACGTTCTTCAATCCTGAATGTAATTGCACTCATAATCTCGTTGCATTTCCAGTTTCTGTTTTCCGACATGCCATACATAGAATTTAATTAACCAACTTTGGTTCTTACTGGAAGGGTCGGGAATTACAAGGCTGGCGGGACGATACGGGTAAATGGCTTTGTTCACTACTGACGATGGCCTTCTTTTGCCTGTTTTTTAAATTAGAAAAGCCCTGAATGTCAAGACTTTTAAGATGGTACCCGGGGCGGGACTTGAACCCCTCATAGGTAGCGCTAATCAGTCATTAAATAATTTGAACTCTATTAATGATATTTACAAATAAATCAACAACTTTGAGTTGCCAACTTAAAACCGGTTCTAATTGTGGGAAGTTTACAAGTGACATAGAATTAATAAGATTTTTAGACCAATTAATGTCTTATGGACAATTTGGAAGATAAAAGTAATAATCATTCAGAGGTTATATCAATTGCTGGCTTAAGTGAAATAATTTTTCTAAGGATCAACCATATTTTATACTTTGTAATACTCCCCAATCTCTGAACCAAAGGGATGGTTTGCTAAGTTAAGATTTTGATTGATTAAGCTGCACATTTATTAATTGATTCCAGGTAAGTTTTATCAGGAGACATTTTCAGAGATTGATGCTTTTTCTGATTGTAATACTCGATATGGTTTTGAACTCCTTCAAAAAGTTCTAAGCCATTATCACAAGGGTTCAGATAAACGTAGTCATATTTCAGACTTTTCCAGAAGCGTTCGATCCAGGTGTTATCAGTAGCTCTTCCTTTACCATCCATAGATATTCTGATCTGTTCCTGTTCCAGGAAATTTGTCCAGGCAAAACTGGTATACTGTGATCCCTGATCGGAGTTGATGATCTTTGGCTTGCCATGTTGTGCGATTGCGTCCTTAAACACTTCTAGACACCACCTTTTACTCATTGAGTTGCTGATACCCCAACCCATAATCTTACGGCTGTAAATATCAATAAAGGCTGTCATATACATAAACCCTTTGGCCATTGGGATATAAGTGATATCGGTGCACCATACCTGATTGGCATGAGTAATTTCCAATCCCCGGAGCAGTTAAGGTTTGATAAACTCCCTCAAAGCGCCTTTGGTAAGGTTCTTTTTACGATATAATGTTTGACGTCCCATCAACTTAAACAAGCGCCTGATCCTTTTAGGACCCACCGGATAACCTCGCTCTTTCAGCCAATCCACCATAGACACAACCCCTTCAGTTGGATGCCCCAGCAGGTGCCGGTCCATCAACCCCATCATTTTCACATTCTCCAGCTTCTCAGGGATCGGCTGATAATACAGGGAGCTCCGCGGAACACAAAGTATTTCACACTGCTTTCGCACTGATAAAGTATGATTGTGTCTTATGGCTTCCATTCGCTCTCTGGGATCCCCAGTTTCTTTGCACTTTTTTTTAAAAAGTCCAGTTCTACCTTTAATTGTCCGATTTGGGCATACAGCCTTTCTATTTGAGGAGAATCCGCAGGCATTGACATAGGTTTATCTCCGCCAAAGGCTGCTGACATATTCTCCAAAAACTCCGATTTCCATTTCGAGATTGTTACCGGATTGACTTCATACTGCAGACTGAGCTCTGCAAGTGTCTTTTGATTTTTGACGGCTTCCAAGGCGACCTTGGCCTTGAATTCCGCACTGAATTTGCGTCGGGTTTGTTTTGTCATGGGGTTTAGTAAAATTAATTCTATTTTTAACTAAACCTCTGGTTTCAGATTCGGGGAGTATTACA
>CAYSFN010000195.1:0-3398 GCA_964430045.1 uncultured Gemmatimonadaceae bacterium
CGATGGAGGCCCAGGTGATCCGCACCTACTTGGAGCGGATCGCCGAGCTGCCCTGGGGCGAGCGCAGTGACGATCACTTGGAGCTGGTGCGGGCTGGCGAGATCCTCGACGAGGACCACTACGGCTTGGGCGACGTGAAGGACCGCGTGCTGGAGTTCCTGGCCGTGCGGCAGTTGCGCGCGCAGCAGGAGGCCGAGGCACTGGTCAAGACGCAGGAGCACGGCGACCCGCGCGAGGCCAAGGCGCGGGCCATGGCGAAGGGGCCCATCCTGCTGTTCGTGGGGCCGCCGGGCGTGGGCAAGACGTCGATCGCCAAGAGTATCGCGCGCTCGTTGGGGCGTGAGTATGTGCGCGTAGCGCTGGGCGGTGCGCGCGATGAGGCGGATATCCGCGGGCACCGGCGCACTTATGTGGGTGCGATGCCAGGGCGCATCATTGCCGGCATGAAGCAGGCCGGCACCAAGAACCCCGTGTTTTTGCTCGACGAGGTGGACAAGTTGGGCGTGTCGTTCCAGGGCGATCCGTCCAGTGCGCTGCTGGAGGTGTTGGACCCGGCGCAGAACGACTCGTTCACGGACCACTACCTGGGCGTGCCGTTCGACTTGAGCGAAGTGATCTTTGTCGCGACGGCGAACGTGATCCAGAACATCCCTGGTCCGTTGCTGGACCGCATGGAGGTGGTGGAGTTCGCGGGCTACACCGAGCGGGAGAAGGCGGAGATCGCGAAGAAGTACCTGGTGCCGCGGCAGTTGGAGGAGTCGGGGCTGGCGGACAAGGAGGTGCAGCTTGAGGACGACGCCATCGCGGCGTTGATCAGCAACTACACGCGTGAGGCCGGCGTGCGGCAGTTGGAGCGTGAGGTGGGCGCGGTGCTGCGTAAGGTGGCGCGGCGCGTGGCCACGGGCGCGGCGACCACGACCATCGAGGACGGCGTGATCTCGGCCGACGAGGTGCGTGAGCTGCTGGGGCGGCCCAAGGTGCGGCCCGAGCGGTTGAACGAGACCAACGAGGTGGGCATGGCCACGGGCATGTACTACACGCCGATGGGCGGCGACATCATGTTCGTCGAGGCCTCGGCGCGGCGGCTGGAGACGGCCGGTCAGGGCGAGGCGGGTGGCGGGCCGGTGGCGCTGATCCTCACCGGGCAGTTGGGTGATGTCATGAAGGAGTCCGCGCGGGCCGCCTTCACGTATGTGACCAACCACGCTGAGGAATTGGGCATTCCGCGCTCGCGGCTGGGCGCGGTGGAGACGCACATCCACGTGCCGGCAGGCGCGATCCCCAAGGACGGGCCCAGTGCGGGTGTGGCGATCGCGACGGCGCTGGCCTCGGAAATGTCGAAGCGGCCGGTGCGGCGCGACCTGGCCATGACGGGCGAGGTGACGCTGCGCGGGCGCGTGCTGCCCATCGGCGGCGTGAAGGAGAAGGTGCTGGGCGCGCACCGGGCGGGCATCACGCACATCGTGATCCCCAAGGAGAACGAGGCCGACCTGGAGGACGTGCCGCAGGAGGTGCGGGATGTCCTGAGCTTCCACGCCGTGGAGACGCTGGAGGAAGTGTTCCGGCTGGCGCTGGTGGACACGCCGCAGGCGGCGGCGGAGCGGGTGTTGGCGGGGGTGTAGGGCTTGCGACTGCTTGGCCGCCGGGTGGCGGCCCTTTTTGTGGATGCTACAGGGGTCATCGTACCTGGTTGCAATTGGGGAGGGCGGGAACTTAAATCGATACATATGACTATTTATATGAGTTAAGGCATCGTTTATAATTCTTTATGTCCAAACAGCAGCCCAAGCTCACCCCGTCCGCCGAACGCGCTATCCGCAAGCTCGGCGCGGACCTCCGGGACGCGCGCCGACGCCGACGCATCCCGGCCAAGGTGATCGCGGAGCGGGCGTTCATCGCGCCGGCGACGCTCACGCGTATCGAGCGCGGTGAACCCTCCGTGGCCTGCGGCGCCTACGTCGCGGTCATCCACGCGCTCGGCTTGATCGAGCGGGTCGCGGGACTGGCCGACGCCAGCGTGGACGGGGTGGGGCTGATGCTCGACGAGGAGCGATTGCCGCAGCGCGTGCGGCTGCCGCGCACGGCGCGATGAGCGGCACGGCGACCATCGTCTCCGTGTCACTCGGCGCCGACACCATTCCCGTTGGCCGGCTCTGGACGCAGGCCAGCAAGGGCCGCGAACGGGCCACCTTCCAGTACGACGACGCCTGGCTGGCGCATCCGGCCCGCTTCGCGCTGCAGCCCGCCCTGCGGCTCGATGCCGCGCCGCATCACACGGGTCAGGGGAAGGCGCTCTTCGGCGCCTTCGGCGACTCCGCGCCCGACCGCTGGGGCCGCACGCTGCTGCACCGCGCCGAGCGTGAACGGGCACGCCGCGAGGGTCGGGCGCCGCGGCAGCTGCACGAGCTGGACATCTTGCTGGGTGTGTCGGACAGCCTGCGCCAGGGTGCGCTTCGCTTCCAGCGAATGCCCGATGGCCCGTACCTCGCCACGGCAGAAGACGCGGCGATCCCGCCCGTCGTCGACCTGCCGCGTCTGGCGGCCGCCGCCGACCGGGTGCTCGACGATGACGAGGCCGCAGACGACCTAGCACTGCTGCTGGCCCCGGGCTCGTCACTGGGTGGTGCCCGCCCCAAGGCCGTGGTGCGCGAGACGGACGGGAGCCTGTGGATCGCCAAGTTCTCGACGCGGCACGACGACTACGACATGGCGCGCAGCGAAGCGCTCGCCCTCACGCTGGCCCGGCGGGCCGGTCTCAACGTGCCCGACATCCGGCTGCTCGCGCTGGGCGACGCCACCGCCCTCCTCGTCCGCCGCTTCGACCGGGTGGATGGCCAGCGCATTCCCTTCCTCTCGGCCATGAGCTTGCTGGACGCACGCGACGGCGAGACGCACAGCTACCTCGAGATCGCCGACGCGCTGCGTCGCCATGGGGCGTCGCCCGCGGCGGACCTGCGCGAGCTCTGGTCGCGCATCGTGTTCACGGTGTTGGTCTCGAACACGGACGACCATCTGCGCAACCACGGCGTGTGCTACCACGGCACCAGTGGCTGGCGACTGTCGCCGCTCTATGACGTGAACCCGACCCCGCTGGAAGTCCGGCCACTCCGCCTCAGCACCGCGATCGACGACGTCGATGTGCGCGCCTCACTGCCGTTGGCGTTGTCGGTCGCCGAGTCCTTCGGGCTGACCCCGGAGGAGGCGCGTGTGCGGGCGCGTGACATCGTCGCGGTGACCACGCAGTGGCGTCAGATCGCGGCAACGCTGGGGCTCTCGGCGCGTGATGTGGGGCGGATCAGCTCGGCGTTCGAGCATGGGGAGGGGGCGCTGGTGGGGTGATGCGGCCCCGCTACACGAGCGCACACCTATGCGATGGTTCGATTGGCCAGAGGATGAAC
>CAYSFN010000196.1:0-3368 GCA_964430045.1 uncultured Gemmatimonadaceae bacterium
CGCTGCACCCGGCGAGCGCCAGGAGGGAGGTGAACAGGAATCCCGTCGTCACAATACGTCCGGTCATGCCGTTGCTCCGTCGGTTGGTGGAATGCCCCAGCAAAATATTCTCGTGGCGGGCTTTCGGGCAACGCAAGGCCGCCCGGGCTCTGGGGGTCCAGCGGTTCCAGCGGGACACCTTGCGCGAGCGAGATGCCTGGTGCAAGCTAGATGGCGTATGACCCAGGAGGAACCGATGCCACCGCTCTATAACAACTTCGCGCGGGCGTTCGCGCTGAAACGCAGGGGGGGGGGCGTCTCCGCCGTGAAGGCAATCGTGAATAGCACGGCATCCCGTATGCTTGCACGTGAGGCTCCTGCAAGCATCTCTCCATGATCGAGCGCGAAATCCATGTGCAAGCAGACGGAAACCGGCTCGTGGGCACGCTCTGTCTGCCGGCCGGGAAGGGGGCGTTTCCCGTGGTCCTGATGGTCCACGGGAGCGGTCCACTCGATCGCGACCAGAACATGAAAGGCCAGAAGCTGGAGATCTTCAATGCCCTTGCCCATCACCTCGCCCAAAGCGGAATTGCCAGCGTCCGTTTCGACAAACGCGGCTGCGGCTCGAGCGAAGGCGACTACTACACCGCCGGCCACCATGACCTTGTCGATGACGTCGTCTGCTGGTGCGATTCGCTTCGCCGTGCCGAGTGTTGCCAGGCGGGGCAGTTGTTCCTGCTTGGCCATAGTGAAGGGTGCCTCATTGCCGCTCAAGCCAGCCTGCGCCGGTCCGAGATCGCAGGCTTGGCGTTGCTCTGCCCATTCATCGAGCCCATGGAGGATATCCTGATCAGACAAGCTCGTCAGATTGAGCGAGAGATCGCCGGCAGGAAGGGAGTGGGGCAGCTGGTTCATGCGCTCATGGCCCGGCTCGTCGGAGGTCCGGTCGCGAACCAGGAGGCCTTGATCCGGAAACTCAGGATCTCCACGAAACCTTCGATCCGCACCTGGTTTGGACGGATTCCGGCAAAATGGCTTCGCGAGCTCCTGCACGTTGATGCTTCGCAGGTCTTCGGCAGAATCACGTGTCCGATGCTGCTTGTCGGTGGCGAGAAAGATCTGCAGTGTGATCCGGTCGATGTGTCCCGAATCGCGGCGCTTGGACAGGGCCCAGTCGATCAACGCATCATTGCCGGCATGACCCATCTGCTGAGATGTGATGACCAACCCCCGACCCTGTTCGGCAGTCGACGATTGCTTGCCCACCCGGTCGAAGCTGAATTGCTGGAGGTGGTGGCTGGGTGGATGCGATCCCGAACCAACGAATCAGGATACCTCCGATGACCGTGTCCGACGTCCTCGCCCTGCTCGACGCTGACCGCGACGAGCAGGGCATGAGCCACTGGGAGAAGCTGGGTCCGAGCACCACCGGGATGAGGAGTTACGGAATCGGGCTCACGCGGCTGCGCAAGCTGGCGAAGCGGATAGGCCGCGACCGGGAGCTCGCGCAGGCGCTCTGGAAGACCGACGTGTACGACGCCAGAATCATCGCGCTGCTCATCGACGACCCCGTGCGCATCACCCGGGAGCAGGCCGAAGCGCAGGTCGAGGAGCTGGCCGGCGGCATGCTGGCGCATGTGTTCGCCTCGTGCGACGCGACGCTTGCGAAGACATCGTTCGTGGTCGAGCTGGCCGATCAGTGGGTCCGGAGCGACGACCCGGTCCGCCGCGACTGCGGGTACGGGCTGCTCTATGAAGCGTCGAAGTTCGCCGGCAAGAAGGCGCCGAGTGAGGCGTTCTTCCTCGCCCAGGTCGAGCGTATCGCGGACACGATCGAGGGGGAAGCGGAGCGGGTCCGCCTGTCGATGGGCACGGCGCTGATGGGGATCGGGAAGCGGAGCGCGGCGTTGAACGCGGCGGCGCTGCAGGTCGCGCGGAAGGTGGGGCCGATCGCGTTCACCTCCGCCAGTGGCGAATGCGAGCCCTTCGACGTCGCGAAGCATCTGACCACGGATCGGCTGCAGGAGAAGCTGGGGCTGGCACGCGGGCCGTAGCGTTCCGCGCGGTTCGCCGTCGCCCCGCAAGGCCACGGCACAACTTGACGTCATAACCGGCGTGATCGGCGCGCCTGCGCCGCCAGGCGCACGGCCCCGTTCGTCGGGTACGGGGTGGTCGACGTGCTCGCGCGCAGCTTCATCGGCAATCATGTGATCATTCGCCATTCGCCGCGTGAGTACTCGGTCTCGGCGCATCTCGTCGCGGGGAGCATCCCGGTGCATGGGTGACGCGATTCTGGTTACTTTCGGACGTGGTGCAATGTGCGGCACTCGCCTCTGGGCGACGTGAGTCCGAAGCGGATACTCCGCAGGGCGGATGGCGCCGCCTGCTCACCCAAAGGTTGCTCGCCGTCGAGTGATCCCCACCCATTGCGTGCATGCGTCTCGCCTTCCTCCTCCTGCTCACGCCGGCCGCGCTTGCCGCGCAGTCGCCTGGGCCGTACCCGCTGCGCCCGCTCCAGGAGCAGCGTGCGATCGGTACCGACGAAGCCGCGGGGGTCTTCATTGCACGGATCGGCACCACGGCCATCGCGCCCGGTGGCGAACTCTTCGTGATCGATGCCGGCGACCGTGATCTCAAGGTGTATGATGCCGCGCACGGCACCTTCCTGCGCCGCTTCGGTCGGCAGGGGAGCGGCCCGGGCGAGCTGCAGACGCCGCTGACCGTCAGGCTGCGCGACACCATGGTGCACGTGATGGATCAGCGCAACGGGTATCTCGAGTTCGCGCGCGACGGACGGCATATCCGGACGACACGCGAGCGGCCGGAGTGGCTCGACGCGATTCCCCTCCGGCACGGCCATCATCTGCTGATCGAGATGCAGCAGCTCGACCGCACGATCCCGCCGCGGCCGGTGACCGCCGTCGAGCCGATGTACCGCACCGTCGTCCTGCGGACCCGAGCCGGTCGTACGGACACCATCGCCGCGTTCCGCATGGACATGGGGTTCGTCACGCTCAACTCGGGTTCCGGCCGGCCGACCGCGCGCCCTGTCGGCTTCGGCAACCAGGGGGTTCACGCGCTCATCGGTGACTCGCTGCTCGTGGTGGCCGACGGGTATGCGGCTGAAGTGCGTTGGTACCGCATCACACCCACGGGAGCGGTGCTGCGGCGTACCGAGAGCCTGCGGCAGCGCCCGCGCCCCGTGACCGCGGCTGACGTGACGGCGGCAGGGAAGCGCCT
This sequence comes from uncultured Gemmatimonadaceae bacterium, assembly GCA_964430045.1. GTDB lineage: Bacteria > Gemmatimonadota > Gemmatimonadetes > Gemmatimonadales > Gemmatimonadaceae > DASRAP01. The sequence goes on from CAYSFN010000196.1 coordinate 3,220, forward strand.
CGCCGGCGCGACATCGCAGATCATCTCCAGCCCGGGGCGCGGCTCAGCCTTGGCGCCGCAACAACCCACCGACGCCACGGTCAGCGACGCCCCTGACCGCTGGTCCGTCGCGACCCGCATCGTCACGGCACACGACGGGACCGTCGCGA
>CAYSFN010000197.1:0-3344 GCA_964430045.1 uncultured Gemmatimonadaceae bacterium
CGCCACCACCGCCGCCGCCACCTCCTCCGCCACCGCCGCCACCCCCACCGCCACCGCCGCCACCACCACCGGCGCCACCGGCACCGCGTGAGATCTACCGTCTTGAAGGCGTCTTCTTCGACTTCGACAAGGCGACCCTCAAGCCGGAAGGGCGTGTCAAGCTCGACTCGGCGGTCACGGTGCTCAACCGCTATGCGGACATGCGCGTCGAGATCCAGGGGCACACCGACGCGATCGGCACCGAGACCTACAACCAAGGCCTCTCGGAGCGCCGTGCCGTCGCGGTGCGGGAGTATCTGATCTCGAAGGGCATCAACGCATCGCGTTTGACCACCAAGGGCTTCGGGGAACTGCAGCCGACGGCGTCGAACGACAACGCGGCAGGCCGCGCACTGAATCGGCGCGCGATCCTCATCGAGATCCGGAACTAGGATCCCGAGCCGTTGCAGGGTAACGAAGGGGGACCCCAGTGGGTCCCCCTTCGTTCGTTTGGCGCTAGGTTTCGCCCTGGTATGCATGACGAACCCGGCGCACGGCGCCGCATCCTGCTGATCGATGCCGACGCGTTTTTCGTGGGCGTGGCACGGCTGGTCGACCCCGAAGGGGCCGGTCGAGCCGCGCGGCTGATCGTGGGTGGGCGCCCAGGAGGGCGCGGCGTGGTCTGCTCCGCGTCGTACGAGGCGCGCTCGCGCGGCGTCCGCAGCGCCATGCCGATCCGGAGCGCGCTGCGGCTGTGCCCCGACGCCCTGTGCGTGCCCGTGCCCGCGGAGTGCGGACAGTACAGCCGCGCCATCCGGGCCGAGCTGGAGCGCTGGTCTCCGCTGGTCGAGAGCGCCTCGATCGATGAATGGTATCTCGACCTGAGCGGCACCGAAGCCCTGTACCGGGCGACGTTCGCCGAAACCGCACACATGATCCGCGACGCCGTGCGTGCCGCGACGGGACTGGCGGTCTCGATCGGCGGTGGCCCGAGCAAGTACATTGCCAAGCTTGCGGTCGAGGTCGCAAAGCCGGGACGTGGCGGCTCGGGGGTGGCCATCGTGGACGCCGACGGCGTGCGCGCCTTCCTCGATCCACTGCCGGTCGCGGCGGTCCCCGGCGTCGGCCCGCGCACCGAGCAGCGACTGATCACCATCGGCATTCGCGTGCTCGGCGAGGCACGAACCGCCCCGCCGGAACTGCTCGAGCGCGCCCTCGGCACTCACGGCGCCGCGTGGCTCCGACGGCGGGCGCTCGGCCTCGACGACCGCCCCGTGGCACCGCGCGCGCCGCGCAAGCAGATCAGCCACGAACGGACCTTCGGACGCGACGTCGCGGACGACGCCGTCCTGCGGCGGCGCCTCCTCGCGCTCGCCGCACGGACCGGAGCCGACCTGCGCGCGGCTGGCCTCCGCGCGCGGACGGTCACCGTCAAGCTCCGGGACACCCGGTTCCGCACCCGCACGATGGCGCTGACGTTGCGCAGTCCCGTGGAAAGCGACGCGGCGATCCGTCGCACCACACTCCACCTGTTCCAGGCGCTGCGGGAGCGGATGCCGGGCGCGATCCGCCTCGCGGGAATCGGCGTGGGTGGCTTCGGCGACGGCCCCGGGGCCACCGAGCAGTTGGGACTGTTCGCGTCACGCCCCGTGGCCGAAGAGAGCCCCCGGGACATCGCACTCGCCCGGGCCCTGGATCGCGTGCGCACCCGTTTCGGTGCAGCTGCGCTGCAGCAGGGCGAACCCTTTGACTGAGCGGCGGACGGTGTTCAACGCGGCCCCCGGCAGCTAACGTAGAGCTACGATGACCATCCATCTGCCACGACTTCGCGGCGCCATGCTGGCGGCGCTCCTCACGGTTGGGGGGTCCTGCGGCGCCGAGCGCGCGACCAGGCCGATGGCGCACGATGAGCAGACGCTCCGCGTCTGGGTGCCGACCGATTCGGCGCAGGTGATCACCCTGCACATCGGCACGACGACGTTGCAGGTCGAGGTCGTGGCCACGGCCGCGGCGCGCGCCAGGGGATTGATGGGGCGGCAGCAGCTCCCGGACAGCGCGGGGATGCTGTTCGTGTTCGGGCGCGACGGTCAGCTCGGCTTCTGGATGAAGGACACCCCCATCGACCTGAGCATCGCGTTCATCGACGCCGATCGACGCATCATCAACATCGAGCACATGGATCGCCTCGATGATCGCACGACCCACTATTCCGCGGGTCCCGCACGCTATGCCCTCGAGGTGAACCGTGGCTGGTTCGCCGCGCGCGGCATCGGGGCAGGGGACCGCGTGGAATTCACGCTTCCGACCGGAATGCGCATAGATCCGTGAGCTGGGCGGCGTATCGCCCCGTGCCCCTTCCCTCCTCCCCCACGACGATGCTCCCTCCGATCCCCCGACTTGCCACCGTTGCGATCACCAGCCTTGCGCTGTGGTCCTGCACACGCCCGGCGACGCCGGCGCCGACCCCCACGCCCACGGCGGGCGGACGCGGGGGCGCACCGGCGGCGGCGCCCACCGGCGGTGCGACCGAGGACGCGCCACCGGGCGGTGGGGGTGGCGGGCGAGGCGCCGCCGCCGCGGAGGCGCAGCCGCGGGCTTATGATCGCGTGATCACGCGCGCCATGCGTAGCCGCGACGGCCTCGTGCGCACGCACCGCGACGGGGCACGACTGCTCTTCGAGATCCCGCGCGCGGTGCTGGGCAAGGACATCCTGCTCGTGCAGCAGATCGAGCAGACGACCCTCGGCGCAGGCTATGGCGGCCAGGCGCAGGGGAACCGTGTGATCCGCTGGGAGCGTGCAGGCAACCGGGTCCTGCTGCGCCTGATCCCGTACAGCGTGATCGCGGACTCCACGCTGGCGATCGCCCGCGCGGTGGCCGCCGCGAACGTCCCGCCGATCCTCGCCACGTTCAACGTCGAGGCGTACGGCGCTGATTCCGCCGCGGTCATCGACGTCACGCGACTCTTCACGCAACCGCCGTGGGAAATGAGCCCGGCGACCCAGTATCGCGGGCAGCTCGACCAGCAGCGGACGTGGATCGAGACGGCCACGCCCTACCCGACGAACGTCGAGGTGCGCAGCACCATCACCATCACGAACACGCCGGCCGCCGGGGGTGGGCGTGGCGGTGCGGCGGGCGCGACGACGCTGCCGCCGTCCGCGACCTTCCTGATGCACTGGAGCTTTCTCAAGCTGCCGGAGCAGCCGATGATGCCGCGGTACTTCGATCAGCGCGTCGGCTACTTCTCGGTCGCCACGACCGACTATGGCGCCGACGAACCGCGCGTGGTGCAGCGCCGCTTCATCACGCGCTGGCGGCTCGAGTGCTCGGAGCAGATGGTCGGCGCCCTCTGCGTGCCCAGG